>DASQLM010000036.1:0-24669 GCA_035630015.1 Thermoleophilaceae bacterium | reverse complement strand
CGGAGCGCTGTCGCTGAAGTGGAAGTGGAAGGAGCGGCGGGAGGCGGCCGGCAAGCCCGTCGACCGGCCCAACCTGATCTTCGGCGGCGACGTGCACGTGGTCTGGGAGAAGTTCTGCCGCTACTTCGACGTGGAGCCGCGGATCGTGCCGCTGCAGGAGCACAAGTACACGATCGGCCCCGAGGACGTGGAGCCGCACCTGGACGAGAACACGATCGGCGTGGCCGCCGTGCTGGGCACGACCTTCACCGGCCACATGGACGACATCAGGGGTATCAACGATCTGCTGGTCGAGGTGGAGGACAAGAAGGGCCTCCACGTGCCGCTGCACATCGACGCCGCCAGCGGCGGCTTCGTCTGGCCCTTCCTCTACCCCCACTCCGAATGGGACTTCCGCCTCGAGACAGTGCGCTCCATCAACGTCTCGGGCCACAAGTTCGGACTCGTCTACCCGGGCATCGGATGGCTGATCTTCCGTGAGAAGAGCGACCTCTCGGAGGACCTCGTCTTCTACGAGAACTACCTGGGCAAGACGGACGCCACCTTCACGCTCAACTTCTCAACCGGCTCGGCGATGGTGCTGGCTCAGTACTACAACCTGGTCCGGCTCGGCCGGCAGGGCTACACCTTCGTCATGGAGGCCATGCAGAAGAACACGAGCGCCCTGGCCGACCAGCTCTCGGCGACAGGCGACTTCGAGCTGATCGGGCAGGACGAGGAGCGGCTCCCGCTCGTGGCGTTCAAGCTGGCGGAGAAGCGGTCCTACGACGAGTTCGACATCGCCTGGCAGCTGTCGGCAGAGCGCGGGTGGATGGTTCCGGCCTACACCCTCCCGCCCAACGCGCAGGACGTCACGATCATGCGCGCGCTGGTCAAGCAGACGCTCAGCCTGGAGCTGGTGGACACGCTGGCCGGCGACATCGCCCAGGCCTGCCGGACGCTGGACGAGAAGGGCCGGGCCCACCCGTCCGAGCGCAAGCAGGTGAAGCAGGGCTTCGGCTACTAGCCCAGGATCTTCGCCTTCTGCGCGGCGAACTCCTCGTCGGTCAGCACGCCCTGCTCATGCAGCTGTCCGAGCTGCTTGAGCTGCTCGATCGGATCGGCGGGCGCAGCGGCCTGGGGCGCCGGCGGCGCCTCCTCGTAGGCCGCGGCGTCCTGCTCGCCCCAGCGCTGGGCCTGGCGGCGGCTTACGCGGTTCGAGACGCTGGTCGCCGTGCCGGCGACGACGGCGGTGCGGGCCATTCCACGGAGTAGTCCTGGCATGTGATTCCTTTCGTCAGGCCGCCGCTTCGGCGGCGTCGAGGGCAGCGACAATGTCTTGCACGGGGATGCGGTCGCTCGCTACCAGCACGCCGCCGTTACGGCGTACCGCGCTGGCGAAGGGAGCGGCCCAGCGGTTCTCGTAGACGATCATGACCGCGGCGGACCCGGCATCGAGGGCCTCGCCGGCGGTCTCCACATCGTCGCCGCCGAGCAAGCCGGAGGATGCGCCGGCCAGGGCCTCGAAGTCCCCGACGTCCTTTACGTCCAGTTCGCTGGCGTCGAAGCCGGACACGGTCCCGTCCGGGGCCTTGACCACGAACAGGGCGTCGAGCACGCGGATGATCCCGCGGTCGACCAGGTCGAGGAAGATCGGCATCGCCTCGCCGGTCATCGGCGAGCCTGCCGGATAGGCGATCACGATGATGTCGATCGGCCCAATCTCGTCGTCGGCGTGTGCTTCCATCCGTTCCTCCTCGGGTTTGGTGGCTCGCCGAGGACGTTACGGTCCCACGCTACCCGCGGCGAGGGTGCGCGCACGAACCCGTGGGGTGGGGTCAGGACCACCCTTGGAGGGCCACGGCGGCCGGTGGTGCCCACACACCAGGGACCCGCATGCGGTCTACCTTGCCCTGATTCGCCCGTCGGCTGAGACTCACCTTCGATGGCGATCGGCTCGGGTCTCTTGCGGAGCGGTGTGCAGCTTGGGGTCGATGTCGGGCGCGTGGCGCTTCGGCCGGCAGCCGGGGCGGTGGACCTGGGCCGGCGGGCGGGCGCCCGGGTAACGCTGGATGCGCTCGACGCGGTGCTGGCCTCCGCGCTGGCCGAGGCAGCCGCCGACCGGGTGCTGGCCAGCCCGTGGACGGAGCGCACGATGACACGCGCTCTGACCGGCCCGCTGGTGGACGCGGCGGCTCGTGAGGTGGCTCGCGGCGCCGTGATCGAGCCAATGCTGCACGAGGTGCTCGCGGCCGAGGTCCTGGAACAAGTTGCCCGGAACCCCGAAGTCGAACGTATGGTGGCCAGCCTCTTCGAGAGCCACCTGCTCGACGAGGTGGTAGCGCGGCTGCTCCAGAGCGACGAGCTGTGGCGGGTCGTCGACGAGATCGCCCGCAGCCCGGCCGTGACGGACGCGATCACACAGCAGAGCTTCAGCTTCGCCGACCAGGTGGCCGGCGAGGTGCGCGACCGATCCCGCAACGCCGACGCCCTGGTGGAACGGACCACTCGGCGGCTGCTCCGGCGCCGCCCACCTACGGGTGCGGTGTGAACGACTACGCGGGCCTGGTCACACGTGCGATCGCCTTCGCGATCGACGCCGCCATCATCAACCTGGCCGCAGCGGTCGTCGCCGTGATCGTGGGCCTGGGTGTGTCTGTGCTCAACGTCCCCGATGCGGTCGTGACCGTCGCCGTCGCCGCCGGCGGCGTGGCCTATGTCGTGTGGACCGTGGGCTACTTCACCACGTTCTGGTCCACCACCGGCCAGACACCGGGGTCGCGCGTGATGGGTATCAGGGTCGTCTGCACACAGGGGGACGATGCGATCAGCCTGCGTCGTGCCCTCACGCGCGTCGCCGGCATGGTGCTGGCCGCCATCCCCTTCTTCGCCGGGTTCCTCGTGATCGCGGTCGACGACCGCCGCCGTGGCCTCCAGGACCACCTCGCGCGCACGCTGGTGCTGTACGTGCCTGCAGCGAAGTGAGCGCGAAGCCGCTGCTGTCCGCCTCGTGGCGCGCGGTCAACCGGATGATCCGCGAGCACTTCACCGGGACCGCCGCCGAACTGGCGTACTACGGGCTGCTCTCCGCCGTGCCCTGTGTCGCGGCGTTCGTGGGCATCCTTGGGCTGATCGGATCCCACCCGGCCACGACCGAAGCCGTGGACACCATCGTCCGCGACGGAGGCGGCTCGGTGGATGTCGCCGGGGTCGCGGCCGACGCCGCCCGTGGCGTGGTGGAGAGCAACGGGTCCGCGGGCCTGGCCCTGGGCGCGGGCCTGGTGACCACGCTCTGGGTGGCCTCCGTCTACCTCGCGGCGTTCCAGCGCGCCGCCTACCGCGTGCACGACAAGGACCCGATCGCAGCCTGGAGGGCACGCCCGCTTCAACTGCTGCTGACGTTCGTGAGCCTCGTGCTGCTCGCGGTCACGGCCCTGGCGCTGGTGGCGACCAAGGCGATCGTGACCGCCATCGGCGAGGCGGTCGGCGCCGAGGACGCGACGGTCACGATCTGGTCGATCGGACGCTGGCTCCTCGCGCTCGCGGTGATTGTGATCATGATCGCGGCCCTGTTTGACCTCGCGCCACGTGACGACGGTCAGCGGCGCAAGCTGATCAGCGCCGGCTCCCTTGCGGCGGTGCTGGCCTGGCTCCTGGCCTCCGCGGGGTTCGAGATCTGGGTGGACAACTTCGCCTCCTACGACGCGACCTACGGCGCGCTGGCGGGCGTGATCGCGTTCGCCGTCTGGCTGTGGATCTCGAATCTGGCCCTGCTGTTTGGCCTGATCCTCGACCTCGAGCTCTACGAATCGCGCCGTTCGAGCGCGGCGTCCACGTCGTAGCCGAGCGCGAGTGCCATCTTCGGAGCGCACTGGACCACGCGCGCGGCACCCGTCACCGGGGTCACGGCCTCGAGGCTGGCGACGATCTCGTCGCTTGACGCTCCGGCTGCGAGAGCGAGCGTCACGGCGTGCTGGAACGAGTGCGGGGCCGCATCGACTGCCACCGTCGCCGCGACGCGCACGAGTGCGGCGGCGGAGGGATGATGCGCCGGTGCACGGCACCGGATCGACTGGGTGCCTACACCGATGGGCTCGTCTTCGAGGTGCGCGACACCGGAACCGGATTCGACCGGTCCATCGATCCGCCCGGCGCCGGCCTGACGAACATGCACGACCGCCTGGCCGCGCTGGGGCGGTGAGGTGGAGGTGCGCTCGACCAGCGCGCGGTGAGGGGCTACGGCTGGTGGCCCGCACCACCAACTACACGCAAGTAGGCCAGTTTGCGGTCATCTCCGGCTTCGATGAGGCTAGTCCGCATGGAGTCTCCCTCGGAGCGCCCTCCGCCACAGCGCATCGAGGTCAACATCGGCGTGCGCACGATGTTGCTGGCGGTCGCGGTGGCGGGCGGCGTCGGGCTGGCCCTGGTGTCGCTGGGTTCTCTGCTGTCGATCTTCGTGGCCGCAGTCCTTGCGCTGGGCCTGGATCCGGTCGTCAGCCGGCTGGTCAAGCGGGGGTGGGGCCGAGGGCGGGCGGCGCTGGTGGTGTTCGCCGGGCTGTTCGTAGTCGTGTTCCTGATCGTGGTGATCACGGTGGGCCCGCTGTGGGACCAGATCAAGGACTTCGTGGGCGAGTTGCCCGAGTACTGGGATGAGCTCACCCAGACGGCGGCGTTCGACAAGCTCACCAGCAGCGGGGCGGAGGACACGGTGCGCTCGGCCTTGGCGGACCTGGCCAAGGGGCTGCCCGATGCGGCCAACACCCTGCTTGGGATCGCCGGCGGAGTGTTCGGGTCGGTGCTGTCGCTCGTGACGTTGTCGTTCCTGGCGCTGTTCCTGCTGATGGAGCGCCCGACGATCACCGACTGGCTGTTCGGCTTCGCCGAGCCCGGTGCCGAGGCACGCTGGCGGCCGGTGCTGGAGGAGTCGATCGACGCCATCTCTGACTCGCTGATCGGCAACGTCGCGATCTCCTTTGTGGCCGCCACCGTCGCCGGGCTGTCGGCGTGGGCGTTCGGGCTGCCGTTCCCGATCGTGCTTGCGGTCATCGTCGGCTTCCTGGACCTGATCCCACAGGTGGGCGCCACCATCGCCGCGGTGATCCTCGTCCTGGTGGCGCTGACCGTGAGCACCCCGGCCGCGATCGCGATGGCCGTCATCCAGCTGATCTACCAGCAGCTCGAGAACTACGTCGTCTACCCGCTCGTCTACCGCAAAGCGGTGTCGCTGTCGCCGTTCACCACCATCGTCGCCGTGCTCATAGCCAGCTCGATCCTGGGAGTGGTCGGCGCCATCCTGGCCGTACCCTTCGCGGCGGTGATCAAGATCGTGCTCCATGAGGTGGGGCGTCCGCGGAGGAAGCGGATGGCGGAGTTGCGCGAGGGGGCGTGAGATGGTCGTCGCGTTGCTAGCCGTCCTTGGGGTCGACCTGGTCGTGGTCGCCCTGCTGCTGGCCGGGGTCCTCACCCGCAAGCGTTGGGTCAAGCATCAGCCCGGTTCGTTTCGCTGCACCGTGCGCCTGACGAGCGGAGAGATCGACGGCATAGGCCCCAAGTGGAAGCGGGGCTACGGCCGCTGGGTGCGCGACGTCTTCGTCTGGACCAAAGCCCCCCTGTTGTTCCGTAATGAACTCGTCCCTTCCGACGGTGTGGACGAGCGGCGTCCCGCCGCCCCTGGTGAGGTGAAGCGCCTCGGAGACCAGCCGGTGGTCGTCACCCTCGCCAGCGGCACGGCGAGCGTGCAGATCGCCGCGCACCACGAGGACCGTGACCTCCTCGCCGAGCCCGCGCGGGACTGACGCGCGCGTCTACACGACGGGCGCCCGGCTCACGCAGCGGAAGCCGATGTGGCTGGTCGAGCTGTCCACCGTCTCACCCTGCCGCGCCGCCGGCCGGTAGCGCAGGCAGTAGTTGGGCGCGCACAGGTGCGAGCCGCCCTTGATCACGCGCCGGGGAAACTCGCCGGGCTTGGCCGGCGCACAGCACAAGTGCTCGCCCCCCTCCGCGCTGAAGTGCTCGGCGGTCCACTCCCAGACGTTCCCGGTCACGTCGTAGAGGCCGTAGCCGTTGGGCGGGAACGTCTTCACCGGCGAGGTGCCCACCCAGCCGTCGGCGCCGGTGTTGTGGTGCGGGAACGTGCCCTGCCAGTGGTTGGCCATCAGCCGCCACCGGGTGGCGGGCGCGTGGGGCAAGGGGTGCGGCGGGGCCGTAGGGGTGTCGCCAGTCGGCTCCGGGCACGTAGCCCCACCAGCGGTGGTGGTCGTCCAGCGGCACCGGGCCCGGTGGGGGCTGGAAGACCAGCGAGCCGGCGACCAGCAGGCCGGGGTCCGCGTCGGGGTACTCCTCCTGCGTCGGCGCGCGCTCGGCCAGAGTCTCGTGGCCGGTCTCGCGCACGAACGCCTGGAAGTCGCGCACGGTCACCGGGTGGTGGTCGATCCAGAACCCGTCCACCTCGGCCGTCCGGACCGGCGCCTCCTCAGGGTAGAACTGCTCGCAGCCCATGCGGAACGTCCCACCGGGCACCCAGGCCATGTCCGTCTCGCAGGAGTTCACCGAGACGAATCTCTACCGGATGCGGAGACGACTGTGAGAGGGTCGGCCCAATCCCCCCGACGAAGTGGAGAGAACCAATGGCGAACCTCGTAGCCATCGCGTACGACGACCTGGACACGGCCAAGAAGATGACCGAAGAGCTCGGCGACCTGGTCAAGGAGCACGCGCTGGAGCTGCAGGACGTGGTGATCGTGGAGCACAAGGGCGACGGGAAGGTCAAGCTGCACCAGCCGTCGGCCGTGGCCGGCGGGGCCCTGGGCGGCGCACTGTGGGGCGGGCTGATCGGAATGATCTTCTTCGTCCCGCTGTTCGGCATGGCGATGGGTGGCGCCATGGGCGCGGCCGGCGGCGCGATGAGCGACTACGGCATCGACAACGACTTCATGAAGGAGCTCGGCGACAAACTCCCCGAGGGCGGCGCAGCCGTGTTCGTGCTGGCCCAGCAGGCCACCGCCGACAAGGTCGTGCCGGCCATCTCGAAGTTCGGCGGCCACGTGATCCAGTCCTCGCTCTCCAACGAGCAGGAGACGGCGCTGCAGGCCGCGCTGGACGAGGGCGCGGCCTCCTAGACCGGCGTGTGCAGCAACAGCCGGCGCGCGTTGCCCTCGTAGATCTGGGCGCGCTCCGCTTCCGAGCAGCGGAGCGCGTCCACGTCCTCGATCGTCGTCCGGATGAACTGGCCCTGGACGGGGTCGAAGGGCATGTCGCTGGCGAACAGGATGTGGTCGGCGCCGAAGAACTCGTAGGCCGCCTGCAGCGCGTGCGGCGCGCCGAACACCGCGGTGTCGGCGTAGAACTTGTGGAACGTGTCGATCGGCCGGCCGGTGAGCTGGGAGTCCACCAGGTGGGCCTCGTCGTCCGGGGTGCGCGCTCCGAACTGGTCCCAGCCCGGCCCGACGCGGCCGGAGAAGAACGGGATCATGCCGCCCGCATGGTGGGTGATCACGCGCAGGTCGGGGTGGCGCTCGAACACGCCCGAGAAGGCCAGCCGCGCCATGAACACCGAGGTGTCATAGGGCCAGCCAAGCGTCCACCAGATCTCGAACTTGGACTTGTCCTCGGCCAGCGGGTAGTCGGGCCAGGAGGAGTTGCGCGAGGGATGGACCCAGATCGGCCGGTCCAGCTCGGCCATCTTCGCGAACACGGGCGCGAACTCCGGGTCGTCCAGGGGCCGCCCGTTCACGTGCGTGTAGATCTGGATGCCCAGGGCGCCCAGGTCGTTCACGGCGCGGTCGATCTCCTCGAGTGAGGCATCCACGTCGTTCAGGGGCAGGCCGGCCACGAAGCCGATGAACCGGTTCTCGCCCGGGCCGACCAGCTCGGCCATCGCGTCGTTGGCCAGGCGCGCCAGGTCCACGGTGGTGGACGGCTCGCCCAGCGCCTCGATCTGCGGCGCGGCCAGGCTTATGATCTGGCGGTAGTCGTCGCCGAAGGGCTCGATCACGCGCTCGCGCTCCTCCATGTCGTACAGCGAGGCGATCGGCGCGGTGCGCTTGAGCAGGTTGGCCGCGCCGGCCGTCTGGATCTCCTGCAGCCGGTCGTAGTAGGGCCGGGGCAGGACGTGGCAGAACGCGTCGATCATCACTTCGCCTGCGCCTCCCCTGCGTCGGGCTCTTCCTTGGTCACCCCGTAGCGCTTCATCAGCTGGGCGGTGAGCTCGATCGAGGACTGATCGTTCTCGGCCTTCCACGTGGGCAGCTGGGCCTTCTGGGCGGCGGCCGGCGGGATCTTGGCCGCGGTCGGCAGAAACCTGCGGAACGCGGCCTGGTCGGCCTCGATGGCCTTCGCCGTCTGGGCCACGCCCTCCTTGAAGCGATCGACCACGTCACCGTTCTCGGCGATGTACTGCTCGCTGGCGAAGTAGCTGCCGATCTGCAGGCCGGGCCGGGTGCCGGTGTAGGGCCGGTCGATGATCCGCGCGCCCGCCTTGACCGCTCCGCTCAGGAACGGCTCGATCTCCATGGCCGCGTCCACGCGGCCGCCCTCGACGGCGGCCGTCATGTCGGGGAAGTCGACCTCCAGCAGCTTGATCTTGTCGGGGTCCACACCCCGCTTGCGCAGCGACTCGCTGACCGTGGTGTCGTTCACGTTCTTGAGCGTGTTGACCGCCAGCGTCTTGCCCTCCAGGTCCTTGGGCGAGCGGATGTCGCTGTCCTTCGCCACCACGATCCCCGAGAAGTCCTGGGCCGGCTTCGTGCGCACGAAGGTGCCGGGCGCGACGATCTTGACCGGCACGCCCTTGCTCTGGGCCAGCAGCACCGACACCAGGTTCGAACCGCCGATGTCGGTGTCGCCCGAGACCACGGACGGGATCACCGTGGCGCCGCCCTGGCTGGGCTGGACCTTCACGTCCAGCTTGCGGCTCTTGAAGTAGCCCTCCTTGACCCCGTACTGCAGGAACGCGGCGGGCACGCCGGCGGTGTCCTGGACCTTGACGGTGGCGTGCTCTCCCTCGGCTCCCCCGTCGCCGCCGCCGCTGTCTCCACAGGCGGCGAGGACGAGCATGGCGATGATGGCGGCGACGGCCGCGGTCCCTCTCCTCATGGTGGGCAGGTACCCGCTGGTGCGTAGGCTCATTCCATGAGCCACAAGTGGACCGCCGCCGACCTGCCCTCCCAGACCGACCGCACCATCGTGGTGACCGGCGCGAACAGCGGGATCGGCCTGGTCGCCGCCCGCGAGCTCGCGGGCGCGGGCGCGCGCGTGGTGCTCGCGGTGCGCGACACCGCCAAGGGCAGCACCGCCGCCGGATCGATCCCGGGCGACACCGAGGTGCGGTCGCTGGACCTGGCCGACCTGGCCTCCATCCGCGCGTTCGCCGATGAGTGGGACGGCGACATCGACGTGCTGATCAACAACGCCGGCGTCATGGCGGTGCCCCAGTCCCGGACCAAGGACGGGTTCGAGATGCAGATCGGCACCAACCACCTGGGCCACTTCGCGCTGACCAACCTGCTGCTGCCGCGGATCCAGGACCGCGTGGTCACCGTCTCCTCCGGCGCCCACCGGATCGGCAAGATGGACCTGGACGACCTGAACTGGGAGAAGCGCAAGTACCAGCGCTGGCCCGCCTACGGGCAGTCCAAGCTCTCCAACCTGCTGTTCACGATGGAGCTGGAGCGCCGCCTGGCCGAGTCCGGCTCCGACGTGCACGCCTTCGCCGCCCACCCCGGCTACGCGTCGACCAACCTCCAGAGCCACACCGGCAACGTGGTCCAGAACACCCTGATGTCTGTGGGCAACAAGCTGCTGGCCCAGAGCGAGGACATGGGCGCCCTGCCCACCATGTACGCGGCCACCCAGGATCTGCCGGGCGGCAGCTACGTGGGCCCCGACTCCTTCCAGGAGCAGCGCGGGCACCCCACCCTGGTGGGCCGCAGCGGCCGCGCCAGCGACCCTGCCGTGGCCAAGCGGCTGTGGGAGCTCTCGGAGGAGCTCACCGGCGTGAGCTTCCCGCTGGCGGGGGCGCGGGCTTAGGGCCCGAGAGAGCTACGCCTGGGAGCCGTAGTGCCGCGAAGAGAACTCGCGGCTTCGCTCGAGCCGGGAGGGCCGGCGATTGGCGCCGTTGCTGGCGCAGCGTTCGAGCGATCAGTAGGTGGCGTCACCCCAGCACTCTGCGCGCCCGTCAGCTCGCAGCCCGCACGTGTGGCGATCCCCGGCTTCGATCGCCTTGAACTGGCCGGACGGCACCTCGAGTTGCTCCTGGGCGTTAGTGCCCCAGCAGGCGACCTGCCCGTTGGTGCGTAGCGCGCAGGCATGCAACATGCCAACCGTGACATCGGAGAACGAGCCGCTCGGTGGAGATCGAGGTCCGGCTTCCTGTGGCCCATGCCAGCAGTAGAGCGTGGCATCGCTCCGTACTCCACAGCCGCTCGCCCAGTAGGCGTCGACGTCGGTATAGGTCCCAGGCGGGTCTGCCGCGTACTTGCCCCAGCATTTGACGAGGCCGCTGGTTCGACGACCGCAGTAGGTGCCTTCCGACAGAAACGCCGTGTTGGAGGAGTGGCCGACCACCTGAGCAAAGCTTCCGGCAGGTGGAGAAGGCACCGTGCCTGAGAACCCGGAGCGCTTCCAGCACTCAAGCGCGCCGTCGTCGGCCCTGACAGCGCATGCGCTGGCTCCGGCCACGGCGATGTCGGAGAAACTGCCCGCGGGAGACTCGTCGTCGGCAAGGCACTCGACCGCGTTGGCGAAGGTGATGCCGCAGAAATTCCACACCCCGTCTACCGAGCCGCTTGCGGCCCCTTTCCGCCAAACCCGGCCGACCGCATAGGGGGCGGTAGCGGCACCATCTTGATTGCCCCAGCAGGTGACGGCAGCGCCGGTCCTCATGCCACAGGTAAACCAGTCCGCGGCGAAGAGCCCCTCGTAGGTTTCGGTCGGTGGACGAACTTGGCCGCGCAGCGTGCCGCCCCAGCAGCGAATGGTTCCGTCAGGCCGCTTGCCGCACGCGATCTCGTCGGCTGACAGCGCGGTGAAGGTGCCGGACGGCGCCTCGAATGCCAAGCCCGGGTTGTACGAGCTGATGGGGCCTGCACATCGAGCCGTGTCGTCGGTCCGAAGGGCACAAGCGATGCCCGATCCCGAGTCGACCAGCTTGTACGTTCCCGACCACGTGTGTTGGGAGGTCTCGTTCCAACAGGTGACGCGATTGTCCGGTCGCACGCCGCACGCCGCATGAGTACCTACGCTGACCTGACGGAAGATCCCCTCTGGAGGAGAGAACGACTGCCCGAAGTGCCCCTGTCCCCAGCACGCGACCGTTCCGTCTCGGCGAATCGCGCACGCCTGTCCGTAGCTCGCGCTGATCTGGGTGAACAATCCATCCGGTGGCGAGGGGTAATCCGAGCCAAAGCAGACGAGGCGGCCACTGACTCGAACGGCACAGGCATAGCCGTACTCACCGACGCTTACGGACGTGAAACTTCCGCTCGGCGCCTGGAGGTACTGGCCACAGACGAGAGTTCCACTCTGCCGCAATCCGCACACGTTGCCGCCGCCCGCCGATACCTGCTTGAAAGCACCGGTTGGCGCAAAGGCTCGCTCCGTGTCGCCGAAGCAGTCCAGGATGCTGCCCACCCGTAGGGCGCAGCCGTAGTCGTCGCTGGTCGTCAGGTCAGACGACTCACCCCAGGATGCTTCCGCTGGCCCCGTCGGTTCGGAATCGTCCTCCCCGCCGGAGGTGCCCCCGGCTCCCGGGCCGTTCCCTCCACCACCAACGCCCGCGCGCCAACAGCGGTTGAAAATCTCGGCGTCGCCGAAGTTGCCTTGCCACAGGGTGAAGTTCCAGCTGGAGAAGAAGACGTCGGCTTTGGCGTGCAGTGCGGCGTAGGCTCCGGCGTTGACCTTGGCGCAGATGTTGGAGGTGCCGGACACGGTGGCTGTGAGCCGGGGGCCGACCGAGCCGCCGATGCCGACGACCTTGCTCAGCGATAGGGAGGTCTCGATGCCGGCCTGGAGCTCGAACTTCGCCTGGCCGTTGACCTGCGGGGTCGCGGGGTCGAGCTTGAACGAGCGCGGGCCATCGCTGTTGGGCCCGCGCCTGGCGCGGTGGAATCCGTATGCCATCCGCGCCCTGGTGGAGTAGTCGACCGTCAGAGCGCCCGTGGCCGATGCCTTGAACGCCGGCGCGATGTCGATCCCCAGGGGCGTGTACGGGATGGGGACATAGATGCTCGGCACCCTTCTCGGAGTGCAGGTCGTGGTTCGACTGAAGCCGGCCGAGACACTGATCGGGATGTTGTTGCCAACCAGCGACATCCCGATCTGGGGGTTGAAGAAGTTGGTGTCCAGCGTGGCGTCGAGCTCGACATTGCTCAGATCGACCGAGACGTTCACCGGCTTGCTGACACTGCCTTTGCACTCAAACCCCGGGGCGAGCTTCTTTCCCGCCTTCGCCGACGCGGAAGCTCCCTTGCCGGCCGCGAGTGTGCCGAGGGTGCCGTCCAGCGCTACCTGCAGCCTCGCGTAGGCACGATCGAGTGCCACTGGAACCGTCGCCACCCTCACCCGACCGCCAGCGATCGCGGTTCGTTTGATCACGCGGCCGAGGACTCCCCGGCTTGCCCGACCACCCGCCGGAACGACCAAGACCTGACCGATGCGCGGCGCCACCTTTCGGGCGAGCACGACCGTCGCGCTCCCGTCAGATCTGACCTGGGCCGAGACGAGTTGGGCCGGGGTGCGCTCGACCGAGCCCCGCCGCAGCCTGCGGACAACCGACTGACGCATGCCGTTGAGCCATTCACCGGCCTGAAGGTCGGTTGTTGCGCGACTGCCGCGCGTGACGAACCTATCCACGCCCGCCTGACCCAGCAGACGATCCCGGCCGCGGCCGGCATCCAGCCAGTCCGCCCCGCCGCCGCCTCGGAGGATGTCCTGCCCAGAGCCGCCGAGTAGGCGATCCCGACCCGGACTACCACAGATCACGTCGTTTCCACCGCCTCCGAGCACTCTCGCTCCGGCTCGGCGCCGCACGACGATGACATCTCTGCCCCGCGTGCCCCTGACCAAACGCCTCCCGGAAACAAGCGTCGCAGCCTTCCCAGCGCACCTGGTGCCCGACGCGCCTGCCAACAACGGCCCCTTCAGCTCGCCGCCTGGCGAACCAGACGCGAACTCAGCAGGACGGACGTCCCCAAGCGCCGGCGCAGGCGCCATCAGGCACACCACCACCCCAGCCAACCACCCCCTGCGCACAAGCAACCCCTTTGCTAGCTCAAGAGCGGCCTGCTACACCGCCACGCCCGCCGAACAGCGCCAACCTAAACCCGAACCCCGCATAGCGCCAGCGGAGCGCCGCATCGGCCGCGACGCATGCGCATCTTGGCGCGCTGGGTCAGGCCGTCAGTACCAAACGTCGCTGCTCGCGCTCCAAGGACCCTTGCCCCTACAGGTCTGGACGACCGACGGCCCTTGCCGAGCCTTCGCCGCGACGAACACAGTGCCCTTGACGTACTTGCGGGTCACGAACCGGCCCTTGACCTTAACCGTCCATTCAAGCGTCACGCCCCCGTAGACGCGCGAGTACTCGAGGTGCCCCCGCACAACACCTGAACGGGACACGGAGGGCCGCACCGCGCGGTTGGCGCGGTAAGCGACCCTTCCCCGCCAGGAGGTGCAGAGCGGAACATCAAAGGCAAGGATCCGGTCTCCCGCCCCGCGAACCGTGAACTCCAACGGCTGCGTCTTACCGCGCACGCCGCGCGGGTCCTGCCACCACTCCTCACCGAAAGCGTACGGAACGGACATCCGACCGGAATAGGGGCCCGCGTACGGGACCGCGCCCATCGCGGCCTGAGACCCGCAAGCCGCCAGCAGTATGCCGACCCAGATCACTCTCCACCGGCGCACACCAACCCCCTGTTCGCATGATAAGGGGCCAAGCGAAGCGCCGCCCTCAGAAGGCCGCCAAGCCTAGGCGAGAACCGCCGGTCCCGCCAGTTACGCACCGGTGTGTTCAAGTACGTGGGGTCCTGCACACCGCTCGGAGACTCATCAGGGCGTTCTTCCGACGGGGCAGCACCGACTCGTACGGGGCTACCGATGCGAAGTCAGGACTCCCTATTCGAGCGGCAAGGTCGTCTGCAATCGCGGTGAGTGCGTGGTTCGCTGGCGCAACCCGATCACGCGGCGCGCGATGACCGGCACGGCTTGCCGTCGTAGATGCGTTGCGGCTTAAGCCGAGGGCGCCTTGGGGGCGAGCATGAACGTCTCGACGGCCAGGTCGGGGTCGGCGTGGTTGGCCGACAGGAACGCGACCACTTCGCGCTGAACCTGGCTCTCGACCAGCGCGACGAGATCGTCGCGCATCAACCGCTGAAACTCTCGCCGGGTGGCCATCACGCGCTCTTCGTCACCGCGGTCGAGCAGCGTCCGCTCGCCCTTGGTCAGGGTGTCGACCAGCACGATCGTGACCATGTCGTCGTTCAGGACCGTGCGCGCCTTGTTCGGCCCTCGGCCGGTGTAATCGCGGAGGAGCCGGACCGCTCCATCGGAGATGGCGCGGGCGGGAGAGCTGCGTCCTTCGTCTATGGCCTCCATGAGGCCTCCTGTCCTGCCCTTCCCGGTGTTGAGAACGCGAGAAGGGAGGGAAAGACGCAAGGGCCCCAAAGGCGACGTATTCAGGGTAGCGTCGGAGAGCGCAGTTGCCCCATACGCACGACTCCGGCCCGCGCCCTCAGGACTCCGTATCCATGGCTGAGAACCGGGACGGGGCCAGCGTCGCCCCGCGGCGTTTGCCCGGCGGCCGGATCTCGAAACCATCGGTCACGCTTACTCGCCATCCAGCGCAGCGAGCAGTGAGTTCAACGATCGCCGCAGTAGCCGGGAAACGTGCATCTGGGAGACGCCGCATTGGGCGGCGATCTCGGACTGGGTCAGATCGTCGACGAAGCGCAGCTTGACGATCCGCTGCTCGCGCTCGGGGAGTGACCGGAAGGCCGGAGCGATCGCCTCCCCGAACTCCACCCGGTCGTAGCCGCTCTCCGTGCGGCCGACCGTGTCGATCAGCGTCCGGGACATGTCCTCGTCCGCCTGTCTTCCCACCGGCGCATCCAGCGACTGCGGGCTGTACCCGTTCCCCGCGTCGAGGGCCTCGATGACCTCGTCCAGCCCAAGGCCGGTCCGTTTCGCCAGTTCCTTCGGTGTCGGAGCGTGACCGAGCTCGTGGGTCGCGGCCTCGATCGCCTTCGTGACCTCCAGGTAGCGGTCCTGCAGAGGCCTGCTCATGTGCATGGCCCACCCGTGGTCGCGGAAGTGGCGCTTGAGTTCGCCGCGAATGGTGGTGATGGTGTAGGCCAGGAAGTGGCCGACGACGGGGTCGTAGCGGTCGATGCTCTTCAACAGGCCCAGGTAGGCAACCTGCTCGAGGTCGTCCCTGGGCTCGCTGCTTCGCCGGTAGTGGCGAGCCAGGCGGGCCGCCATGGGCATGTGGCGCCGGGTCAGCTCCTCCCGCGCCCTGAGGTCGCCGCGGGCGTATCGACGCAGAAACTCGTCATCCGAGAGCCGGGGATCGGCGTCGTGGTGGAGAACAGACGGCGCAACGGATACGGACACGTGGCCCTCGGCGTCGAACTTGTCGGCGCAGGGTCCGCGGGCGCCGACTGCTGATCGGCCCCGTCGCCTACGTGCTCTCGAAACGGCTCGCCGTTCAGGGCGGCCGGCCCAGGCCAGCGACTATACCGCCCTCCGGCGGCCGCCTCAACGAACGAGGGCCGCTCCGAGGGAGGGCAAAACCTCGGAGACGGCCCCACGTCCTTGTGCCCACGGCTGGGTCGCCTGGGGCCTGGGTCCCCCATCCGATCCCGACTGCCGGTAAGCGAGCCGCTGGGTATCCGGGGCCGCAGGGTCGAAACACAAGCACGACGGTCCCCGGAAAGGCGGCGCGAGGCCCGGGCTTTGGGCCCGCTCAGCTGCCCAGGGCCGCCGGGGGCTTGTCCTGGCTGTCCGGGTCGTAGGTCGTGGCCGGGTCCCGGCCCTCCGCAGGCGGCTCCTGACGGCCATGGGTGGCCTGCGCCCGGAACTCCTCGACCTCCTTGGTCCCGGTCACGCGCCGGGCGATCGAGGCGACCACCGGCAGCGCCAGCAGCAGCAGCGCCAGCGGCACCGAGATGAACCAGATGCCCATTGCCAGGGTGCCCCCGATGGCAACCAGCAGAACTATCGCGAAGATCCACATGGTGCGCGCGGCTACCCGCGCAACGCGCCGGCAAACCGGCTGGGAGAAAGGCGACGCCCCGGGTAGCAGCCGACCATGAGCACACTCCTACTTCTCGCATCAGAGGGCTCGGGCCGAGGCGACAACCCCAGCGGGCCCGGTGGTTTCCTGATCCTGCTCGGCGTGGTCGTCGTGGCCGTACTCGTGGTCGGCGCGGTGGTGTACGGGCTCGGCCGCACCACCCGGCGCGAGGAGCGCGAAGGGAACGTCAACCCGGCCGACGACCCGCGCCGGCGCTCCCCCCGCGCCTGACGCCGCCTCAGAGCACCGGCTTGCCGCCGGTGACCTCCACCCGGGCGCCCGTCACGTAGCTCGCCTCGTCCGAGGCCAGCATCACGTAGACCGGCGCCAGCTCGGCCGGCTGGCCGGGCCGGCCGAGCGGGGTGTTCTCACCGAAGCTCTCGACCATGTCGGGGGACATGGTGGCCGGGATCAGCGGCGTCCAGATCGGCCCGGGCGCCACGCTGTTCACCCGGATGCCGCGATCGCCCAGCATCTGCGCCAGCCCGGCGCTGAAGTTGGCGATGGCCGCCTTGGTGGCGGCGTACGCCAGCAGCATCGGGTTGGGCTGATCGGAGTTGACCGAGGTGGTGTTGATGATCGAGCCGCCCTCAGGCAGGTGCGGGACGGCCGCCTTGCAGATGTGGAACATGGCGGTGATGTTCGTCTGGAAGGTCCGATCCCACTCCTCGTCGGGGATCTCCTCGATCGAGGCGCGCGTCATCTGGAATGCCGCGTTGTTGACCACCACGTCCAGGCGGCCGAACCGGCGGACGGCGGTGGCCACCAGCGCGCGGCAGTGGGCCGGTTCGCGAATGTCACCGGCCATCAGTTCGGCGGTGCGTCCGGCCTCCTCCACGAGCCGGGCGGTCTCCTGCGCGTCCTGGTCCTCGCTCAGATAGGAGATCAGCACGTCCGCGCCCTCGCGTGCGTAGGCGATGGCCACCGCCCGGCCGATACCGCTGTCCGCGCCGGTGATCAGGGCGGCCTTTCCTTCGAGGCGACCCGATCCGCGGTAGCTGTCCTGACCGTGGTCGGCCGGCGGGTCGAGGTCGGCCTCGGTCCCGGGCCACTCTTGTTCCTGCGCAGGCTGGCTCATGTCAGGCGTTCCTAACCGCCCCGGCCGGGCTCAAACCGCGGCCGTTTGGCCGAAGGAGCGACGGGTAGCCGCGGGCGCACCCAACCGAGGAGCGATCCGATGGCCACCTGCGAGGTCTGCGGCAACGACTACGACAAGGCGATGACGATCGAGGCGGGCGGCGAGTCCCATACCTTCGACAGCTTCGAGTGCGCGATCCATGCACTTGCGCCCACATGTGACCACTGCGGCTGTCGCATCATCGGCCATGGCGTCGAAGCGGCCCAGGGCTTCTACTGCTGCGCCCATTGCGCGTCCCACGCCGGAGCCGGCGAGGCCACCGACCGGGTCTGACCTCCCCGCGCGGACGTCCTCCATGACGCCCGCGCGAGCCGCGGTCAGGACGCTGCGGAGATGGTTTCGACGAGGTCGCCGGTCTGGGCGTCCTCGATGTTGGCGGCCAGGTCGGCGATGCTGACCATCCCGACCAGCTGCTGTTCATCGATCACCGGCAGACGCCGGACCTTGTGCTCCTTCATCGTGCGCAACGCCTCGTCGACGGAGTCGTCGGCGCCGATCGTGACCACCTCTTCGCCGCCCAGGTCGCTTGCCTTGACATCGGACGGGTCCTTGCCCTGGGCGACCACCTCTACCGCGATGTCGCGGTCGGTGACCATTCCCTTCAGACGGTCGTCCTCGCCGCAGATGGGCACGGACCCCACGTCGAGATCGGCCAGCATCTTGGCGGCGTCGGCGACGGTGTCGTTCTCGCCGATGCACTCGGTGCCACCGCTCATCACGTCTCGGGCGCTCTTGGCCATTTGTCCTCCTTGTGGTTCGAGGGGTCTCACGTCGACGGCTGACCGGGGAAGCCGACGCCAAACGTGCGGAGATCGGGTCGCTTTCGAAGTACAGGACGGGGGTGGACGCGCTTCTCCAGCGCGACGAGACAGCGCGCTCGACGCCTACGTGCGCCACCTCCACGTGTTGGCGAACGCCTGACGGTGGTCTGAGCCCAGCTCTAGCTGTTCTTGCTTCCGCTCTTGCTCTTGCCCCCGCCCCCGCTCTTCTTGCCGCCCTTCTTGGAGGCGTCCTTCGTGTTGGCGATCTTCGCCGCCCGTTCCTTGGACATGCCCTTCTTCTTCAGCCCCTCGTACTGCTTGTCGTTCTTGACGCTGTTGCCGTGATCCTTCGCCATGACGGGCCTCCCCGGAGTTGATTGCGCGGACCGACGCGCTGCTCACGATTGCCGGAACCGGCCCAGGCCAAACCGCGGCCTTCTGCCGGTAGGCTGGTTCCCAGCGGAAAGCGGGTCGATCGCACGCTTACCCGTAGGAATGGCCCTCGGGCATGGTGGTGGTGTCAACGACACCGCCGGATGGCCACGGGACGCGCCCGTTCTCTGGATGGCGACAGGAGGGTCCTCGGGGTGGTCGCAAGCCACCAGGAGCGTCCCTCCTGGTCGCTTATTACTCGGGGGCGAGCATGACGGCTCGACGGCCAGGTCGGGGTCGTTGGCCGACAGAAACGCGACCACTTCCCGCTCCTCACCGGGCGACCCAGCGCTTCGCCTCCTCCAGTCCGTCGAGCCCATAGATCTCGACCTTGCCCGGCGTCATCCACGTGAACAGCCGGAACGCCTTGGCGATCCAGTCGACATCGGTCACGATCGCCGAGCGCTTCCAGGCGGAGTGGTGGCCGACACCGAGGCCGAGGCCGGTCTCCATGTCGGCGAACCAGGCGCCTGGCTCCAGGCCCTCGAATTCGGTGAGCTCGAACAGCATCCGGATCTCCCCCCCGTCGGCCGCCGCGCGCAAGTCGGGCTGCATGACGTCGCGGTAGTCCTCGCGGGTGAGGTTGCCCGATGCGCGGAAGCCGACCGTCCCGGTCGGCATGCCTTCGATCCTCTCCACCATGGCTCCTGTCTCTCCTTCCCCGGCGGCTGGAAGCCGACGCTGACTATTGTCGACCCGAACGCCCTACAACGAGAGGACCCCGTGGCTTCCCTGACCTCCGCGGAATCACAGCAGGTTGACAAGGCCAACGCGAGCGGCCGTACGCCGGTGGTCTTCATCCACGGGCTGTGGCTGCTGGCCGGCAGCTGGGAGAACTGGGCGAGCTTCTTCGACGAAGCCGGCTACGCGCCGGTCACGCCGATCTGGCCGGACGACCCCGAGACCGTCGAACAGGCTCGGGCCAACCCGGACGCGTTCGGGGGCAAGACCCTGGGAATGGTGGCCGACCACACGACCGAGGTGATCAACGCCTTGGACAAGCAGCCGACCGTGATGGGGCACTCGACCGGCGGGCTGCTGGCGCAGATCATCGCCGGGCGCGGGCTGTCGGCCGCCACCGTGGCGATCGACCCCGGCCCCTTCCGCGGCGTGCTCCCCGTCCCCGCCTCATCCCTGAAGTCCGCCGCCCCCGTGCTCAAGAAGCCGCTGAGCCGCGGCCGGGCGGTCACCCTGACGCTGGACGAGTTCAAGTACGGGTGGGCGAACGCGCTCAGCGCCGAGGAGGCCGAGCAGATCTACTCGACCTACCACGTCGCCGCCCCCGCCTCGGCGCTGATGCAGATGGTCAACGCCAACGTGAACCCCTTCACCGAAGCGAAGGTCGATACCAAGAACCCTGATCGCGGCCCGCTCCTGATCATCGACGGCGAGAAGGACCACACGGTCCCCTGGGCGATCGCCAACGCCTCCTTCAAGAAGCAGCGCCGCAACGAGGGGGTCACCGAGATCACGACGATTCCCGATCGCGGCCACTCGCTCACGATCGACAGCGGCTGGCGTGAGGTGGCCCAGGCGTCGCTGGACTTCGTGAAGCGCTTCGTCTAGGCACTACGCCTCCCCGGGCGGCCCGAACCACCTGGTCAGCGCGTCGGTGAGCCCCGCCTCATCCCGGTCCCCCACCCAGGCCACGTATCCGTCGGGCCGGATCAGCACGGCCGTGGGAGCGGGAACCTCCCCGAGCACCGGCAGTTCCCAGACGCCGCCGTACTCGGCCTCGACCAAGCGGACCCGATCCGCCCACGGGGCGATGTCGATGCCGCCGGGCGCTCCGAGGTCGAGCAGCACCGGCCGGCCATCGTGCATGAGCGCGTAGACCCGCAGCGGGCCGTCGGCGCCGGCCAACTCGAGGTCGGGCATCCGGCGTCCCAGCAGCGGGTGCCCTTCGCCGAGGTCGTAGTGGATGTCCAGCCCGAAGATCATCGCGGCGAAGCGCTTGCGCGACTCGTCGGTCATCAGGAACTCGGCGATCGTGTCGCGTAGGGCCTCCGTGCGCTCGTCGGTACGGCGGAGCGCGACGTGCGCCATCGTGGTGCGCAGTACGCGCGCAGCGACCGGGTGACGCTCCTCGTGGTAGGTGTCCAGCAGGCTTTCCGGCGCCGTGCCGTCGATCACCCGGGCCAGCTTCCAGCCCAGGTTCATCGCGTCCTGCACGCCGGTCTGGAGACCCTGGGCACCATCCGGGGAATGCACGTGTGCGGCGTCACCGGCCAGCAGTACCCGTCCGTCGCGGTAGGTCGCTGCCTGCCGGGTCATGTCGCTGAACCGCGAGATCCACGTGGGACTGTGGGCCCCGTAGTCGGTCCCGTAGACGGCGATCATCGCCTCGCTGAGATCGCGCAGGGCCGGTTCGCTGGTGTGGCCGACGTGCTCGTCGGTGACCATGACCCGTACCGGCCCGCTGTCGGCGTAGACCACCTCCCCGTCGCGGATCTCGTAATCCTCCCTGCCGAGGGCATGCATGCCGCGGGCGTCGTGGCGGATCCCGAACTCCGGCTCCTCGGCCACCTCGACCTCGGCGATCAGGGCGCTGGTGGTCGGATCCCAGCCGGGGAAGTCGATGCCGGCCGCCTTGCGGATCAGGCTCCTTCCTCCGTCGCACCCGGCCAGATACCCGGCCCGCAGCGACGGGCCCTCGGACAGCTCGACGGCGACGCCCGCCTCGTCCTGCGCGAAGCCCGTGACGTCGCGCCCGCGGTAGAACGTGACCGGCAACTCACCGACCCAGCCGGCCAGTATGCGCTCGATGTGGTTCTGCCACAGCCCGAGCGAGTAGGGATGCCGGGTCGGGAAGCCGCTGATGTCCAAGGCGACCCCGGCGAACTGCCCGACGTTGACCACCTGCCCCTCCGACAGGAACCGATCGGCGATCCCGCGCTGATCGAGGATCTCGATCGTGCGCGGGTGCAGGCCGCCCGCCCGGGAGCCGGGCAGGTCCTGGCTGGCGCGCCGCTCGACGATGGCGACATCCACGCCCGCCAGCGCCAACTCGCCCGCCAGCATCAGCCCCGTGGGACCCCCTCCGGCAATGACCACCGCATGCTCCATGTTCGACACTCCCTCCGTCCGTTCCGGTTCCGGCGGGCGATTATGGGGGAGGATCCGGGCGCTCATGAGGCGTCGTCCTGCGGTATAAATTGGAAGTGGGGAGCCCACCGCCACGGTGCGCCTGATCACCTGGAACGTGGCCGGGCGGGTCGCGCGTCAGCCCGAGCAGGCAGCGGCGCTGGCCCGGCACCCCTGGGATGTCGTGTGCCTGCAGGAGGTCACGCCCACCACCCTCAAGCCGTGGCGGCTGGCACTCCAGGCCCAGGGCCTGTCGGACGTGCGCAGCTCGATGGACGAGTGGCTGCCCGGCGAGCCCACGCCCGACGGGCGCCGGCTGGGCGTGCTCACGGCATCGCGGGCCGGGCTCGAGGTGGTGGCGTCGGCCCATGTCCCCTGGCCCGAACGCCTCCTCACGACCCGGGTCGGCGAGAAGGTCCCGTTCGTGCTGCACAACCTGCACTCGCCGATCTCCCAGAAGCCCGGCCACGTCAAGATCCGCACGCACAGGGCGCTGCATCGTTATCTGGCTCGCCAGGACGCGATGCCCTCGCTCCTGGTGGGAGACCTCAACACCCCACGGCGTGAGTTCCCCGATGGCCAGACCTGGAGCTTCGCCCGCACCGCCAAGGGCAGCCTCCGCCTGGACCGCGGCGAGCGGTGGGATCACGATGAGCTCTCGGTCCTGCGCGGCCTCGAGAGCCACGGGATGCGCGACCTCTACCGAGACCTCCACGGATACGCACGTAACGAGATCCTTCGCGGCCGGCCGGCGCGGGAACGGCTGGCGGCTGGACCACATCATCGGCAGCCGGGCGTTCGTGCCCGTCGCGTGCGAATACGAGCACGGTCCGCGCGAGCTGGGCCTCTCAGATCACTCTGCGATGTGGGTCGAGGTGATCAGCCCGATCGCGTCTCGCGAGCCGCAGCACTCACCGTCTTGACCACGTACATCACCGAGAGGACGAAGAACAGCGCTCCCAGGGCGGCGCGCACCTGCTCCGTCTCCAGTGGGACGCGCTCGGCGACGGGTTCGGCTATCCCGTCGGCCAGCTTCTCCCGCCAGCCCTGAAGGCCGGTCTGTCCGAGTTGTGTGGCGTTGGGCATGGTTCCTCCGGTCGATCGTGGACATCTACTCCATACCCGGACCCTGGGGTGACGCCTCGTGGCCGTCCAGGCCGTCGGTGCGACGCCGCTCCTTCATCTCCGCTTCGAACACGTGCCTGCGGCCTCCCACGAGCTTGGTGCGCACCCGCTGCTCGTGCTCGCGGAAGACCTCCCAGTACTGGTCGTCGAACTGCTCCACCACCTGAAAGGTCCAGCGACCCGGCAGGACGTTCCGCCCGACGAGCTCCCTCTCGATCCGGTCGGCCTCCTCGGTTTCACCCGCGTCCCGTAGCCGGTCCATCACCTCATCGAGCTTCAGGTCGGCGTGACCCATCAGCTGGTGGAACGAGTACAGGTGCCCCCGGGCGCGCTCCACGCATTCCAGCGCCTCGGTCATAAGGCCACTGGCTGCCACCTGGGCGTCGCTGGCCTGCTCTGGACGGGTGTGTTCCTCTCGGGGTTCCGATCGCGCCATGCTGGTAGTACGGCCCACCGGGCCGGGAGGCTCGCCGCTCTTCAGCCCCGCTCCAGTTCGTCGAGTGCGAGCCGGCGCGTGGCCCCGCCCACGTACTGCTGGGGCAGCTCGTTCCCGCGTGTGACCCGGTGGCAGGGGACCACGAGGGCCAACGGGTTGGATCCGAGGACCCGGCCCCGGTCCCAGGCAGGGGCCTCTGTGCCCAAGGTCTCGTACGAAGCCTGTCGTCCGGAGGGGATGGCCATGACCGCGGCCAGCGTCTCCGCCCCCGTCACGTGATCGAAGTCGATCGAGACCGGACGCGCGGGACGACCCGCGAAATAGTCCGCTATGGCCCCCTTGCCGTCGGCGACATGTGCGCGCGCCTCGCGGCTGCCTCGGCGTCGCGCCGCGCCGAGGCGTTCGAAGTCGGCGTGATCCTCGAACACCACGCGCACCAGGCCGTTGCCGGTGGCACCCACCGACACCGCGCCCAGGGGCGTGTCGACCACCGCCGCGGCGATGGTCTCGGGCAGATCATCCGATGGCCGGTCCCGGGCCCGGCGGGCCCCGGATCGCAAGCCCTTGTCGTAGTCGGCGCACTCGGCGCAGATCCCCTCGGCAACCACGATCACCCGCTCGACGGTGAAGCCGTCAGCCGCCAGACGCGCGACGTCCGGCTCGGGGATCTCGACGTCGAAGAGCCGCAGGCAGAGGCGGCAGCGGAAATGCTGGTGGGGAGTGGCGTTCGTCTCGTAGCGGACGGGCTCGGGGCTGCCCCTCGCGCTGAGCACGCCGAGCTCGGTCAGCTCCGCCAACGCCGCGTACACGGTGCCGCGGCCGATCTCCGGCAACACCGCCGACGCCCGTGAATGAACCTCGTCCGCGGACAGGTGCTCCGCCGGCCCGTCGCCGAAGGACTCCAGGATCGCTCGTCGTTGCGGGGTGACGCGCAGCCCGTGCTCGCGCAACAGGTCCGTGAGTTTGGAACGCGACGTCATACGCGGATGTTTACCGGAGGACCTGCCGGGCAGCCGGTCCTACTCAAGACCCTGTCCTATCTAGGAGAAATTACATGATTCTGCGTATCGACCGGGTGCAAACCGAGATGCCCCCGCCCTCCACGCCCGACCCCGCCGGCGCCGCTGTGGTGCAGGAACTGCTGGGTGGCAAGTTCGGAGAGCTGTCGACCTTCATGAACTACACGTTCCAGTCGTTCAACTTCCGCCAGCGCCAGGGCGCGCGGCCGTTCTTCGACCTCATCGCGAACATCGCCGCCGAGGAGTTCGGTCACATCGAGCTGGTCTCGACGGCCATCAACACCATGCTCACGGGAACCGGCGAGAAGGGTGCCCTTCCCGAGCCCAAGGACCTGCTCAACCGCCAGCAGATCATCGCCGGCGGATCCGCAACGATGCTGCAGGACTCCAACGGCAACGCATGGACC
>DASQLM010000035.1:0-2799 GCA_035630015.1 Thermoleophilaceae bacterium | reverse complement strand
ATGGCGAAGTCGGTGCCGCTGGACCGCCCGTGGGCGGCCGGCAAGGCGGCGAAGTGGGACTCCACGACGGTGCGCACCTGGATGGAGCGCTCGATGGCCACGCGCGGCGGCAAGGACCTGCTGGCGCTGGGCGTGCAGTCGGTCTGGGCCACCGAGCCCGAGGACTTCTCGCTGCTGCACATGCTGTTCTACATCCACTCGGGGGGCAGCCTGGCGATGCTGTTCGACACCGAGGGCGGCGCGCAGGAGAGCCGCTTCGTGGGCGGATCGCAGCTGGTGTCCCAGCGGCTGGCCGAGCGACTGGGCGACGACGTGGTGCACCTGGCCGCACCGGTGCGGCGGATCGAGCACGGCGGCGACGGCGTTACGGTCGTGGCCGACGGGCTGACGGTGCGCGCGCAGCGGGTGATCGTGACGCTGGCGCCCCCGTTGGCCGGCCGGATCGTCTACGACCCGCCGCTGCCCGGGCACCGTGACCAGCTGACCCAGCGGACGCCGATGGGCGTGGTGGCCAAGACCATGGCCGTGTACGACGAGCCCTTCTGGCGTGCCGACGGGCTCAGCGGCCAGGCCACCAGCGACGTCGGCCCGGTCAAGCTGACCTTTGACAACTCGCCGCCGGACGGCTCGCCCGGAGTGCTGCTGGGCTTCGTGGAGGGCGATCGCGCACGCGGGTTCGCGCTGATGTCCGCCGACGAGCGCCGCCGGGCCGTGGTGGACACGTTCGCGCGCCTGTTCGGGCCGCGGGCCGCCAAGCCCGAGCGCTACATCGAGCGGCTCTGGTCCGAGGAGGAGTACACGCGCGGCTGTTACGGCGCGCACATGCCCACCGGTGCCTGGGTCGCGTACGGCAAGGCCCTGCGCGAGCCGATCGGGCCGATCCACTGGGCGGGCAGCGAGGTGGCGCTGATCTGGACGGGCTACATGGACGGCGCCGTGCGCTCGGGCGAGAGCGCCGCCCGCGAGGTCTCCGCCGCGCTGTGAGCCTCGACGCCGTGATCGTCGGGGCCGGCCACAACGGCCTGACCGCCGCGGCCTACCTCGCGCGCGCCGGACTGTCGGTGCAGGTGCTGGAGCGGCGCGACGTGGCCGGTGGCGCCTGCGTGACCGAGGAGCTGTGGCCCGGCGTACGCGCGTCGCCCGGGGCCTACACGTTGTCGCTGCTGAGGCCGGAGATCGTGCGCGACCTCGGCCTCGCCGCGCACGGCCTGGACGTGTCGGTGCACGAGCCGTACCTGTTCGCGCCGTTCCCCGACGGGCGCAAGGTGGTGACCTGGTCCTCGCGCGAGCGCACGCACGCGCAGCTGGAGCGCGACTGGTCGCGCTCCGACGCCGACGGGTACGCCGTGTTCGCCGAGCGCTGGGAACGGGCCGCCGCCAGGGCGCGGCCGCTGATGTCGGAGCCGCCCGACCGCGAGCGGTGGCTGGAGGCGGTGGGGCCGGGCATCCTGGACGGGCCCGTGTCCGCGGAGCTGGAGGACATCCCCTCCGAGCAGGTGCGCGTCCCGTTCGCCATCCAGGGCCTGATCGGCACGCTGGCCGGCCCCGACGACCCGGGCACGGCGTTCGTCGGCTTCTACCACGACCTGGGCCAGGCCGCCGGGGTCGAGGGCGCCTGGGGCTACGCGCGCGGTGGCATGGGCGCCGTGTCCGGAGCGCTGCGCGCGGCCGCCGAGGCCGCGGGCGCGCAGGTCCGCCTGCAGAGCCCGGTGGAGCGCGTGCTGGTAGAGGACGGCGCCGCGGTCGGCGTGGTGCTGGAGGGCGGGGAGGAGGTGCGCGCGGCGTGCGTGCTATCCAACGCCGATCCGCTGCGCACCGCCGCGCTGGCCGGCGTGGACCAGCCCGAGGGCTGGCGCCAGGCCGGGCCCGTGGTCAAGGTCATGGTGCTGCTGGACGGCCTACCCGACTTCACCACGTGGCCCGGCGAGGAGCCGTGGCACGGGGCCATCGACATCGGCTTCACGCTCGACGACCTGGCCTCCGCCGCCCAGGACGCCCGGGCCGGCCGCCCCGCCGCGCGGCCGTGGATCGAGGCCGCGTGCCAGACCGCCTCCGACGACTCGCTGGCCCCCGAGGGCAAGCACGTGCTGTCCATGTTCTGCCAGTGCTTCCCGGCCGACGTGGACGCCGAGGCCGCGGCCGACGTGGCGATCGCGCGCTTCGCCGAGGTGTGCCCCGAGCTGCCGGACCGGGTCATCGACCGGCTGGCGCTGGGCCCGCGCCAGCTGGAGGAGCGGTTCGGCATCACCGGCGGCCACATCTTCCACGGCGAGATGCTGCCCGGGCAGGTGCTGGAGCAGCGGCCCGACCGGCGCCGGTTCGGCGGAATCGACCGGCTCTACCTGGCCGGCTCGGGCGCGCATCCCGGCGGCGCGGTCACCGGTGCGCCGGGCCTGCTGGCGGCCCGGGCCGTGCTCGAGGACCGCTGATGTCGCGGGTCTACGTGACCCGCGACCTTCCCGGCGGGGCGCTGGACCGCCTGCGCGAGCGCCACGACGTGGAGGTCTGGGACGGCGACGACCAGCCCCCGGCCGAGGAGCTGGCACGCCAGGCGGCCGGCGCCGAGGGGCTGCTGACCATGCTCGGCGACCGCGTGGACGGCGGCCTGCTGGAGGCGGCGCCAAAGCTGCGGGCGGTGGCCAACTACGCGGTGGGCGTGGACAACGTGGACGTGGACGCGGCCACCGAGCGCGGCATCCCCGTCGGCCACACTCCGGACGTGCTCACGGGCGCCACCGCCGACATGGCGCTGGCGCTGATGCTGGCGGTCATGCGCCGCCTGCCCGAGGGCGAGAGGCA
>DASQLM010000034.1:0-5333 GCA_035630015.1 Thermoleophilaceae bacterium | reverse complement strand
AGCGTCAGCAGCTCGGCCGGCTCCTCGCCGCCCAGCGCCTGGCCGACCGCCGCCACCAGGAAGGTGTGTGCGCGGTCCAGCAGCGGGTCGACGCTCACCGCCGTGCCCATCGCGGGCCCGGCGTCCAGCGGCTCCTGGCCGCCCAGCAGCCGCTCGGTCTGGCCGCCGAACGCCAGCCGCACCTGGTCGTCGCTCAGCCCGGCCTGCAGCGCGCAGCGCAGGTTGTTCAGCGCCGCCCAGGCCGGCGGGCTGTAGGGAGCGTCGCTGGCGAACAGGACCTGGCCCGGCGGGACCATCGTCCACAGCGCCAGCAAGTCGCTGGCCGACCACCACGAGGTGTCGAAGAAGAGGTTCGGCAGGTCGGCGGCCGCGCGCCAGATCCAGGCCAGGTCGGTGATGCAGGCGTGGGCCAGGATCAGTTGCAGGCCCGGGTGGCGCTCGCACAGGGCCACGGCGTGGTGGCCCAGCGCCGGGATGCCGCGGCCGGCGTGCACCAGCACGGGCAGGCGCTGCTCGCCCGCCAGGGCGAACACGTCGGCCAGCGAGGGGTGGTCAAGCTCGAACGCCTCGCCGCGCGGGTGCAGCTTGATCCCGCGCGCGCCCGCCGCCAGCGCCCGCTCGGCCTCGGCCAGCGGCGCGTCCTCGGGGTCCAGGCGCAGGAACGGCGTCAGCCGTCCGTCGGTGGAGGCCGCCTCGGCGATGACCATGTCGTTGGCGGGCGGGTAGCCGTCGGGCTCCTGCATGGGGAACACCACGCCGCGGGCGCCGATGGCGCCCAACCCGTCGGTCAGCTCCTGCGTGGTGCACGTGAACCCGTCGGGGTCGTTCTGCCCGATGTGGGTGTGCACGTCGATCACGTCCAGGCCGGGCACCTGGGCGGCCAGCTCGGCCCACCACGGGCCCGTCACGTGGTCGTAGAACACCCCGTCAGATTACTTGCGCGCGGGCGGCTGCCACGCGGGGCCGCCGAACATGTAGCCGAGCCGGTCGCGCCAGTTGGACGCCCCGCGCACGTCGCGCCACACGGCCGCGTACTCGTGGAACGCGACCTTCGGTGGGCTGAACCAGCGGATGTTCTTCGTCAGCCCGTAACGGACGCGCTCCTCCTCGCCCTGGAAGGTGCCGAACATCCGGTCCCAGATGATCAGGATGCCGGCGTAGTTCCTGTCCAGGTAGAGGTCGTTGGCGCCGTGGTGCACACGGTGGTGGCTGGGCGTGTTGAAGAAGAACTCGAACCAGCGCGGCAGCTTGCCGATCCGTTCCGTGTGGATCCAGAACTGGTAGGCCAGGCTCACGGCCTGCTGGGCGAAGATCATCCAAGGCGGGAAGCCCAGCAGCGCCAGCGGGATCCAGAACGGGAAGTAGGTCATGGGCACCCATGTCTGGCGCAGCGCGGTGGACAGGTTGAAGTACTGCGAGCTGTGGTGGACCACGTGGCTGGCCCAGAAGACGCGCACCTCGTGCGAGATGCGGTGGAACCAGTAGTAGGCCAGGTCGTCCAGGAAGAAGATGGCCACCCAGGCCCACCACGCGTCGGTGGGCACGCGCAGCGGCGTCAGCTCGTAACAGGCCGCGTAGATCACCAGCACCACGGCCTTCCAGCCGGCGTTGATGACCACGTTGCCCATCCCCATGCTCAGGCTGGTGCGGGTGTCCTTGGCCTCGTAGCCCTTCAGGTCCTCGCGCGCGGCGAGCTTGAACGAGACCGCCTCGATCACCAGCAGCAGGACGAAGAACGGGACGGCATAGAGGATCAGGTCGACCATGGGGTCCTCTCGAGAAGGTCGCGGGCGATGGCCTCGGCCGTGTCGGCCTCGCCGGCGGCGATGGCCTCGACCAGCGCCACCAGCGTCTCACGGTCGCGCGCCTCGGGCAGCGAACGGCCGCGCAGGTCGAACGGCCGTGACGCGGCCAGCAGGCTGTTCAGGGCCAGTTGGTAGGCCAGGTTGTCGGCGCCGCCCACGACCAGGGCCCACAGGCGCTCGTACGCGTCGGCGGCCTGCTCGTCGCCGGCGGGCTCGGCGGCCACCAGCTCGCGCATCTCGGCCACCAGCGGCGCGGGCGCGCGCTGGGCGCAGCGGTGCGCGGCGTCGGTGCCGATGCACAGGCGCATCTCCAGCGCGGAGCGCACCAGTTCGGGGCCGCCCAGGCGAGGCAGCAGGTCCAGTCCACCGGTGGTGCGCCAGTTCAGCACCCGGGTCGCACCACCATGCGAGACCCGCACCAGTCCCGCCTGCTGGAGGCGTTTCATCGCCTCCCGGATGGCGTGGCGGTTCACCTCGTACTCCTCGGCCAGGAGTCGTTCCGAGGGCAGGGCGTCACCGGGGACGAGCTCCCCGCTCAGAATCTGGACGCTGAGCGCGTCGAAGACCGCGTCGGGGAGGGGCTGGGTACGAGCGAGAGGCGGCACTGGTCAACTGACTGTACCAGTGGCTCGGCGGGTAGGCCAGCGCCTACAACGGCTTGCCGAAGTAGTAGCCCTCGTTGGTCATCCCGAAGGCCTCGTACATCACGTGCGCCTCCTTGCGCTGGTAGCCGGACTCCAGCGTCAGCTGCCAGCAGCCGCGCTCGCGGGCCAGCCGCTGGGCCTCCGTCAGCAGCGCGCGGCCGGCGCCCTGGCGGCGGGCCGCCGGGTCCACGATCAGGTCGGGGATCCAGGCGTCGGGAACCGGCCGGTTCAGTCGCGGGCGGAAGTGCAGCGAACAGCAGGCGACGATGCGGCCGCTGTCGTCCTCGACCACGATCGGCCCCGAGCCCGCCTCGGCCACCTGGGCCTCGAACACCCGGCGGCACTCGGGCTCGGTGGCCGCCGTGACCTCCGCCCTGCCGAGAATCTCCAGCAGCTCGGTCACCCGCTCGAAGTCCCCGGACCGGGCGGCCCGTGCCTTCACTGGATGCCGTGTTCCAGCGCGCCCTTGATCTGGGCGTCGACCGCGTTCAGCCGCGCCAGCGCCAGCGCCTCGGGCGACCCGAACCGCCGGCCCGGGAGGGCATCGGGTCCGTGGTGGCCGAGGATGCAGTGCACCAGCGCCAGCAGCCGCTCGCGCGGGAAGCCGTCCAGCCGCCCGGCCCGCGCGACGACCATCTGCTGGCCCAGCGCCACGTGCCCCAGCAGCGCGCCCTCGTCGCTGAGCGCGATCTCGGCGCCGAACGTGAACTCGCGCGTCTTGCCCACGTCGTGCAGGATCGCCGCGGCCATCAGCAGGTCCGAGTCCAGCCGTGGGTGCAGCACGCACGTCTCCTGCACCAGCGTGGCCACGGCCACGGTGTGCTCGATCAGCCCGCCCAGGTACGCGTGATGGCCTCCGCGCGTGCAGGGCGCGCGCCTGAACGCCTCGCGGAACTCCTCGTCGCCCAGGAACGCGTCCACCAGGCGGCGCAGGTCGGCGTCGTGCACCTCGCGCGCCAGGTGCTCCAGGAAGCCGTCCAGCTCCTCCAGGTCGCGGTAGGCCATGGGCAGGAAGGCGGCGGGATCCAGGCTCCCGGTCTCGGCCCGCTCGATCGCGCGCACCTCGAGCTGCAGCTCGTCGCGGAAGCGGTCGACGCGGCCCTGGACCCGGACCAGGTCGCCGCGCTCGAAGCGCCCGGCCAGGAAGTCGGGGTCCCGAAACGCCCGTCCCGGGATCGCGCCGGTGCGGTCACGCAGCTCCAGGGCCAGGTAGCCCGACCCCGAGCGGCCGGTCAGGCGGTCCTTGCGCGAACAGGCGAACACGGCGTCGACCTCGTCGCCCGCGCGCAGCGACGCGACGGTCACGGGCTCCTGTGCGGTGGCGGACACGACCCCATGTTCGGTGTAGGCGCGGACGGCCCGCGAGTCCTCCACTACCGTGAACGTGATGTCCGATCTCAGATGGACCGCGCGGCCCACGCTGCGCCGGCCGGTGCTGGTGGCGGCCTTCCGCGGGTGGAACGACGCGGGCGACGCCGCGACCGCCGCAACCGAGTTCATCCAGGCCCGGTTCGACCACACCGAGGTGGCGCGCATCGAGCCCGACGAGTTCCTGGACTTCACCAGCGTGCGTCCCGACGTGAAGCTCACCGACGGCGACCTGCGCGAGATCGAGTGGCCCGAGACCGTGATCACCGCGGCCGAGGTGCCCGGCGCCGAGCGCGACCTGCTGGTGCTCAGCGGTGTCGAGCCGTCGTTCCGCTGGCGCCGCTACTGCGACGCCGTGATCGAGGCCGCCCACGCGATGGACGCCGGCATGGTCATCACGCTCGGCTCGCTGCTGGCCGACGTGCCCCACTCACGCGCGGTGTCCATCAGCGGCATCGGCTCGAACGGGGCGGCGGTCGACCGCCTGGGCTTCGAGCACACCTCCTACGAGGGCCCGACGGGCATCGTGGGCGTGCTCCAGCACGCGTGCGCCGGTGCCGGCCTGGACTCGCTGAGCCTGTGGGCCTCGGTCCCGCACTACGTGGCCGCCACACCCAACCCGAAGGTGGCGCTGGCGCTGGTGCGCGCGTTCGAGGGCGCCACCGGCACGATCATCGACGCCGGCGAGCTTGAGGAGGCGGCCGAGGACTACGAGCGCCAGGTCACCGCGGCCGTGGCCAGCGACCCCGAGGTCAAGGCCTTCGTCGAGCGGCTGGAGAGCGCCATGGACGAGGTCACCGAGGAGGCCGACCCGCCCGAGAACCTGCCGTCGGCGGACACCATCGCCAGCGACTTCCAGAAGTTCCTGCGCCAGAAGGGCCCTGACGTCTAGGAGCGTTCAGCGCTCGGCCGCCGGGCAGATGATCCGGTAGTCGCAGAAGCTGCAGATCTCCTGTGAGGGGGTGGGCTGGAACTCCTGGCGCAGGATGCCCTCGCCGATCCGCTCGACGGTCGCCCGCACCCGGTCCAGCTCCTCCTCGGTGTGCGCCACCGGCACCTTCTCGCCGGTCATCACGTACATGTAGCTCTGCGCCGAGGTGCGCACGCCCCACGACTCGCGCGCGCCCATCTGGTAGACCGACAGCTGGATGTCCTGGCGCAGGTCGTCCTCGGTCTTTGCCTTGCCGGTCTTGTAGTCGATCAGCTCGTAGCTGCCGTCGGGCAGGCGGTCGACGCGGTCCACGCGCCCGCGCAGCAGGTGCGGGCCCAGCTGGAACGAGAAGCTGCGCTCGAACCACTCCGGCTCGCCCTCCTGGTCGCGCACGCGTTCCCAGTACATCTCCAGCGCGTCCAGCGCGCGCTCACGGAACTGCAGCTCGTCGTCGGAGTCGCCGAAGCCGCCGCGGCGCCAGGACACCTCGAACAGCTCGAACAGCTCGTCGCGCGAGGGCGAGGGGGACTTGTGGAAGCGCTCCAGCACCTGGTGCAGCACGATCCCGAAGCGCTGGTTGATCGT
>DASQLM010000033.1:0-23751 GCA_035630015.1 Thermoleophilaceae bacterium | reverse complement strand
CCCCAGGCGGTGGATCCACATGCCGGACAGGTAGGCGCCCCACATGCGGCTGTAGGGCGTGCCGATGACCGCGTCCTCGCTGGCCACAACCAGGTCGGCGCACAGGGCGAAGTCGCTGCCGCCGCCCACGCACCAGCCGTGCACCTGGGCGATCACCGGCTTGGGCGTGCGCCACACGCTCATCAGCTGCTGGGTCGGGGCCACCTCGTGCGCGGTGGCGAAGACGAAGTCCTTGCCCGCGTCCCACTCGCCCTCGGTCTGGATGTACTCGTCCCAGTGGCCGAAGCCCTGGCCGAAGTCGTAGCCCGCGCAGAAGGCCCGGCCCGCTCCGCGCAGCACGATCACCTTGACGTCGTGGTCGCGGGTGGCGCGGCCGACCGCGGCCTGCACCTCCTCGGGCATGGGCGGGACGATCGTGTTCAGGCGATCGGGTCGGTTCAGCGTGATCGAGGCCACGGGGCCTTCGGCCCCGTAGAGGATCGTTTCGTACTCCTCGCTCATGTCCGTCTTGTACCGGACCCGGCTGAGGTACGCTGGCGTCCCCGATGGCCCGTGACAGCGCGTCCCAGTTACGTGACCTCCAGCGGGTGACCGACGCCGCGCTCTCGTCGCTTCCCCTTAACCAGCTGCTGGACACGCTGCTCGAGCGCGTCCGCCAGATCCTGGGGGTTGACACCGTGGCGATCCTCCTGCTGGAGGAGGACGGCCGCACGCTGGCCGCGCGCGCGGCGAAGGGGCTGGAGGAGGAGGTGGAGCGGGGCGTGCGCATCCCCGTCGGGGGCGGCTTTGCCGGCCGGGTGGCCGCCGAGCGCGGGCCGGTCCAGATCACCGACGTCGACCACGCCGACATCCTCAACCCGCTCCTGCGCGAGAAGGGCCTGCAGTCGCTGCTCGGGGTGCCGCTGCTGACCGAGGAACGGCTGATCGGCGTCCTCCACGTGGGCGCGCTCACCACCCGGGCGTTCTCGTCCGACGAGGTCGACCTGCTGCAACGGGCGGCGGACCGGGCCGCCCTGGCCATCGGGGCCCGCCTGTACGAGCGCCAGCGCGGCCTGGCCGAGGAGATGCAGCGCAGCCTGTTCCCGCGCCCGCTGCCCGAGTTCCCGGGCGTCTCGCTGGCCGCCCGCTACTGGCCCGCGGCGTCCGCCCCCCTGGGCGGCGACTGGTACGACGCCTTCCTGCTGCCCACGGGATCGCTGGGCCTGGTCATGGGCGACGTGGTGGGGCGGGGCTTCCGGGCGGCCGCCCTGATGGCACAGCTGCGCAGCGCCCTGCGCGCGTACGCGTTCGACGGCACCGAGCCCTGGGAGCTGATGACCAAGCTCAACGTGCTGCTGCGGCGCATCGATCCCGGCGGCAGCGCCACCCTGCTCTACCTGGTCTTCGACTCCGAGGCCGAAGAGGTGCATATGGCCTCCGCGGGTCACCTGCCGCCGCTGCTGCGACGGGGGTCCGAGGCCACCTTCGTGGAGCTCCCGCGAGCCGTCCCGCTCGGCGTGATCGCCAACCCCGTCTACGACGACCTGGTGCTCGAGGCCCACCCCCCGATGGAGCTGGTCCTGTACACCGACGGGCTCATGGAGCGGGCCGGGGAGGCGCTGGAGGAGGGCTTCGAGCGGCTCCGCGTGGCCGGGTCGCCGGATGGATCGGATCCCGAGGAGCTGGCCGACCGGCTGGTGGGCGCGCTCCTGCCCGAGGGGGCCGCGAACGACGATGCCGCCGTGCTGGTCATGGCCATCCACCCGCTGGGCGAGGAGCTGGAGGTGACCATGGCGGCGGAGCCCGAGTCGGCGCCGCTGCTGCGGCGCATCCTGCGTCGCTGGCTACGCGAGCACGGCGCCTCCCCCGACGAGGTCGAGGAGCTCACGCTGGCCTGCGGCGAAGCGTGCGCCAACGCCATCGAGCACGCCTACCCGCCCGAGGCCCGCTCGTTTCTCGTCGGGGCGCATGTGGAGAATGGGGACATCGTGATGCGAGTCCAGGACTGGGGCCAGTGGCGCCCGCCGCGCGGGGCCCACCGGGGGAAGGGCATGACGCTGATGGAGGGGCTCACCGACTCCGTCGCGATCGAAGGCGGCGAGGAGGGCACGACCGTGACCCTGCGCCGGCGGCCACAGGAGGCCACCGCCGCGTGAACTCGTCGAGCGTGGACCTCCAGCACCACGACGGGATCCCGGTGGCCCGCCTGGTCGGCGAGGTGGACCTGACGCGCGCGCCCGGCATCCGGATCGGCCTGCTCCGGGCCGTGACCAACCAGGACCACGGGCTGGTGCTCGACCTACGCGACACCACCTACCTCGACAGCGCGGGGGTGAACGTGATCTTCGAGCTGGCCGAGCGCTTGTCGGCCCGCCAGCAGCGGCTCGCCGCCGTGGTGCCCGACCGCGCGATCATCGAGCGCGTCCTGGAACTGGTGAACCTCCGCTCGATCCTGGAGAGCCACCGCACGCTCGACGAGGCGCTGGCCTCGATCCAGAGGCTGAAACCCGGCGGGCCCTAGTTACAGGTACGGCATCGGGTCGGTCGGGCGGTTGTTCACGTAGACCTCGAAGTGCAGGTGGTCGCCGAAGCAGCGGCCGGTGCAGCCCACCAGGCCGATCGCCTGCCCCTGGACCACGTCCTCGCCCCGCTCGACGAGGAAGCGCGACTGGTGGGCGTAACACGTCTGGAAGTCCTTGGTGTGCTGGACGCAGGTGTAGTTGCCGTAGCCGCTGACGGGCCCGCGGATGGACACCCGCCCGTCCTGGGCCGCGCGGATCACCCGGCCGGTGGGCGCGGAGATGTCGATGCCGGCGTGCAGCCGTCCCCACCGCGGGCCGAACGGGGAGCTGACCGTGCCGTTCACCGGCCAGGCCAGGCCGCCCGCTCCGATGACGAGGTTGGAGTCGTAGCCCGCCTTCGCCAGCCGCCTCTGCACCCGCTTGCGCGCCTTCTCCAGCGCCTCCAGGTCCTCGAGGTCGCGGCGGATGCGCTTGTTCTCGGCGCGCATGCGCTTCTCCTCGCTGGCCGCGTCGCCCTCCTCCTTCGCTCCGCCCGGGGGCACCACCTGCACCACGCGCGGGGCGCCCTGGCGCTTCGCCGAGCCCGGCCCGGTGGCGGTGCGGGCCTCCAGCGGCGCCGAGCCGTCCAGGACCGCCTCGCCGGCCGGCCGCTCGTCGTCCTGCCCGCACGCGGCCAGCGCGAGGAGGGCACAGAGCAGGATCGCGAGCCGCTTCACGGCGCCCAGTGTGACTGAGGCGGGGTTAGGCTGGCGCAGGCATGGTGCGACCCTCGAGGAACCTGCTGGCCTTGGTCCTCGCGGTGCTGGCCGCGGTGGCCACGGTCGCCGCGGTCCTAGCCCTGTACCTGCGCTTCGAGGTGGCCGAGCGCGACGCGTTCGCCGACCGCGCCGCGGCCGCGTTCGACCGTCCCGAGGTGCGCCGCGTGGCGGCCCGCGAGGTGGTGGTGCAGCTGATCGACCGTGGCTCGACCGACCTGGTGGCGGCGCGGCCGGTCCTGGAGGGCGTGGTGGAGGCGCTGACCGGGACGCCGCCCTTCCAGCGGCTGGTGCGCGCCGCGGCGGCGCAGTCCTACGAGGTGCTGTTCGAGCGCGACGACAACTCGCTGGTGTTCGACCTGGCGGACGTGAGCACCGTGGTCCTGTCGGGCGTGCGCAGCGTCTCGCCCGACATCGCCCGGCGCGTGCCCGACGACGTGGACGCGCGGCTGATCGACGTGCGCGAGCGCGACTTCGCCGGTGACACGCTGGAGGCCGCCGACACGGTGCGGCGGCTGGCGCTGTGGGCCCCGATCCTGGCCGTACTGCTGCTGGCCGGGGCGCTGGCGCTGGCCGCCGACCGGCGGCGGGCGCTGACCCGTTACGGCCTGGCGCTCGGCATGGCCGGCATCGTGGCGGCGGTCGCGCTGTCGGCCGGTCGCGAGGTGGTGGTGGGCTCGATCGAAGGCACGGAGGAGATACCGAAGGCGGACCTGCAGAGCGCGGTGGGCGGCGTGTGGGACTCGTTCCTGGGCGACCTGCGGTCGCTGATCATGATCGTGGCGCTGGTGGGCTTCGTGCTGGCGTCCAGCATCCTCACCGTGGCGCACCCCCAGGCGGTGCGCGAGCGCCTGGAGGCGCTGACCCGCCGGCCGGCGGGCGCCCCGCTGGCGGCGCTGCGCGGGGTGGCGCTGCTGGCCGCCGGGGTGCTGGTGCTGGTCTGGCCCCAGACGGCGCTGGCGCTGCTGGCCTACGTCGCCGGCGCCGCGCTGGTGTACCTGGGCAGCGCCGAGCTGCTGCGCGTCCTGGGCAGCCCGCGCCGGGCCGAGCAGCCGCGGCCCGTCCGGCGGCTGGCCGCGGTGGTGGGGGTGGCGGCTCTGACTGCGGTGGCGGCGTCGATGACCGCCGCGCTGGTGCTCCAGCGCGGCCAGCAGCCCGCCGCGGCGGCGGCCACGCCCGCCGCCGGCTGCAACGGCATGAAGGAGCTCTGCGGGCGGCGGGTGAACGACGTCCTGTTCCCCGGGACCCACAACGCCATGTCCGCGGCCGACGTGCCCGGGTGGGCGCTGGCCAACCAGCGCCGGTCGGTCCCCCGCCAGCTCGAGGACGGCATCCGGCTGTTCCTGCTGGACCCCCACTACGGCCGCAAGGGCGGCGGGGGGCGGGTGCTCACCGATTTCGCCGCCGAGGGCCGCGACCGCAACAAGGTGGCACGCGAGCTCGACCCTCCGGCGCTGGCCGCGGCCCGGCGCCTGGGCCCGTCGCCGTCCCGTGGGACCCCGGGGCCCCGCGACGTCTGGCTGTGCCACACGCTCTGCGAGCTCGGGGCCACCCGGTTCACCGACACGCTGAACGACATGAAGCGGTTCCTGGCGCGGGAGCCGCAGAACGTGCTGGTGCTGTTCCTGGAGAACTACGTGACCGACGAGGACCTGGCCGAGGCCTTCCGCCGGACCGGCACGCAGGGCTACGCCCAGGTGCTGGACCGTGGCGAGCCGCTGCCCACGCTGGGGCAGATGATCGGCTCGGGCAAGCGGCTGCTGGTCTTCACCGAGAACCGCGTCGAGGGCATCCCGTGGCTGAACGACGGCTTCGAGTGGGTCCAGGACACGCCGCTGAAGGCAGAGCGCCCGGACGACCTGAACTGCCGCCCCTCGCGTGGCGACGAGGACAGCCCGATCCTGATGCTCAACCACTGGATCGACCGCTTCCCGCCGCCGCTGAGCGGCAACCGCAAGATCCTCAGGCGGGCGTTCCTGACCCGCCAGATCGGGCGCTGCGAGGCCGAGCGCGAGATGCCGGCGTCGTTCGTCGCGGTGGACTACTACGACCAGGGCGCCCTGATCGACGTGGCCCGGCGCATCAACCGGTCGCGCTAGGCCAAAAAAAGCGGGCCGGCGGAATGACCCGCGCGACCCGCTGAGGGAGGAGTGATGCCCCTTCAGTGTGCCTTCGGGCGATTCAGAAGTCCAAGACTTCTTACGTCTGATATTAAGAAGTGTCAGTTATGGAACTGCGGCAGCTGCGCTACCTGGTCATGCTGGCCGACGAGCGGCACTTCACCCGCGCGGCGAAGCGGCTGCAGATAGCCCAGCCGGGCCTGTCGCAGCAGATCCGCAAGCTCGAGGACGAGCTGCGTACGCCGCTGGTGGACCGCACCACCCGCCACGTGGAGCTGACCGACGCGGGCGAGCGGGTGGTGGCCAGGGCGCGGGGGATCGTCGGCGAGCTGGAGGCGATGCAGTCCGAGCTGGACGCCATGCGCGGCCTGCGCACCGGGCGCGTGGTGGCCGGGGTCACGCCCACGCCGGGCCCGCTGGGCGTGGCCGCGCTGCTGGGCAGGTTCCGGGCGGCCAACCCGGAGATCGACCTGGTGCTGCGCGAGGGCTTCAGCGCGTCGCTGGCCGAGGCGCTGCGCGCCGACACCATCGACTGCGCCTTCACCACGTGGCTCAGCCGCGAGCAGCGCCGGGGCCTGAACAGCCAGGAGGTGGCCAGCGAGCCGCTGGTTGCGGTGCTGCCCCACGGCCACCGCCTGGCCCGCCGCGAACGGCTGTCGCTGAAGGACCTGGAAGGCGCGGACTTCGTGCTGTTCAGGGAGGGCGCCACGATCCGCGGGCTGGTGAACCGCACGTCCGAGCGGCTGGGCTTCCGCCCCCACGTGTCGTTCGAGGCGGGTGAGACCTCGCGCATCCGGAGCATCGTCGCCGAGGGGCTGGGGGTCAGCGTGCTGCCGCGGTCCGATGCGCTCACGCCGGGGCCGCCGGTGGCGGTGGCGGAGTTGAGCGACCCGGACATGATCCACCGGGTGTTCGTCGTGCATCGTGCAGGACGGCGGCACGGCCCCGCGGTGCGGGCCTTCCTGGAGCTGGTGCAGGAGGGGGCCTAGGCCGCCGCCGGCAGCGGGAACAGCCGCTGCAGCGACGCGAACGCGGCCGGGTCGCCCTGGACCCGGGCCTGGCCGGAGCGGACCGCGTCGTCCAGCTCGCGGTCGCCCAGAAGGAGCGCGTTCAGCGTGGCGGGGTCGGTCGCGACGACCGCATCGGCGTCCTCGGCGTTCCCGCGGTCGATCTCCATCCGGCCCCGCCCGGCGCGAACGTGGAAGCGCTCGTCGTCCAGGTGCAGCTCGACGTCCACGGGCGGTCCGGTGGCCGAGCGGCCGTCCGCCATCGTGCGCAGCGAGAGGATCAGCGCCGACACGCTGATGGGCGCCCCGAACGGCATCGCGGGCGAGCGCACGCCCCAGCGGCCGAGTGTCTGCAGCACGGGCTCCAGGTCCCGGCCCCACTCCGTCAGCTCGTACACCGACGAGGCCGCCCGCGGCTCCAGGCGGCGGTGGCGGATCACGCCGGCGTGGTCGAGCTCGCGCAGGCGCTGGGACAACACGTTGGGGCCGGCCCCGGGAATGCCGGCGCGCAGGTCGGTGAAGCGTCTGGGGCCCAGGATCAGCTCCCGCACCACCAGCAGTGCCCAGCGCTCGCCCACGAGGTCCAGCGCGTGCGCCGCGGCGCAACCCTCACCGTACGAGCGTGGGGTCATGGATCCGAGCTTAGTCCTGCCCGTGGGCCACACTGTGGCCCTTGCCCGACTTCATGCGCACCGAGAGCGGCAGTGCCGGGCTGCTGCTGGTCGCGACCGTCGTGGCCCTGGCGTGGGCCAACTCGCCGCTGTCGGGCGCCTACGAGGACCTGTGGGCCGCGCATCTGGACCTGGGCGTGGCCGACCTGGACCTGCGCCACTGGGTCAACGACGGGCTGATGGCGTTCTTCTTCTTCCTTGTCGGGCTGGAGGTCAAGCGCGAGCTGGCGGTCGGTGAGCTGCGCGACCGGCGCGCGGCCGCGGTGCCAATCGTCGCCGCGCTGGCCGGCATGGCCGTTCCCGCGCTGATCTACGCGGCCATCAACGCCGGTGGCCCGGGCGCCGGCGGGTGGGGCATCGTCATGGCCACCGACATCGCCTTCGTGCTCGGTGTGGTGGCCCTGCTGGGCGACCGCTGCCCCCCGGGGGTGCGCATCTTCCTGCTGACGCTCGCGGTGGTCGACGACATCGGCGCGGTGGCCGTGATCGCCGTCTTCTACTCCAGCGGTGTCGAGGCGGCCGCCCTGGCCGGGGCGGTGGCGACGACCGCCCTGCTGTTCGCGGCCGGGCGGTGGCGCGCGTGGAGCGGCGCGGCCTGGCTGGCCGGGGCGGTGGTGCTGTGGTGGCTGACGCTGGAGTCGGGTGTGCACCCGGCCATCGCCGGCGTGGCGGTGGGCCTGGTGTGCCCCGTGGCGGCAGCGCGGCCGTTCGAGCGCGCCGTGCATCCGTTCTCGAGCATGGCCATCGTGCCCCTGTTCGCGCTGGCCAACGCGGGCGTGCCGCTGGATTCCGACGCGCTCTCGGCCGCGGCCGGCTCGACGATCACCCTGGGCGTGCTGCTCGGCCTGGTGGTGGGCAAGGCCGCCGGGGTGGGCCTGGCCTCGCTGGCCACGGTGCGCACCCGGCACGGAACCTTCCCCGAGGGCATGCGTGCCGGCCACGTGGGCGCGGCCGGCACGCTGGCCGGGATCGGCTTCACCGTCTCGCTGTTCGTGGCCGAGCTCGCCTTCACCGACCCCGGGCTGCGTGATGAGGCCAAGGTCGGGGTCCTGACCGCCTCGCTGGTGGCGGCGGTGGCGGGGTGGGCGGTGTTCCGGGCGATCGACCGGCGAACGCCCGCCTAGCTGGGCGAAAGCCTGCAAAACGCAGGAATCTGGACAACGGCGCCGACCGGCTACTAGCGTCCGTCGTCGCTCCCGTTGTCCTAGCCGACCCGAGGTTGGATGTTCCGCCGTCTGTTCGCCATCGCCGTGCTGCTGTGCCTGCTCTGCGTCGGCGGAGCCGTAGGCACGCTCGCGTGGGCGGACATGCAGGCCGGCCACCGGATCGCCCAGGGCGTGACCGTCCAGGGCGTCGACGTCGGCGGCCTGACGGTGGCCCAGGCGCGGGCCCGGCTCCAGAAGCGGATCGCCGATCCGGCCCTGCAGCCGGTGGTGGTCACGCTGCACGGCAAGCCGCACTCGCTGGACGCGCACAGGGCCGGCGTCCGGGTGGACGTGGCCGGTGCGGCCATGCAGGCCGCCGCCGAGGGGCGTGCCGACGGCTTCATCACCCGCGGCTGGCGCGAGCTCAAGGGCGGTGACGTCGACGCCGACATCGCGGTCCCGGTCACGGTCAGGCGCGCCGAGGTCCGGCGCTTCGTGGACGGATTGGGCAAGGCCGCCGACCGGCCGGCCACCGACGCCGGCTTCAGCGTCAGCGTCGAGAGCGTGGGTATCACCGAGGCCAAGCCCGGCCGCCGGCTTGCCGGGCGCGACCAGCTGACCCGCAGGATCGAGACCGCGCTGCGCGCCCCCGGGAGCCACCGCGACCTGAGCGCTCGCACCGAGCCGGTGCAGCCCAAGGTCACCGCGGACCAGCTGCGCAGCCGGCACCCCACCGTGGTCACCGTCTCGCGCGCCGGGCGCACGATCCGCGTCTTCGACGGCGGCAAGGTGGTCAAGACCTACAAGGCCGCCGTCGGGGAGCCCAACCACCCGACCCCCACCGGCCAGTTCAGCGTGCAGAGCATGCAGAAGGACCCGCCCTGGAACGTGCCCAACTCGGAGTGGGCCGGCGACCTGGCCGGCAAGACGATCCCTGGCGGCGACCCGGACAACCCGCTGGTCGCGCGCTGGATCGGCTTCAACGGATCGGTCGGCTTCCACGGCACCAAGGAGGCCGGCTCGCTGGGCCAGGCCGCGTCGCACGGGTGCGTGCGCATGGACCCGGGTGACGTCAAGGACCTGTTCACGCGCGTGAACGTGGGCACCACGGTCTTCGTCGGGGGTTAGGCGCGGCGGGCCTCGCGTAGGCTCCGGGCATGAGCACCATCGCCACTCCCGGAGCCGACGCCTACACGCTGCCGCAGGAGTTCAAGGACTTCCAGCAGACGATCCGCGACCTGGTGGCCGGCGAGATCGCGCCCCGCGCGGCGGAGATCGATCGCACGGGCGAATACCCGTGGGACGTGCGCAAGGCGCTGGCCGAGCACGACATCCTCGGCCTGCCCTTCCCGGAGGACCTGGGCGGCACGGGCACCGGCACGCTGATGCTGAACGTCGCGGTTGAGGAGATCGCCAAGGCGTGCGCGTCCAGCGCGCTGATCCTGATGGTGCAGGAGCTGGGCACGCTGCCGATTCAGCTGCACGGCACCGACGAGCAGAAGCAGCGGTGGCTGCCGGACTGCGCGTCGGGCGAGAAGTCGCCCGCGTTCTGCCTGTCCGAGCCCGAGGCCGGGTCGGACCCCGGCGCCATGCGCACCTCCGCGGTCAAGGACGGCGGCGACTGGGTCATCAACGGCACCAAGAACTGGATCACCAACGCGACTGTGGCCGACTTCTACGTGGTGTTCGCGGTGACCGACCGCGAGAGCAAGCGCATCTCGGCGTTCGTGGTCGACAAGGATACCCCCGGCTTCTCGGTCCCCAAGCTCGAGCACAAGATCGGCATCAAGGGCTCGCCGACCGGCCAGCCCGTGTTCGAGGACGTGCGCGTGCCCGCCGACGCGCTGATAGGCGAGGAGGGCCGCGGCATGAAGGTCGCGCTGTCCACCCTGGAGCGCACCCGGCTCGGCGCCGGCGCGCAGGCGGTGGGCATCGCCCAGGGCGCCACCGACTACGCCAATCAGTACGCCAAGGAGCGCATCTCCTTCGGCAAGCCGATCAACCAGCACCAGGCGATCGCGTTCAAGCTCGCCGACATGGAGACCAAGACCGCGGCCGCGCGTGAGCTGCTGTACACCGCGTGCGCCAAGGCCGACCGCAACGACAAGGATTTGGGCAAGTACTCGTCGATGGCGAAGCTGTTCGCGTCGGACACGGCGATGGACGTGACCGTGGACGCGGTGCAGGTGCTGGGCGGCTTCGGCTACGTGAACGAGTACCCGGTGGAGCGCATGATGCGCGACGCCAAGATCACCCAGATCTACGAGGGCACCAACGAGATCCAGCGCATGGTGATCTCGCGCTCGATGGCGTCGTAGGCGCACGCCGGCCCAGGTACGCTGGGCAGGCGGGATGGTTGAGCGCTTCGATGTCGTCGTGGTGGGTGCGCGCTGCGCCGGTGCCCCGCTGGCCACGTTCCTCGCCCGCGCCGGGATGCGCGTATGCGTCGTCGACCGGGCCCGCCTGCCCCAGGACACCGCGTCCACGCACGGCATCCAGCCCACCGGTGTGAAGGTCCTGGGCGAGCTCGGGGTGATGGGATCCCTGCTGGAGGTCGCCCGGCCGATAGAGCGGGGCACGGTCGTCTTCGACGACGTGCAGATCGAGCTGGACGGTGTCAGCGACCTGGTCGGAGCGCCGATGCTCAACGTCCGGCGGATCACGCTCGATGCCGTGCTCGTCGAGGCGGCGGAGGCCGCGGGAGCCGAGATCCGGCCACAGACGGCCGTGACCGATCTGATCTGGGAGCACGGGCGGGTGACGGGCGTGAGGACCGCCGCGGGTGACGTGCATGCGCCGCTCGTGGTGGGCGCCGACGGCGTCCGGTCGGCGGTCGCTCGGCTGGTCGACGCGCCCGAGTACCACCGCGCGCCGTCGGGGCGCGTGTTCATCTGGGCGTACCACGAGGGCGTCGCGGCCGACCGGGACCGCGTCTGGGTCGGGCAGCGCGGCGACATGGGCTACCTGGCCAGCTCGACCGACGCGGGCCTCTTCATGGCCGCTGTCGCTCCGTCGGTGGAGCGCCGCGACGAGATACTGGCCGACCGCGACGGCGTCTACGCCGAGGCGTTGGCCGGCTGGCCCGACCTCGGGGGACAGGTCGCGGCGGGTTCGCGCGTGGGGCCCATCCGGGTCATGTCCAACATGTGCGGCTACTTCCGCACCTCGGCCGGGCCGGGCTGGGCGCTGGTGGGCGACGCCGGGCACTTCAAGGACCCCTCCCCGGGCCAGGGCATCGCGGACGCGCTGCGTCAGTCGGCCACGCTGGCCAAGGCGATCGAGCGCGGGGCGGCGGGCGGCGACATGGACGGGATGCTCCGGGACTGGTGGGAGTGGCGCGACCGCGACGCCTGGGAGATGTACTGGTTCGCGACGGACATGGGTGCGTCCGGGGCGGCGGCGCCGCTGACCGCGGCGATCACACGGGAGGTCGCCGCCGACCCGCGCCTGACCGAAGGCCTCCTACGCGTGCTGAACCACGACGTGCCGCCGTCGGAGGTCTTCACCCCGGCCCTGGCCCTGAGGGCCGCCGTCCGCGGGCTTGCCACCCGCCGCGGCGAGCGCGGCGCACTGCTGCGGGAGATGGGCGGCATGATCGTGGCCCAGGTGCGCAGGGACCGCGCGGCGCGCAGGGTGCCGTCGCGCCGGACCTGACTAGATTGCCCGGCATGAAGCCGCCGCGGGTCACCTCGTCGGAGGTGGTCTACGAGAACCGCTGGATGCGCGTGCGCGAGGATCGCCTGGAGCGCGCCGACGGCTCGCCCGGCCTGTACTCGGTGGTCGAGAAGCGGCCGGCGGCGGTGATCCTGCCGCTGCACGACGACGACACGGTGACGCTGGTGGAGCAGTACCGCCACCCGGTCGGCGCGCGCTCGTGGGAGCTGCCGCAGGGGGCGCTGGACGGGGTGGACGTGAGCGATTCCGAGCAGATCGCGCGCACCGAGCTGGCCGAGGAGACCGGCCTGCGGGCCGCCGATCTTCGGCACCTGTCGCGCCTCTACTTCGCGGCCGGCATCTCCAGCCAGTACTTCGACGCGTGGCTGGCCACCGGCCTGACCGAGGGCGAGCAGGCGCTGGAGGCCGAGGAGGAGGGTCTGCGCGTGGGCCGGTTCCCGCTGGCCGAGGTGGAGCGGATGGCGCGCGAGGGCGAGATCATCGACGCCGCGACCGTGGCCGTGCTGGGGTTGCTCCGGGGGGTGCGGCGGGTCTAGGGTCGGTCGGGAGTGTCCGACTTCTGGAACGACCAACTGGTCGCCAACGACCGCCAGTGGCTGTTCCTCGTGCTGGCCGGGATCATCGTCTCCTTCGGCCTGATCCGGATCTCGACGCGGCTGATGCGCAGCCCGCGCACGCCGTGGTGGCCCGGCAGCATCGTCAGCGAAGGTGGCGTGCACGTGCACCACCTGGTGTTCGGGATCGTCCTGATGATGATCGCCGGCACGCTCAGCTTCGCGGGCTTCGCCGTCTCGCCCATCTACGAGCTGTGCGCGTTCGCCTTCGGTGTGGGCATCGGGCTGACCATCGACGAGTTCGCGCTGTGGCTCTACCTCGAGGACGTCTACTGGGCCGACCGCGGGCGCCAGTCGGTGGACGCGCTGGTCATCGCCGTCTCGTCGATGGGGCTGATCCTGCTGGGCGTGCGGCCGTTCGACGTCGACGACGCCACCACGTTCGACCTCGTGGGCAGCATCGCGCTGTCGCTGCTGATCCTCGGTTGCGTGGTCGTGTGTGTGCTCAAGTCGCGCCTGCTGCACGCCACGCTCGGGTTTTTCATCGCCCCGCTCGCGATCTACGGCGCCACCCGGATCGGCAAGCCCGACTCGGCGTTCGCCCGCCGCCGCTACGGGGGGCCAGACGCGCCCAAGCACGAGAAGGCCCAGCGACGGTTCCATCCGGGCCGCCGGACCGAGCGCGTCAAGGAGCGCTTCCGGGACGTGGTCGGCGGTTCCACCGAGGAGAAGTACCAGCTCAAGCTGGCGGGGCGGGGATGAGGGCCGCGCTCGTCGTCGCGGCGCTGATGCTCCTGGCCGTGACCGGCACGGCCCAGGCGAGCGCGCGCGACGACGCCCGCGTGAAGCGCGGCCTGGCCTCACTGGTCAAGGCCCGGGGCGGGCCTCCCGGCGCCATCGCGACCCTGTACCGCGACGGCAGGACCACGGTCCTTCGCGCGGGCTACGCCGATCGCGCGACGCGCCGGCGCCCGCGGTCGACGGACCACATGCGCATCGCCAGCGTGGCCAAGGCGTTCAGCGGCGCCGTGGCGCTGCGCCTGGTCCGCGACGGCCGGCTGGGGCTGGACGACACCGTCGCCCGCCACCGGCCCGACCTGCCCGCGGCGTGGGGCGCCGTGACGGTGCGACAGCTCCTCAATCACACCAGCGGCGTGCCCGACTACACCAAGTCCAACGGGTTCGTGAAGCAGTTCCAGACCGCGCCGAAGGCGTACGTGTCGCCGGCCAAGATCATCTCCTGGGTCGCGCGCGACAAGCTCGTGTTCCGCCCCGGTGCGCGGTACGAGTACTCCAACACCGACAACATCGTGATCGGGCTGATCGCGGAGCGGATCACGAGCCGGTCCTACGGCGCGCTGCTGGGCGACTTCGTGTTCGGGCCGCTCGGGCTGGGAGAAACGACGTTCCCGCGCTCGACGCCGCTTCCGCGGCCGTTCATCCACGGGTACGTGGTCGAGCCGGGCAAGAAGCCCGACGACGTCAGCACCCTGCTCAGCCCGTCGGGGGCGTGGGCGTCGGGGGCCATCGTGTCCACCCCGCGGAACCTGTCCACCTTCATGCGCGGGTACGTGTCCGGTCGCCTGTTCGGCACGACGGCGCGGCGCGAGCAGCGCCGCTTCGTGCGCGGCGGCCGGTCCAGTCCGCCCGGTCCCGGTGCCAACTCGGCCGGGCTGGCCCTGTTCCGCTACCGCACGCGCTGCGGCACGGTCTACGGGCACACCGGCAACTTCCCCGGCTACGTGCAGTGGGCCGCCGCCAGCTCGGACGGCCAGCGCGTGGTCACCACCTCACTGAACATCCCGGCGCCCGAGGGCGCGCTGCTGCGGCGCCTGCGGGCGGTGCAGGAGAACGCCGTCTGCGCGCTGCTGCGCGACTGATCTCGACCGGCTCGGAACATCCTCAGGCAGGACCCCAGATCGTCCCCGGGTAGGACGCGCGTGCCCGGCTGCGCGCGCAGGGTGGGGGCATGTCCAAGCGCTCCCACACCACCATCGCCCTGACCACCGCGGCGCTGGCCATGGCCTGCGGGCCCGCGGCCGCCGAGGCCGCGACGATCAAGCTCACGCACTACGACGTCGAAGCCGACGTCACGCTGGTGCACGACCACGCGTACCACTTCGCCACGGGCTGGGAGAGCCAGGACACCGACGTCCAGCTGGTCTCCGATCTGCACACCAAGCTCGGCCGGATCACGTTCCGTGACGGGTACCTGATGTCGCCGGTGGCCCAGGGTCAGGCCACGGCCGACAGCTCCGGGGTGGCCAAGGGCCACTACGCCAACAAGGTGTTCAGCGGCAGCCGGTCGTGCGACACGACCACGGGGCCGCTGCCGTCCGGACAGGGGACGATCGACTCCGACCTGCTGGCTCCGCTCACCGGCGAGGCGTTCAACCTCCGCGTGACCGACCAGGTGCGCGTCGACTGGCAGTGCCGGGGTGACGAGCGCGTCTCGGCGACGGCCCCCTACGAGTACACCGACAACGGGCCGGCGCTGGGCAGCGGACCCCTGGACACGCAATTCGAGATCCCGCACGAGGCCGTGGGCTACGGCAAGATCATCCAGAACATCAAGGGTCCCGGGGGCGGCTTCTGCGCCGGCGCGCACCTGTCCGGCACCACGAAGTGCGGCTACAACTGGACCGGCGAGGTCACGCTGACCAAGACCAGCGAGACCGTGATCTCCGACGTGGCCGAGCCCCAGCAGGCGGTCGTGCCGTCCGGCTCCGGGCGCGGCCACAAGGAGCCGACCGCGGCGGAGATCGACGAGCTGCTGGTGCCGCTGGTCCCGGCGAAGGCGGCCAAGGCCGACGCCAAGGGGTCGACGGTGTCCCTGACGGCGTCGTGCCCGACCGGGTGCGCCGGGACGGCGGCCCTCACGGTGGCCGGCGCGAAGGCCTCGGGCGCGGCCAAGGCACGCATGCCGGTGGCCACGATGCGCTTCAAGGTCAAGGCGGGCATGCCGCGGCTGGTCAAGCTGCGCCTGCCCAAGAAGGCCGCCCGGGCGCTGCGCCGGGCCCGCAAGGGCAAGTTGGCGGTATCGCTCAAGCCCAAGCGCGGCCGGACCGTGAAGAAGACGCTGAGCGTGAAGGTCGGGAAGCGCTAGGCCGCGAGCCTGCCGGACGCGCCCGCGCGGCGCGTCCGGTGGGCGCCGAGGTCGATCACGTCGGCTGTCTCGTGGCCGCCCTCGACGGCCACGACCTGCATCAGGCAGCCGCAGCCTTCGCACAGCACGTCGTCGGCCGCCTCGAGCGACCCGGCGAACGCCGCGAGCTCCAGGCAGTCCTCGTCGGAGCAGGTGAGCAGTGAGGTGAACATAGGACGGGCCATGGTGGGGACTTCGCCGGACAGCTGCAATATCCCTTGCAAACGGGTCGGTTTCTCAGCCGTCGTCCTGCCTGAAGGCCCAGCGGATCTCCTCGGTCGTGAGCCCGCTGGCCAGGCAGGCCAGGAGCTTCATCCGGGCCGCCTGCGGCGACAGGAACCCGGCCGGGATGATCCCCGTGTTGCGCAGGTCGCGCTCGGACCCGGCGTAGCCGTAGGTCGAGTTCAGGACCACGCCACGCTCGGGGCGGCAGTAGGCCACCACGGGAATGCGCTTGGCCGCCTCGGCCCACACTTCCAGCAGCGGCGGCCCGAGATGGCCGGCGCCGAGCGTGCCGATCACGACCCCCTCCGGCTCGGTGGACAGGGCCGCCTCGGCCAGGGAGCCGTCGTCGCCGGCCATCGTGGGCACGACCAGGACGCGCCGCTTCAGGTCCTTGGGATCCATCGGCGGGTTGCGGGGGATCTTCGACCAGATGATCGGGTGGCCCTCGGTCACCCGGCCCAGCGGCCCGGTCTGGGGTGAGGAGAAGGCCACCAGCGACGTGGTGTCGGTCTTGCGCACGCAGCGGGCGTGGTGGATCTCGCCGCCGAACACGACCAGCACGCCCATGCCCGCGGCGGCCTCGCTGGCCGCCACGCTGACGGCGTCGCTGAGGTTGGCGGGGCCGTCGGCGCCGGGCGCCGAGGCCGGCCGGATGGCACCGGTGATCACGATCGGCGCCTCGGCGTCGTGGACCACGTCGGCCAGCATGGCCGTCTCCTCGAGGGTGTCGGTGCCGTGGGTGATCACCACGCCGATGCCCCGGCGCGCGGCGTCGCGCGCCTCGCGGCAGATGTGTAGCTGGTCCTCCAGCGTCAGGTGGGCGCTGGGCACGTTGATCACCGTCTCGGCGTCGATGCCGTGGCGGTTCTCCAGGCCCGGCATCGCGGCCAGCAGCGCGGGGCCGTCCAGCTCGGGCGTCACGCCCCCGTTGCCGTCGCTGGACATGGCGATCGTGCCGCCGGCGGCCAGGACGCGGACACGCCGCGTCTCCTCGGCCTGGAGATGCTCTCTCACTCCGACCACTCTAGGCGAGGCCGGCCGGCCGCCGGCCGGGCGTCAGCGCTCGCGGTCGCGCCGGCCGCGCTCCTCGACGTCGTCCAGCAGCTCGGCCAGCTCGAGCACGGAGTCGTCGGTGGGGAAGAACGACTTCCCCGACGGGCTCTTGACCCTGGACAGGCCCACCAGCTCGTCCGCGCGGGACACGTCATTGCGGCGTGACCTGCTGGCGGCTACGCCGACGCCCAGCACGACGAGGGCGACCAGCAGCACGAACACGACGGCGATGATCAGGATCAGGTCCATGACGGGGGCGGTGCGACCCACAATTATGGCCGAGGGCGCCGACTACCCTCGGAGGCATGTTCGACATGGCGCGATCCCCGATGAAGGCCGCGCTGATAGCGGCCTTCACCGTCGGCCTGGTGCTGATGCTCGTGCACCCGCCATCGCTCTCCGGCCTGCCCGGGCTGCTGGCCTGGATCGGTGGCGGCGTCGCCCTGATGCTGCTGACCGCATGGGGGATGGTCGCGCTGATGGGCGACGACGGACCCTCCGAGCAGCAGTTCGACCGGATCGTGGAGCGCAGCGAGGCGCTGGCCCGGCTGCCGGTGCCCGAGCTTCCCCCGGACGAGTTCGACGAGCTGGTCACCCGCGCCATCGACGACCTGCCGCCCGAGTTCCGCGACCTGCTGGAGAGCACGCCGGTCGTGATCTCCGGTCGCGGCCGCGAGTACCGGGCCTACGGGCACTACATCGGCGACACCGTCGCCCGCGACGACCACCCCGACCGGATCATCATCTACCGCGACACGCTGGAGCGCGACTTCGGGCACGACCCGGACCTGCTACGCGCCCAGGTCACCCGCACCGTGCGCCACGAGCTCGCCCACCACCTGGGATGGAACGAGGAAGGCGTGGAGCGGCTGGGCTTGTAGCGGAGAGGGAGGGATTCGAACCCTCGAGACGGGTCAACCCCGCCCACGCGATTTCCAATCGCGCTCCTTAAGCCACTCGGACACCTCTCCGGGTAAGTCCGTCAGGCTAGATCATCGAGGCGGTTCGCCTATGCCGCCCGGCGTACTTCCGGCGAGCTGCCGTTTCCCTTGTCGGGCTCCGCGTCGGCGTAGCCGACGGCGCGCAGGGGGCCGCCGCAGTCCTGGCAGAGCAGCTCGCCGATGGCGTCCGCGGCGCCCTCCGCCTCGAAGGCGGCACGGCAGGCACGGTTCTCGCAGACGAGGAGGGCCAGCATCGGACGATCGTCGGTGCAGCCGCGGACGGAACGGGCGGTCAGCCGAGCTCGCGTGGCGAGATCAGCCGGATATGGCGGCTGGCGACCATGACCACGGGCTCGGTAAGCGAATCGCCCCCGTCGAGCGGGGTGAGCGTGGCCTCCTGGAGCGTGAAGAACTCCACATCGCGGCGGTTGACGTGGTCGGACAGGCGGCTGCCCATGCCCTCGGAAGGCAGCGTCATCTTGCCGGCGATCCGGTAGCGGTCGGTCTCGACCACCACCTCTTCCTTGCGCAGGTCCACGCGGGCGATCCTATCCGTGGGCCCATCCGGCGCCTTTCACGCGTACGGAGGGTGGACAACGGGGATACCTTTCAGAGGATGGAGCCAAGCGCCGCCACCGCCGCGGTGTTCGAGCCGGTGTCGCCCCCGACCACCTTCGAGGAGACGGTCGAGCGGCTGGGCACAGCGATCCGGCTCGGCCTGCTCTCACCGGGCTCGCAGCTGCCGGCCGAGCGCGACCTGGCGCACCAGCTGCGCATCTCGCGCTCGACGCTTCGCCAGGCGCTGACCACGCTGGTGCAGAGTGGCCACCTCGTGGCCTACCGCGGCCGCACCGGCGGCACGTTCGTGGCCGCCGACCCGCCGTTGTCGGAGGCCGGGGGCGCCGAGCCCCTCGGCGCCGAGGCGTGGGCGGTGCTCGAGGAGCGCGTGGCGGCCGAGACCGGCGCCACCGTGCTGGCCTGCGAGCGCGCGCAGGCTGACGACATCCAGCGGCTCACCGACATCGTCGAGCGGATGCACCGAGCCGAAGACTTCGCCGAGTACCGGCGGCTGGACACGCGCTTTCACATCGGCATCGCCGAGGCGGCCAGGTCGCCGCGGCTGGTCACGGCCATGACCGAGGCGCAGGGCAACATGAGCGACCTGCTGGCCCGCATCGCCCACCCCCAGCAGGTGCTCAGCCGCAGCAACTCGCAGCACCGGCGGCTGGTGGCGCTGCTGGCCCGCCGCGACGTGCCGCGCGCGGTGCGCCTGATGCGCGACCACACCGAGGGCACCGAGCACATCCTGGCCGGGCTGCTGCCCTCGGTCCCGGCGGAGGCGCCCCGCCACGCCGCGCCGCCGCTGCTGCCGGCCTAGCGCCGGGCCGGCCCCACGGCCTCGATCCGCTCCCGGGCCGACCGGGCCACCAGGCCGCGCCCCGCCCCCGCCACGGCGTCCACCACCTCGGCCAGCCGGCGCTCGCGCGCCGGCTCGGCCAGAGCGGTGCCGCACGACGGCGTCAGCAGGCTCCGCGACAGCAGCGTGTCGCGGCCGATGCCGCGGGAGCCCAGCACCTCCATGGCCTCGGCCATCCATCGCGCGGCGGGACCGACTTCGTCGGCGGTCCCCACCGGGCAGATGCCCCAGGCCACGCGCGTGCGGCGGCGGAGCATGCGCTCCAGCGTGCGGGAGGCGTGACGGTCCAGCCGCCCGGTGCCCGCCAGGTCGAAGCTCAGCAGGTCGGGATCCGCGCGCTCGACCACGTCCCACGGCACCCGGCAGCACACATGCAGGCCCCACGCCGGGGCCACGGCCCGCAGGGCGTCCCAGGTGGCGGCGGCCTCGGCGGGCGACGGCGCGGCCGTCTCCAGAGACGGCTCGTCCACGACCAGCAGCGGGTTCAGGTCGTGCTCGCGCAGTACCCCCACCTGCTCCGCGGCGGAGGCGGCCATCCACGCGGCCAGCTCGCCGGCCAGGGCGGTATCGCCCAGCGCGGTGGCCAGCGTCAACGGGCCGGTCACCTGGAGCTTCACCACGCCATGCTCCGGCGGGCGCGCCGACACCGCGTCCAGGAACGCCTCCCAGGCGCGCGGGCGCTCGCGGTCGCGCTCGGGCGACCAGCCGCAGCAGCAGGGGTCGGCGCCCAGCCACTCGGCCACCATGTCGCCCTCCAGCAGCGGCAGCTGGGGGCAGAACGGCACGTCGTAGGCGTCGATCACGTGGGCGACGGCGTCGGCCGGGTGTCCGAACGGCAGGCTGCCCACGCCGGTGGTGGCGCATGGTGGCAACAGGTCGAGCATCGGTACGGCTCCTTGTCTCCGCGTGGCCCTCTCGCGAGGCCACTGTTGGACGGCGACCCGGGCTGGTGCCTCGGGACGGAGTCGACAGGTCTTCGGGCTCGGACGCGATCGGGACGACGCCTTCCCGGGATGTTCCTCCCAGTGGCTCTCGTCGTCTCGCGCGTCCCCACCGCTGCGCGTCAGCTCCGGACTCGGACCGGATTCCCTGACCCTCGATCGGGTGCGATCGACTCTGGCGGGGACGTTACAACGCGCCCCGCAACGACGACCGCCACCGCCCGGAAGGGCGATGGCGATCGTGCTGCGGTCCCGCGGGGTCAGCTGATCGGGACGGCGATCAGCTTGACGTCGGAGGCGCTGCCCACGGGAGCGGTGCTCTTGGCGCAGACGATGCGCAGCGAGCCCGTGGTGACGGTGGTCACCCCCGTCATCGAGACGGGCGCGAACAGGCTCGCCGCGGGTGCGTCCCACTGCGTCTGATCGACCTGCGCCCCGTTGTTCTGCAGGCGACAGTCGAGCAGGTCGACGTCGGGCGACGCCAGCGTGGCCTTTGCCGTGACCAGGTACTTGCCGGCAGGTGCCGCCAGTTCGAGAACCTCGGTGTCGGCCCCGCCACCAGCGATGTTCTTGCTGGCGGTCGACGTCGACAGCGGCTTCACGATGCCCCGCGGCCCCTGCACGCCCTGCGAACCGGGAGCGCCCTTGGCCCCGGCGGCGCCGGTCGCGCCGGTGGCCCCCGTCGCGCCCTTCAGCGAGCCCAGCGACCGCTTGCTCAGGTCGGACGCGGTCAGCGAGCCGTTCTTGACCTGGGTTCCGGTCAGGCTGGAGCGCTTGAGGTCCTTGCCCGTCAGCGTGCCGTTCTTGACCTTGGCCCCTGTGATCAGGGTGGCCGCGGTGGCGGAACCGCCCAGCGCGACGAACAGCGCCAGCGAGGCGATCACGGTCGAGGCGCGGGGACGGCGGATGTGGGTGCGGATGTTCATGGCGTGCTCACTTCTCCTTGGGTGGGTGCGTTGGATGGGCTGTCCTCCCCGGCCATGTCCGTGATCGCCACCGCGAACTCGATCCATCCGCGGAACGCCACGAACCGGCCGTCCCCGTCCTCCAGCCGCCCGCTGATCGGCTCCTCGAGGGAGTCGATCTGGCAGGTGAACCGGATGGGCAGGGGGGAGGTCATGCGGCCACCTTGCCCTCGCGCCGGCCCCCGGTCGTGAGGGCAACCCCCCCGACCACCCCCTGAGGTTTGGACCCCCTACGAGAGGGTGGGTTCGCCCAGCGCCTCGGGGAGCTGCTTGCGCGACTTCACCTTGAGCTTGGCGTAGGCCTTGCCCAGGTGGGTCTCGACCGTCTTCTCGGTCACGAACAGCGCCTGGGCGATCTCGCGGTTGACCATCCCCTCGGCGGCCATCTCGGCCACCCGCCGCTCGCTGGGGGTCAGCGCGCCGACCCCCGTCACCGCGGTGCGGCGCGGCCGCGCGCCGGCGGCCAGCAGCTCGTTGCGGGCGCTCTCGGCCAGCGCCCGGGCGTCGCACTCGGTGGCCAGCTCCAGGCCGCGGCTGAGGTTGATCCGGGCCTGCTCGCGGTCGCCGCCCGCGCGGGTGGCCGCGCCGAGGTCGACCAGCGCCCGGGCCAGCTCAAGCTTGGCGGCCGAGCGCTCCAGCACGTCGACGGCGTCGGCCAGCGTGGCCCGGCCCTCGGCCCCTCCCTGGACCACGCCGAGAGCCCGCAGCGCCAGGCCCAGGCACCGCGGGGCGCCGAACGCCCGCGCCAGCTCGACCTCCTCGGCGGCCAGCGCGACGGCCTGGTCCTGCTCGCCGAGCGCGGCGTGCACCAGCGCGGCGCTGGACCGCCACGGCGTGATGGCCGGGTTCACCGCCCCCCATTCCAGCTCGCGCCGGCCCGCGGCCAGAAGCTCCTCGAGTCCCCGGCGCAGCTCGCCGCGCTCCACCAGCAGGCACGCGCGGCTGTGCAGCGCGTGGGTGTAGGGCAGGTTGTCGGTGGCCTGCTCGACCAGGAACCGCTCGGCAAGCTGCTCGAGCTCGGCGTCCACCGTTCCGCGGTCCAGCGACGTGTAGACCAGCGTGCCCAGCGCGGCGGAGAGGAAGCCCTGCGAGCCGTGCACGTCGCCCGCCAGGTCCAGCGCGGCGCGCGCGTCGGCCTCGGCCTCGGACAGCCGCCCGCGGCGGTAGTTCACCAGCGAGCGCAGGCTGGACGCCGCGGCGAAGGACACGCCCGAGCCCTGGCGGCGGGCGTCCTCCAGCGCACCGGTGTAGAGCCGGTCCGCCTCCTCGTAGTGCTCGGCGAACTGCAGGCCGATCGCGGCACTCACGAACGCGTGGCCGCCGGCGACGGGATCCGTGGGCAGGTCGCCGCCGGCCAGCGCCCGGGTGGCCAGGCGCGCCACCTCCTCCGCCGGCCGTCCCTCGGCGAAGGCGTCGAAGCACATGGCCGCGAGCTTGAACCGCTCCAGGAAGGTCTCGGGCGGCCGGCCCGGGTCCTCGAACGTTGCGATCCGGTCCGCCAGCATCCGCCGCGCCGCCACGCTGATGTAGGCCGACCCGATCAGCTCCACCTGCAGCCGCTCGGCCAGCTCGGCATCGGCGTCGCCCAGCGCTGCCACCGCCTCCTCCAGCACCTCCACGGCGCGCACCGAGTCGCCCGCGAACTTCAACAGGCCGGCCAGCTCCAGGGCGGCGTTGGCGTGGTCGCGCGGGTCGGTGGACAGGTCGATGGCCTGCTCGAGGTGGGCGACGGCGTCGCTGGCGCCGGTCAGCGCCTCGGCGCCGCCCAGCTCGGCCAGCACCCGTGCCCGGTCGGCGTCGGGCGGCGGCTCGGCCAGCGCCCGCGCCAGGTAGGTCACCGCCACCTCGCTGTCGCCCAGCGCCAGCGCGCGGCCGGCCGCGTCGCGCAGCGCGCCGACCACCCAGTCGTGCCCCCCGGGGTCGGTGGCCAGCAGCTGCGCCGCCACCTCCTCGCTGGGCCGGCCCCACTGGGACAGCAGCTGGGCGGCGTGCGCGTGCAGCTGGCCGCGCTCGCCCGGCGCGATGTCCTCGTACACGGCGGCGCGCACGATCGGGTGCACGAAGCCCAGCGGGTCGTGGCCGGTCAGGATCTCCGCGTCGCGCAGTGCGTCGACGGCGGTGGCGGCCTCCTCGGTCGACGTGCCGGCCAGGGAGGCGGCCAGCGTGGCGTTCGCGCTGTCGCCCAGCACGGCCACCGCGCGGGCCAGCGCCGGTGCCGCGGCGGGCAGGCGGCCCAGGCGCAGCAGCACCACGCGCGACACGCCCTGCGGGCCCAGCGCCTCCACGCGCGCGGCCTCGCTGGCGGTGGGGGCCATGCGCTCGGAGGCCACCTCGCGGATCAGCTCGCTCATCAGCAGCGGGTTGCCGTTGGTGGCCGCGTGACAGGCGCGGCAGAACTCGTCCTCGGCCTGTGCGCCCAGGGCCGAGCGCACCCACTCCTGCACGGCGGCGTCGCTCAGGGGCGCGGGGGCCAGGTTGCGCGCCCCCGGGCCCGAGGCCAGCATGGGCAGCAGGTCGCTCAGCGCCTCCTCGCTGGGCCGGGTGCCCACCAGCAGCAGCACCGGCAGGTCCTCCAGCCGCGAGGTCAGGAAGTGCAGGAAGCGCAGCGACGGGTCGTCGGCCCAGTGCGCGTCGTC
>DASQLM010000032.1:0-4261 GCA_035630015.1 Thermoleophilaceae bacterium | reverse complement strand
CGGTCGATGACCACGGTCTCCGGCACTCCGGCCACGCCGTAGTCGGGCCGCAGCTCGTCCGAGGGATCCTTCAGCTGGGGATAGGTCAGGCCGTACTCGCGCACGAACGCGCGGGCGTCCGGCGTGTTGTCCAGCACGTCCACACCCAGGAGCGTGCCACGCCCGTCGCGGGAGATCCGCTTGTGCCAGCGCTCCAGCAGCGGTGACTCGGACCGGCACGGGTCGCACCACGAGCCCCAGACGTTCAGCACCACCACCTTGCCCCGGTAGTCGGCCAGCGTCCGGCGGCCGCCGCCCCCCAGCCGGGGCAGGTCGAAGTCCGGGGCCGGCTTGCGCTCGCCCTTGGCCAGCGAGTCGTCGATGGCGCGGTCCGGGCCGGTGTGGCTCAGGCCGTAGACCAGCAGGCCGAGCAGGGCCGTCACGCCGATCAGGGCGGCGATCACGAAGGGGGAGCGGAGGCGCTGCATGCGGCCCATCAGGGTATTGAGCGCCCGCACCGGGCCCCGGGCTTGACGGCTCGCCCCGGTGGTTGTATTTTCCAACCAGGCGCGGTCCCGCGCCCGACCTCCATCCCGGTGCTCACGCCACCGGTTCGCGGAGGTAGAGGTGGCCTCGAGCCATCGGGACACCGGTCATCGTCAGCCCTGTCCGGTGGGGCATCGGGAGCGTGGGTCCCGGGGCCATCCACCGTGATCAGGAGCAGACCATGACTCAGCAGAAGACCTTCAAGCGCCGCGTGCGTGCCCGGATGGAGAAGACGGGGGAGAGCTACACGGCGGCCCGCTGCCGGCTGATCGCCGACACACCCCCGCCGGAGCCCGATTTCGAGCCCACCGTGGCCGAGGAGCGGGTGATCGAGGCCACCGGCCACGGCTGGGACCACTGGTTCGCCGCGCTGGACGACTGGGGCGCCCGCTCGCGGTCGCACACCGAGATCGCGCGTTGGCTGCGCGACGAGCACGGCGTGCCCGGCTGGTACTCCCAGGCCATCTCCGTCAGCTACGAGCGGGCCCGTGGCATGCGCGCGGTCGGTGAGGGGGTCAACGGCTTCAACGTGTCGGTTTCCCGCACCGTCGCGGTGCCGGCCGGGCACCTGTTCGCGGCGTTCGACGACCCGGACCTGCGCGAGCGCTGGCTTCCCGGCGTCGAGCTGGCCGAGCGGACCTCCACGCCGCCGCGCCTGGCCCGGTATGACTGGGAGGGCGGGCCCTCGCGCCTCGTGGTCGGCATCGAGGCGCTGGAGGACGGCAGGTCGCGCGTTGGCCTGTCCCACGAGCGCCTGGCCGACAACGCCGAGCGCGAGCGGCTCAAGCCGTGGTGGCGCGAGCGAATGACCGCGCTGAAAGCACTGCTCGAGGAAGGCGGTGCCCGATGACCGCCATCACCGGCATCGCCACCGTGGGCATCCCCGTCCGCGACCAGGACGGAGCGCTGGCGTTCTACCGCGACGTGCTGGGCTTCGAGGTCCTGATGGATTCCGGTCCCGGGGGCCCGTTCCGGTGGATCGAGCTCGCACCCCGCGGCTCGGGCGCCTCGGTGGCCCTGGTGGACATGGGTGAGCCGGCCGGCGTGGACACCGGCATCCGCTTGGCCACCGCCGACGCCGCGGGCGACCACGCCGCGCTCGCGGAGGCCGGCGTGGACGTGGAGGCCGAGCTCGTGGACATGGGCCCGGGCATCCCGCCGATGTTCACGTTGCGCGACCCGGACGGCAACACGCTGTACGTGGTCGAGCGGCCGCGGGAATAGCCGCCGTCGCTACGGTGTCGCCGGTGCGCATCGCAACCTGGAACGTGAACTCGGTCAAGCAGCGCATGCCCCGTCTCCTGGCGTGGCTGGACGAGCGGCGCCCGGACGTGGTCTGCCTGCAGGAGACCAAGCTCGCGGACGAGGCGTTCGCCGAGCTGCTCGGCCAGGAGCTCGACACCCGCGGCTATGCCGTCGCGGCGCACGGCGAGGCGGCCTGGAACGGCGTCGCGATCCTCTCGCGCGTGGGGCTCGACGACGTGGTGGCGGGGATCCCCGGCGGGCCGGGCTTCCCGGACCCCGAGGCCCGCGCCGTCTCGGCGACCTGCGACGGGATCCGGGTGGTCTCGGTGTACGTGCCGAACGGGCGCGAGCCCGGCTCGGACCACTACCGGTACAAGCTCGAGTGGCTGGCCGCGCTCAAGGAGATGGTGGCCGCCGGCGGCCCGGAGGCGACGATCGTGTGCGGCGACATCAACATCGCGCCCACCGACGCCGACGTGTTCGACCCCGGCGCCTACGTCGGCCAGACGCACGTGACGGCTCCCGAGCGGGCGGCGCTGGCCGAGCTGCAGGCGCTCGGGCTGCGCGACGTCGTCCGCGAGCGCTGGCCCGACGAGCGGGTGTTCAGCTACTGGGACTACCGCGCGGGCATGTTCCACCAGGATCTCGGCATGCGGATCGACCTGCTGCTGGCGGGCGGGCCGGTGGCCGACCGCGTCAAGGCGGCCTGGGTGGACCGGCAGGCCCGGAAGGGCAAGGGCCCCAGCGACCACGCGCCGGTCATCGCGGACCTGGACGAGGCGCCCGACGGCGACATCGGGCCCGTGGTACCCCCGCCCTCCAACCCGAAGCGGGGCCGCGGCTCGGCGAAGCTGCCGCAGTCGTAGGCACAAGCCCCCTCGGCTGTTCTGAGCCGCGATGACGCCGCCAGCGCATGCACAGAACAGCCGAGAGAGCGGACGACGGGCCTCGAACCCGCGACCTCAAGCTTGGGAAGCTTGCGCTCTACCAACTGAGCTACGTCCGCGTGAACGCGCAGGGTACCGGGCAGGCGGTCAGGTTCGCCGCGTGTACGTCATCCCGAAGTCGTGCCCCCACGTGGCCTCGTCGTGGCAGATCTGCCATGCGCCCTCGATCGCCTGGCCGTCCTCGCTGAGGGTGCCCTCGAAGCGCTGCCAGAAGTTCAGGTCCGAGAAGTCCGGGGTGGTGCGCTCCAGGGTCCAGACGCCGCCGTCGAAGCCCATCTCGTAGACCCGGGCCACGCCACGGGTGTCGAAGTAGTGCTGGAGCAGGGTGCCGCGGCCCTCGTCGTGGCCGATGAGCGCGATGCCGTCGGGGGCCTCGGGGACCGGCACCGTCCAGCGCTGGACCAGGAACAGACCGCCGTCCATGAACTCGAACTCGGTGGTCGCGCCGCCCATGGGGCCGGCGCCGGGGAAGGTCACCGACACGTCCCAGCTGCCGACGAGGGGGCGCAGGTAGTCAAGGGCGCTCACGCCGGCGACGATAGCTCGCGGCGCAGGTGCTCGGCCAGCCGCAGCGCGAGCACGAGGATCGTGAACGTGGAGTTGGCGTGGCTGGAGGTCACGAAGGCCGAGCTGCTGGCCACGTGCAGGTCGTGCACCCCGTGCACCGCCAGGTCGCGGTCCACCACGCCGTCCTCGGGCCGCTCGGACATCCGCGTGGTCCCGGCCTGGTGGCAGCCGGCGAACAGCTGCTCGCGCACCCCTGCCTCGTGGTCATCGCCGTCGTATTCGAGCCGCCCCACACCGTGCCGGCGCAGGTGCTGGTCGATCCGCCGGTGGGCATTCAGCACTCCGTCCACGTCGGCCTGGCCGAACCGGAGGTGGGTGCGCAGCCGCGGCACCCCCAGGGCGTCGAGCTGGCCCGTCAGGCTGACGTGGCTGTCCCGGTTGGGCAGGTGCTCGCTCTGGTACTGCAGCGGGTAACGGTTGTCGGGGCTGTAGGTGGAGAAGCCCGGGGTCTTGCGGCCCCGGCGCAGGTAGCGCTGGTAGCCGAAGCTGGTGGCGAACCGCGCGGCGGCGGCCGGGTCGCGCAGCAGGTTGCGCACGTGGGGCAGCATCGCGGCGCTGCCGGCCTCCGCCAGGTGGTCCCCGCGCACGTTCTGGGAGGCCAGGACCGACCCGGCCGGCGAGGCGAGCGCCAGGTAGACCAGCGACAGCACCCCGTTGCGGTGACGCGCATCCGCCAGCTCGGGGTTCACGAGCCACGCGGCGAAGCTCGGCAGCCCCTGGTCGCGCACGAAGGCGCGCGAGAAGCCGAACCTGCGGCGCACGTACACGCCGTCTGCGTCGCGCTCGTGGGCGTAGATCGTGTTCTCGGCGGGCGTGGTGAACCGGGCGCTGGCGATGGTGCCCTGGGGATGGGCCATGTACCACCGGCCCAGGTGCCCGGAGTGGTCGCCCACGCCGGAGGCCATGAGCAGCCGGGTGGTCTCCAGGCCCCCGCAGGCCAGCACGTACCGGCGCGCGCTCAGCGTGGCCCGGCGCCC
>DASQLM010000031.1:0-6420 GCA_035630015.1 Thermoleophilaceae bacterium | reverse complement strand
CGGGTCGAGCCCAGGTAGGCCACGGCGTCCAGGCCCATGACGCTGACCGCGTCGATCTCCTCGGAGATGCGCATCGAACCCAGCTCGGCCACGATGCCCGTGCCCACCTTCGCGGCCATCATGTAGCCGAAGGCGTAGGGGATCACCTCGCGCAGGTTGCACAGCGCGGTGAACGCGCCCACCGACGTGCTGGCCCCCACGGCCTTGGCGCCGTAGGCGCCCTCGATGCCGCACTGCAGGCCCAGCACGAACACCAGCGCCAGGATGATCAGCATCGAGCCGGTGATGAACACGCCGGCCTGTCGCAGCACCTCGCCCAGGTAGGGCCAGACCCGCCGGCTGAACACGCCGCCGACCACGTCCGCGGTGAACGAGCCGGCGGTGCCCAGGCCGTACAGCGCCCCGCCGAGCCGGCTCTGGTGGATCCACGCCCTCACCGGACCACCGACAGCTCGGGGTAGAGCGCGAGCAGCGCCTGGGTGAACGCGTAGTTCACCACGCCGATCGCCATGAACGAGATCACCACGGCCTGGTTCACGGCCCGCCCGACGCCCTCGGGCCCGCCCTTGACGGTCAGCCCCTTGTAACAGCAGACGATGGCGATGATGGCGCCGAACAGCGTCGTCTTGATCAGCGATGCGGCTATTTCGGGCACGGTCGCGTTGGTGAAGAAGGTGGCGAAGAACGGCCCGAGAGGGGCGCTGTTGGCCAGCGTCACGATCATGCCGCCGAGCGTGCCCAGCAGCAGGGCGAACACGTTGGACAGCGACGCTAGCGCCATCAACGCGACGAACCGCGGCGCCACCAGGCTCTTCGTCGTGTCCACACCCAGGACCCGCAGGGCGTCCAGCTCCTCCCGGATCTGGCGGGCCCCGAGGTCGGCGCAGATCGAGGTCCCCACCACGCCGGCCATGACGATCGCGCAGACCAGCGGCGCGAACTCGCGCATCACGATCACCGCGAACAGCCCGCCCAGCCGGTCGATGGCGCCGAAGAGGTTCAGGAACCCCGCGGCCTGGACGCCTGCCGGCCCGTAGGTGAAGGCGATGGACGAGATCACGAGCGGGATCGCCGCCATCCTCAGGCCGAACACGAACTGGCTGGCCAGCTCCGGGCCGTAGGTGTACGGCGGGCGCACCACGGCGACGACGGTGCGCCGCGTGAGAACCCCGATCGCGCCCAGCTCGGCGAGCCGGCCGGAGACCGCTGTGCGCAGCCGCGTGGCCCGCCCCTCCCGGGGAGCGCGCAGGCGCCGCCCGTCGGGGCCATGCCCGGTCGCTGCAGCAGGCGGCGCTGCGCCGATGTTCGCCACTGAGTTCCCTCCCCTCTGGCCCGGTTACCGACGGTATCAATACTCTCGGTAACAAGGATCAGTACCCTTGCTCGAATGAGCACCGAGGGTGCGACGGGCGTATCGGAACACCGGGACGACGGCGGCAAGGGGCTGTGGCGCCAGACACCGCGTCCCCAGCGCCAGGAGCAGATGCTCGAGGCCGCTATGAAGCTGTTCGCCGACGGCGGCTACAGCAACGTCGCGATGGACGCCATCGCCGCCGAGACGGGGATCACCAAGCCGCTGCTGTACTCCTACTTCGGCTCGAAGGAAGGCCTGTACGTGGCGTGCATCGAGCGCTTCTTCGTGCCGCTCGAGCGGGCGATCACCGGCGTCGGCGGCGTGCACCTGCCGCCGGAGCGGTGGCTGTGGGAGGGCGCGCTGTCGGCCTTCCGGTTCATCGGCGCGCACCACGACGAGTGGAAGCGGTTCGTGATCGAGGCCCCGGCCCACGGCGAGCAGGCCACCGCCGCCGTCGAGGCGCTGCGCGACCACGCCGTGGCCCGCGTGGCCGAGATGTTCGAGCTCGCGATGCGCGACTCGGCGCTCACCGACGATGTGCGCAGCGAGATCCCGGCCCAGGTGCACATCTTCGTCGGCGGGGTCGAGTCGCTGGCGCGCTGGTGGGTCGCCAACCCGGACGAGGCGACGGCCGAGGTGCTGGCCACACGTGTGCTCAACCAGAGCTGGATGGGCTTCGGCGACCTGCTCGAGGGCCGGGTGTGGCTACCGCCGGCCGAGTGGCTGGACGGAACGGCCTGAGCGCCTGGGCCGCTCGGCGACCACGTCGCACAGCGCCGTCGCCGCGCCCGGGTCCTCCGCGTCGCGCCCGCGGGGAAGCTCGTGGGCGCTGACGGCCACCCCCTCGTGCAGCACCTCGGTGGCCAGGCAGCGCGAGAACGAGGACAGCGCGGCGTGCGCGCTGAGCCGGTGGGCCTGCGGCCCGCGCTCGGCCCGCGAGACCGGCGACCGAAGGTTCACGATGTGGCCCGAGCGCCGCGCGCGCATGCCCGGTAGGAACGCCAGCGCCAGCCGCACCGGGGTGTAGTAGCCGGCCTGCATCGCGCGCTCGAAGTCGTCAAGCCCCTCCGCCGGGGGTGCATGCGTGGTGCCGTTGACCAGCAGGTCGACGCCGCCGTGGCTGCGCAGCACCGACCGGGCAAGCCGGTCCACGGCCTCCGGGTCGGTCAGCGGGCAGCCGTGGCCCTCGCCGGCCAGCACCGCCGTGGCGCCGGCCCGGTCGAGCGCGTCGGCCGCGTCCCGCTCGACTTCGGACCCGAGCCCGGTGAACACCAGCACCTTGCCCTCCACCGCACGCTCCAGCGACGCCGTGCCCAGCACCCGGCGCGCGGCCTGGACGGCGTGGAGCGAGACGCTGGTCAGCGCGCGCCCCGGGACGGCGGCCAGGCGTGACATCCGGTCAGCGTCCCACGGCGCGGAGCAGGCCGCGGACGAACCGGCCCACCCGGTCGGGGTCGAAGCGCTCGGGCTCGTCCAGGACCAGCCGCGCGGACTGCTCGCCCAGCGCCAGGATGGCCTGGGCCGCCAGCTCCACGTCCACGCCCTCCGGCCCCCCGCGGGCCTCGACCCCCCAGGCCACGAGCTGCTCGAGCTGGGCGGCGAACGCGCGCCGGCCCTGCTCCACGTGCTCGCGCGCCGCCCGCGGCGTGCCCTCGACCGGGGTCAGGATCAGCCGCCACGGCGTGGGGTTCTCGGCGACGGCGCGCAGGAAGCCCACCACGCCGTCCACGAGCAGCTCGTCGGGGTCGGCGCCCGCGGCGGGCGCCTCGGGGGTGACCGTGGCCAGCGTGGCCAGCGCCCGGGCCTCCTCGCGCTCGAGCAGGGCGCGCAGCAGCGCGCCGCGGTTGGGGAACAGGTCGTAGACGACGGGCTTGCTGACCTCGGCCGCGCGGGCCACGGCCTCCATCGACACGCCGGCGTAGCCCTCGGCCGCGATCAGCGCCAGCGTGGCGTCCAGCAGTTGCTCGCGACGTTGCCCGATGGGCAGACGGGGCGCATACCGGCGCGGCTGTCGAGTGGCCGAGGTGATGCACCGGAGACTGTACCTACGGTACCGTAGGAAATCCACCATGAGCCCACTCCTCCCCAAGAACCCCGTCGGTGACGTCCTCAAGCGCGTGGACCACACGCTCGACTCGGCCGACGCCAGCCTGGCCCGGGTCGACGAGACGCTGCACGGCGTGGAGGGCACGCTGGCCGAGGCCACCACGGTCCTGGCCGGCGTCCAGGACCTCCTGGCCACGCTCGAGGACAAGCTCGAGCTGCTGGACCAGGTGCCCGCGGTGCTGGCCCACCTCGAGGAGATCAAGGCCGCGGTAGCGGCCGGCGCCTGACGTGTCCGCGGCAGGGGGACTCCGGCGGTCGCTGACGGCGCTGGCCGCCGCGCTGGTCGCCGTCGCGGTCGCGGCACCGGCGGCGAGCGCCGCGGAGGAGGTGCGCGAGCTGAGCTTCCGCGCCTCTGACGGCGTGACGCTGCACGCCACCGTGGCCGGGCAGGCGCCGCTCACCCGACGCCCGCTCGTGGTCGAGTTCAGCCCGTACGGCCAGGGCCCCGGATCGCACCCGCCGCTCGGGCCCGAGTTCAACTACGTGTACGTGCACGCGCGCGGCACGGGCCGCAGCGGCGGGGCCTGGGACATCATGGGCGCGCGTGAGCAGCAGGACATCGCCGAGAGCCTGCGCTTCTTCTGCGACCGGCCGTTCAGCTCCGGCCGGATCGGCCTCTACGGCTTCTCGGCCAGCGCCATCGCCGCCTACCACGCCATGCGCCGCGGGTCGCTGCCGTGCGTGCGGGCCGCCTCGATGCTGGCCGGCACCAGCTCGCTCTACCGCGACCTGATCTTCATCGGCGGCATGCCCAACCTCGTGCCCGCGACGGTGGTCACCGGGGCCATCGCGGGGTCGTTCCTGGCCAACCTGCCGGGCCGCGCCGGCGACCCCGCATCGGCCCTGTCCGCGCCCGGCGGCGTGACCAACGCGGTGGACGCCTTCCTGGGCCACCCGACCGAGGACGGCTTCTGGGGCCCGCGCCGCTTCCCCGGACCCGGCGGCCCGCCCGCCGACATCCCGATCCTGGCCGCCACCGGCTTCTACGACGTCGAGTCACGCGGCCCGTTCGAGGTGTTCAAGTCGATCCGCCGCCACGGCGGCCGGCTCCTGGTCATCGGCGCGCACGACGGGGAGGCCGGCGGCACGGGCGGGGTCAACCCGCACTTCCGGCGCTGGTTCGAGCACCATCTGCTCGGCGCCCGCAACGGCGCGGACCGCGAGCCCCGCGTCCAGTTGTACGTGGGCAAGGGCAGCCACGGGGCGCTGCGCGCGGGCCGCTGGGTCAAGGTGGACGCCGGCGACTGGCCGGTGCCCGGCACGCGCTGGCGGGCGCTGCACCTGGACGCGCGCCGCAGCGGCTCGGCCCAGTCGGTGAACGACGGCGCGCTGTCGCTCTCGCGCGCCCGCGGGGGGGCCGAGCAGTCCGCCGCCACGGTGCCGTCGAACACGTTCGCCACCGATCCCTACACCGCGGCGACGGTGACCAATGTGCAGCAGTCCAACCTCAGCGATGCCACCGCGCTGACCTACACCACCGCGCCCCTCTCGGCCCCGGTAATGACGGTCGGGCCGGCGGCGCTGAAGGTGCGGCTGCGCAGTACCGCGCCAGAGACCGACCTGGTGGCGCTGCTGTCCGACGTGGCCCCCGGTGGCGGCAGCGAGCCGGTGGCGGCCGGGCGGCTGCGCTCGACCTTCACCCGCCTGGACCGCGGCCGTTCGCTCTCCGATCCCGACAGCGGCGCCATCGTCCAGCCCTTCAACGACTTCTCGGCCAAGCAGTCCGTGCCGCCCGGTCAGGCGCGTGACTACCAGGTGGAGTTCTGGCCGCTCGGCAACCGCCTTGAGCGCGGCCACCGCCTGCGCCTGTCGATCGTGGGCACGCCCGTCAGCTTCCTCCCGTCCGTGCCCGGGGTGAACTCGATCGCGGTCGGCGGGCCGGCCGGCGCCACGCTGCAGGTGCCCACGCTGCCGGGCTCGGACCTGTGCTCCGCGCTGGGCGGGAGGCCGTGCCCCACTGCCCAGCCCGCGTCCGCGCAGAGCTGCCTGGCCCGGCGGGCGCCGATCGGGCCGAAGGGCGTCGGGCGCATCCGCCTGGGCATGACCCGCGCCCGCCTGCGCGCGCTGGGTGCGGGACGGCCGCGCCGCACGGCGCGTACCTACCGCTTCTGCGTCAAGGGATCGAAGCGCGCGGTGACCGCGGTCTTCTCCTCCCGCGCGGGGCGGGCCAAGGTCAGGCTGGTGTCCACCACCGCGCCCGGCCACCGCCTGCGCGGGGTGGGGGCGGGCGTACGGAGCACGCGCCTGGCCCGCCGCTTCCCCTCCCGGCGCAGGCTGCCGGGGTCGATGGTGCGCGCCGGCGGCTCCAGCCGCCGCGTGTTCACGGTGCGCAGGGGTGTGGTGAGGTCGGTGGTGGTGACCGAGCACCGGGTCGTGCGCAGCCGGCGCGCGATGCGCACCCTGCTGCGCCGCGCGCGCTAGCGCCGCGACTAGAGCTCGGCGCCGAACGCGGACCGGGCCACCGAGCGCACGAACTGGGCCAGGGGCTCGCGCAGCTCCGGCAGGCTCTCGGCCTCGCCAAGCGCCACTCGGTTGGTGACCATCGAGCTGACCGCGGCCACGAGCACCTCGCAGGCCATGCGCTGGTCGTCGGTGGTAGCGCCAAGCTGCTCCGCCAGCGCGGTGGCGAACATCTCCTGCGCGGCCACCCGGTGGCGGACGGCGCGCGGGCCCACGGCGTAGACCTCGACCAGGTACACGCGGGCGTAGGCCGGCTCGGAGGCCAGCGTGTCGAGGTAGGCGCCCAGGATCCGGTCGACCCCCGCGGCGGCTCCCTGGCCCCCGGCGGACGCGCCCACGCGCTCCAGCAGGATGCGGCTGGCGTGGTCCAGCGTCTCCAGGAAGCACTCCTCCTTGGACGGGAACTGCTGGTAGAAGGTCTCGCGCGAAACGCCGGCGCGCTTCAGCACGTCGGCCACCGAGGTGTTGGTGTACCCCTTGTCGGCCAAGGCGTCGGCCAT
>DASQLM010000030.1:0-10693 GCA_035630015.1 Thermoleophilaceae bacterium | reverse complement strand
TCCACTTGGACCCGCTCTTCTTGAGCACGACCGGGGTCGGGGCCTTGACCTTCTTGGCCGTCCTGGCCTCCACGGTGTACGACACCGCCGCCCAGCCCTTGACCTTGGTGGACACGCGGATGCGCCGGATCGTGGTGGCCTTCGCGGAGCGGCCCTTCAGGAAGCCCTTCTTGATCGCCTTGGCCTCGGACTTGGTCGGGGCCCTCGCGGCCTCGGCCGGCGCGACCAGCACCAGCGTGGTGAGCAGGACACCGGAGCACAGCACTCGACGACCCATGGGCGCTCTTATACACCTGCGAATAGTCTCCCGCGAGTTCTTCGAGCTGACCAAGGAGAGATCACCGTGGGAGTACTGGACGGCAAGTCCGCCATCGTCACCGGATCGGCGCGCGGCATCGGCCGCGCCACCGCCGAGCTGCTGGCCGAGCAGGGCGCGCAGGTGCTGATCAACGACCTCGACGGCGACGTCGCCGAGCAGGCCGCCGGCGAGATCCAGGGCGAGACCGCGGTGTTCAGCGGCGACCTGACCCAGGGCGACACGCCCGACAAGCTCGTCCAGACCGCGATCGACGCCTTCGGCAAGATCGACATCATCGTGAACAACGCCGGCTACACGATCGACGCGCCGCTGCACAAGATGACCGACGACCAGTTCCAGCGGATGATCGACATCCACAACGTGGTCCCCTTCCGCGTCCTGCGCGCCGCCGCCCCGCACCTGCGCGAGCCGGCGAAGAAGGAGAAGGAGGAGGGCACCGAGGTCTTCCGCAAGATCGTGAACGTGTCCTCGATCTCGGGCACCTTCGGCAACGCGGGCCAGGCCAACTACTCGTCCGGCAAGTCCGGCGTGGTGGGACTGACCAAGACCATGGCCAAGGAGTGGGGTCAGTTCAAGATCAACGTGAACGCGGTGGCCTTCGGCTTCATCGACACCCGCCTGACCCAGGCCAAGGAGTCGGACAACACCATGGAGATCGGCGGCGAGAAGGTGCAGCTGGGCATCCCCGAGCAGATGCGGGCGATGGCCTCGATGATCATCCCGCTGGGCCGGCCCGGCACCCCGGAGGAGGCCGCCGGCGGCATCTTCTTCCTGTGCTCGCCGTGGTCGAACTACGTGCACGGCCAGGTGCTGAACATCACCGGCGGCCAGTTCGGCGGCATGATCACCTGAAGCATTCAGCTATCAGCTGTCAGCAGTCAGGTTCTAGCGTCGGGCCTGACTGCTGAATGCTGAATGCTCATCCACCCTGCAGCAATGGCACCAGCCGCTTCGCGTCGCCGGACACCGTGATGTGGATGGCGGCCGGCTCACGCACCCAGGCGATCAGGTTCAGGGCGGTCAGGCGGTCCAGCGCGAACTGGAACGCCGCCGCCTGGCGCCCGTTGCGGTAGCGCCGCAGCACGTCGAACGAGTAGCCGGTGGTGTGCAGCGAGTAGTTCTGCGTGGCCTCGCGGTTGCGGCCCACCAGCAGCCGCTGGTACTCGCGGTCGCGCACCGTGCTGGTCACGGTCAGCGGTGAGCGGCCTCCGCCCGCCTGGCGCGTCAGGCGGACCAGGTAGCCGGCCAGCGCGTACGCCTCGGGGCGCAGCCCGCGGTACAGGCGGCGGGGCTGCTCGAGCCGGCGCGCCAGCTCGCCCATCTGGGAGTCGCGGCGAAGGCCCAGGCGCGCCGGGGCGTCGGGGAACGAGCGCACCGCGCCGTCGCGGTAGGCGGCCTCCAGGTCCTCGGGGGCGCCGAACGACTCGGTCTCGTCCTCCGGGTGCAGCACCTCCTCGGACGAGTTCTTGGCCCGCTGCAGCTCGTCCTCGCGCTCCAGGCCCGGCCGGTCCTCGCGGTAGCGGCGCATGATCTGCTCCGACGCCTTCACCCGCCACAGGTAGGTGGACGAGTCGTCGCCGAGCCCGGTGAGGCGCCGGTGCGCGGCGGCGTGGCTGGAGGGCGTGCTGGCGAAGTAGAGAGCCGCGTAGCTGCCGGGGTCCTGGCCGTAGTCGCGCAGGACGGACTGCAGGTTGCCGATGCCCATGTGGTAGCCGGCCACGGCGTAGTCGTCGCGTCCGCCGAGGCGGTCCTTGGCCAGGTTCAGGTAGCGCACGGTCGCGCGCAGCGAGGCGCCGGGGTCGAAGCGCTGGTCGACCTTGCGCCGCCGTGCGCGCAGGCGGTCGGCGCGGCCGGTCTGGCCGCGGCGCTCGGCGCGGTCGATGCGCCTGGTCAGCCTGCGGGCGGCCGCCGGGTCCACGCGCATGCCCAGCAGGTTCTGGCCCGTCTCGGCCAGGATCTGGGTCAGCCCGACGGCGCCCTCGAGCTTGGGATCGGCCGCCGCCGAGGGCCGGCCGGCGCTCTCCAGGAACACGATCGCCTCCAGGGTGTCGGCCGGCACGCCGCCGGCGGCGGCCGTCCGCTCGATCTGGTCCCGGTAGGCGTCCACGCGTTCCGCGGTGGCCACCACGCCGCCCGGGCTCTTGGCGTACACGACGTGGGCGTTGCCGGCGGCGGCGCGGCGCTCGAACTCGGCCCGGCGGGCGTCGCTGTAGGCGAACGGGTCGGGGGCCCGCGGGTCCAGCGCCGCGGGCGGATCGGGAGCGGGCAGCCCTCGGTCGCGCAAGGCGAACCAGGCGCCTGCGGCGGCGATCAGCACGACGATCGCGCCGAGCGCGAGCAGGCGGGGGCGGGCCATCGGGCCGACCGTAGCTAGAAGGCCCCGGGAACGCAGAGAGGGCGCCCGGAGGCGCCCTCTCTTGCAGCGGCCCTAGGAGGGAACCGCTTGTCCCTGCCCTGGGTTCAGGGCGTGGAGCGTTCGGCTAGCCCTTGATGAAGCCGGTCTTCTTCACTGCGGAGAGCACGGACTTCATGCTCTTGGCCTTGTCGAAGGACTTCGGGGCGCCGTTCTGGTTGTTCAGACGACGCAGCAGGGCGGCGTGGCGAGCCTCGACCGAATGGATCGAGAGCGCCGCGGTCACGACGGCCTTCTGCTTGATGTTCGTGCCCTGCCCGGCGTAGGCGGCCACACCCGTGTCCTCGAGGACGACTGCCGTCTTGAGGAAGTTGGTCTGGTTGGTCACGGCCGCGCCGAAGTCGAACGTCGGCTTCTTGACGGCGGACTTGCCCAGCGCCTTCTTGAGGAAGGCCACGTGCGCGTTCTCGTGCGCCTGGACGACCTTCGCCACGGTCAGGTTCTCACCCGTCAGGCCGGCCGACTTGATGGCCGCCTTGTAGAACTCGTTCTCGAGGTACTCGAGGGTGAGGGCGTAGTTCAGGATCTTCACGTCGTTCTTCTTGGAGGGCTTCTGGCCCAGCGCGATGCTGGGGAAGCCGCTCAGAAGCACGCCGCTGCCAATGGTGGCCGCGCCACCGATAGCGGCCTTGCGGAAGAAGTCCGCCCGGCTGTCGCCCGCCACGGCCTCTTCGGCCTCGCGGATTGCGCCGTCCTGGTCTACGACGTCAAGCTTGATCAGATCGGACATATGTGGTTCTTGCTCCCTTTCGGGGTTCGGGTGACTGCGGTGCTTCTCCAGTGCTGGCGCGGCCCGGACTGCTTCGGATCACGGGTTTCGGTGCCTTGGCGCGCCACCGCTTGTGGATTCGCGCCCAACGGCGGGTAGGGTCCGTTCGATGGCCGCCACCGCCGCAGAGCCACAGCCCGCCAAGCTGCCGCTGCCGGGCGGGACGAAGGGAGCCACGGTGGAGCTCCACCCCCTCACCTGCGCGCGCATGCACTGCGCCCCCGGCTTCCTGGACCGGCCCAGCGGCCGGCTGGCGCCGCTGAAGACGCTGGTCTCGCGCACGTCCGAGGACGACCTGGTGGAGATCCCGGTGGTGGCCTTCCTGGTGCGGCACCCCAGCGCGGGCGACCTGCTGGTGGACACCGGCCTGCACCCGTCGGTGGCGGTGGAGCCGAAGAACGCGCTCGGGCGCTGGGGCGGCCTGCTGTTCAAGGACATCCGGATGGCCACCGAGGACTCCGTGCCGGCGCAGCTGCGCGCCCTGGGCGTCGAGCCCGGGACCGTGCGCACCGTGGTCATGACCCACCTGCACGCCGATCACGCCGGCGCCATCAGCGAGTTCCCCGCCGCCACGTTCGTGGTCGACGCGCGCGAGTGGGCGGCGGCGGCCGACGGCTCGGACCGCGACGGCTACGTGCGCCGCCAGTTCGACCACGGCTTCGACTGGCGGCTGGTGGACTTCGACGGCCCCACCGGCGACTCGTTCGCCTCCTTCGGCCGCTCGGTGGACCTGTTCGGCGACGGCAGCGTGCGCCTGGTCTCGACGCCCGGCCACAGCGCCGGGCACCAGTCCGTGGTGCTGCGGCTACGCGACCGCGAGGCGCTGCTGTGCGGGGACGCCGCCTACACCCACGACGCGATCGAGAACGGCACCGTGCCCTACATCGTCGAGGACGAGCACCGCTACAAGCGATCGCTGCGCGAGATCCAGCTGTACCTGGAGCAGACGCCGGACACGCTGGTGGTCCCGGGCCACGAGCTGGCGGCCATGCGCCTGCTCGACCGCGTTTACTGAGCGGTTTCCACGCCGCGGCGCGCGGCGCGGGCGGCCTTGATCGAGGCCGAGCGGCCCCGCTCGCGCAGGTCGCCCCACAGGCCGCGGATGCGGGTCATGATCTCCTCGGACGCGGCCTGGGACTGCTCGCGGGTGGGCTCGCCCTCCACCTGCTCGAACCGAATCGGGTCGCCGAACCGCACGGTGACCTTGGGGAACTGCAGGCGCTTCCAGTTGCGCACGCCCTCCGAGCCCACCAGGGCCGTCGGAACCACTGGCGCGCCCGACTCCAGCGCCAGCCGGCCGATGCCCGGCTTGGCGTCGCCCAGCTCACCGGTGCGCGAGCGCCCGCCCTCGCAGTACATGACCACGATCCCGCCGCGGGCCAGGACGGCGTGGGCCGTGGCGAACGCCTCCTCGTCGCGCTGGCCGCGGCGCACCGGGAACACGCCGCCGTTGTGGTAGACGGTCTGCAGGGGCGCCTTGAACAGCTGTGACTTGGCCATGAACTGGACCTTGCGCCGCAGGTACACAGCCACGAAGAAGTGGTCCAGGAAGGAGAAGTGGTTGGGGGCCACGATGGCGGGCCCGTCCGCGGGGACCTTGTCGGGGTCGATCACGCGGGCGCGGAAGAACAGCAGCAGGTAGGGCGTCAGCACCAGCCGCACCAACTCGTACATCCAGTTGGGCCGCTTGGCGCGCGTGCGCGCGTGGAAGCGCTCGAAGTGCTCGGCGGGCCGCGGGTCCTTGTAGACCTGCGGCTTGAGCGCCCCTTCTATCGGCTGCGGATTCGCCATCTGCATCTGCCTACCCGTATGCGCGGCCGCCGTTACGCTCGCCGCGTGCCCGACCCCGCTTCGCTGCGCCGTCACTACGCGAAGGTGTGCGACGTCGCCGACTTCGACGACCCGGCGTTCCGCGCACGCGGCCAGGAGCTGCGGCCGGAGATCGACCTGGGCTGGCAGTTCGACCGCAAGAACTGGGAGTCGATCATGGCCACCTTCCTGCTGGAGGAGGCGGGCGTGCTGGACGGCGCGCGCGTGCTGTCGGTGGGCGCCGGGCGCGAGGCGGTGTTGTTCTGGATCGCCGAGCGGGCCGCCCGGACGGTGGCGGTTGACGTGTACGGCCAGGGCGAGTTCGCCGGCAGCGACGCCCCCGCCGGCATGCTCACCGACCCCGACCGCTACTCGCCGTTCGGGCGTCCGCTGCCGGGCCTGGAGGTGCGCTCGATGGACGCCCGCTCCATGCCCGAGCTGGCCGACGGCTCCTTCGACGCCGTCTACTCGCTGTCGTCGATCGAGCACTTCGGCTCGCCCGCCGACATCCGCGCCGCGGCGGCCGAGATCGGCCGCGTGCTGCGGCCCGGCGGCTACGCCTACCTGGCCACCGAGCTGATCCTGGAGCCGGCGCCCTCGTGGCTGCGGCGGGCGCGCGACGCGGTCAACCGCGCCAGCGGCGGCCGCTGGCTGCGGCGCGAGCTGTTCACCGAGCCCGAGCTGCTCAGCGAGCTGGTCGAGCCCAGCGGCCTGACGCTGGTGCAGCCGGTGGACACGACCATCTCACCGCGGTCGTTCGCCAACAAGGCGGTCAAGCGCGGTCGCGGGCTCCGCTACCCGACCGGCTGCTTCCACCCCCACATCGTTCTGGAGATCGGCGGCGACGTGTTCACCTCCGTCGGACTGCCCCTGCGCAAGGACGGGTAGGTTGCCCCCGTGGCCAACGTCGAAGCCCACATCACCGGCACCGTCTGGAAGGTCGAGTGCGAGGTCGGCCAGCAGATCGAGGACGGCGACACCGTCGTGGTCATCGAGTCGATGAAGATGGAGATGCCGGTGGAGTCCGAGGAGGAGGGCACCGTCAAGGAGATCCGCTGCCAGGAGGGTCAGTCGGTCACCGAGGGCGACGTGCTGGTGGTGCTCGAGTGACCGAGCTGGCATCGGGCAAGCTCGTCCTGGACGAGCCCGCCGACGGCGTCGCCCGGCTCCGCATCGCCAACCCCCAGCGGCGCGGGGCGCTGGACCACGAGATCCTGGACACGCTGGCCCAGACCGTGCGCGGCCTGGACGCCCGCTGCCTGCTGCTGACCGGCACCGGCAAGGTCTTCTCCGCGGGCTACGACCTCGGCGACCTGCAGGGCCAGGAGTTCGAGCAGGCCGCCGAGAAGCTCGTGGCCCACCCGTTCCACGCTGCCATCGAGGCGCTGGACGACTACCCCTACCCCGCCGTGGCCGCGCTGAACGGCCACGCGCTGGGTGGCGGCCTGGAGCTGGCGCTGACCTGCGACATCCGCCTGGCCGCCACCAAGGCCAAGATGGGCATGCCGCCCGCCAAGCTCGGCCTGATCTACTCGCACACCGGCCTGCGCCGGTTCGTGGAGGCCTGCGGCGCGGCCAACACCGCCGAGCTGTTCTACACCGCCACGAACGTCGACGCCCGGCGTGGCCTGGAGATGGGCCTCGTCGGCCACGTCGTGGACGCCGGCGACCTGGACGACCGCGCCGTGGAGATGGCAGCGGCCATCGCCGCCGGGGCGCCGCTGTCGCTGTCGGGCAACAAGCGCATCCTGCGCGTGCTCCGGGCCGAGGCCGCCGCGCTGGCGCCCGACGTCGAGCAGGAGCTGATCGCGCTGCGCGAGTCCTGCTTCGCCAGCGAGGACTTCGCCGAGGGTGTGCGCGCTTTCGGGGAGAAGCGCGCCCCGAGGTGGCAGGGGCGCTAGCACCCGGCAGGGTCCGTCCGGCGCCGTGCCTAGCGTGCCCGGCGAGGTGGAAGATGCGATCGCCCAGATCGAGGACCAGGGACTGGTCGGCCGCATCCGCCTGATCTCCGGGCCCCAGGGTCCCCGCGTCCTCCTCGACGGCCGCCCGGTGCTGTTGCTGTGCTCGGACAACCACCTCGGGCTGGCCGACCACCCGCAGGTGCGCGAGGCCGCCGCCGACGCCGCCATGCGCTACGGCGTGGGCGCCACGTCGCCCCGCCCCGTGTCCGGGACCATGCGCATCCACCGGCGGCTGGAGGAGCGCCTGGCCGACTTCCACGGACACGAGAGCGCGCTGCTGATGGGCTCGCGCTACCTGGCGCTGATTGGCGCCATCCCCGCGCTCGCCCGCGCCGGCGAGGTGGTGCTGTTCGACGCGGGCGCGCACCCGGCGACGGCCGACGGTTGCCGGCTGGCCGAGGCCGAGGAGTTCGCCTACCGCCACGGGGACCTCGACCATCTCGAGTGGGGCCTGCTCCAGGCCCAGGGCCGCGCCAGCCTGATCGTGACCGAGGGCGTCTTCGCCGCGGGCGACCGGGCGCAGCTGGAGGAGATCGTCGAGCTGGCGCGCCGCCACGACGCGCGCGTGCTGGTGGACGAGTCGCACGCGCTCGGCGCGGTCGGGGACGGCAGCGGCGCGGCGGCGGCGGCGGGGGTGGCCGACGAGGTCGACGTGCTGGTGGGCTCGCTGGCCACGGCGCTGGGCTCCTACGGCGGCTACGTGGCGTGCGACCGGCCGCTGGCGCGCTACCTGGCCGGCGCCGCGCGCACGTTCACCCACTCCACCGCCCCCGCCCCGCCGGCGGTGGCCGGCGCCATGGCCGCGCTGACGTTGCTGCGCGACGAGCCGCGCCGGGTCGAGAAGCTGCGCCGCAACGCCGCAGCGCTACGCGCCGCGCTGGCTTCGGAGGGACTGCCGCCGCTGCCCGGTGACTCCCACATCGTGTCGGTGCACGTGGGTCCCTCCGCGGGTGCCGGTGCCCTGGTGGAGCGGATCCTGGAGAAGGGGCTGTTCGTGGCCACGACCACCACCGGGGCGACCGCCGCCCTGCGGCTCAGCGTCATGGCGTCGCACACCAAGTCGGAGCTGGCGCAGGCCGCGCGCACACTCGCGCGCGCGGTGCCCTCGTCGGTGCGCCAGGCCGCCGCCAGCGGCGCGATCGAGGCCGACCGGGCCGGCCGCCCCGCCGCGGGCGCCGTGTTCGACGGCCTGGCCGAGGCCGCCTGAGCAGACCCCGGGTTGCCCTACGCTGTCGGGCCAGTGGCGGCGGAACCCGAGAGCGAGGTTGAGGACGACCGGCCCGAGCTGCTGCGCAAGCTCGAGGAGCGCAAGGCGCGGCACGCCGAGCGCGGCATGTTCGCCCGCGTGGGCGTCGTGCTCCTCGGTGGGCTGCTGGTCATCCTTGGCATCTTCATGTCCGGCCCCGGCATTCCGGGCCCGGGCATCGTGGTGATCCTGCTGGGGCTGAGCTTCCTGGCGCTGGAGTTCGACCGCGCCGAGCGCCTGCTGGCCAAGGCCATCGTCTGGGCCGACAACGCCAAGGACCGGGCGGAGGCCGCGAGCCCGCGGCAGAAGGCGATCACCGCGGCGGTCGCGGTGCTGGCGGCGGCGGCGTTCGTGGTGGCAGCCGTGCTCTGGGACATCCCGCTGGTGCCGGTGATCTGAGCGCGGGCGGCCGGCTAGGCCACCAGCACGGGTGCGGGCTGGCCGGCGATGCTCTCCCGGGCCAGCACGCGCTCCAGCGCCTCGACGCAGCGGGCGTCGAACTCGGTGCCGCTCTTGCCGCGCAGCATGTCCAGCGCGTCCTCCTGGGACCAGGCGTCGCGGTAGACGCGGTTGGACATCAGCGCGTCGTACACGTCGCAGACGGCCAGCACGCGGGTCTCCAGGCTCAGCCGCTGGCCGTGCAGGCCGCGGGGGTAGCCCGAGCCGTCCAGCCGCTCGTGGTGGTCCAGCACCAGCTCGGAGACCAGCGGCGAGAAGCCGCCCAGCTCGCCGACCAGGTCGCGGCCCCACTCCGGATGGCGCTTGATGACGGCGAACTCGTCGTCGTCCAGGCCCGAGGGCTTCTTCAGGATCTCGTCCGGCACGGAGAGCTTGCCCACGTCGTGCATCAGCGCGCCGATGGCCAACTCGCGCAGGCGGGCGGGCGGCAGGCCCAGCTCGTCGCCGACCTGGACGGCGCGCAGGGCGACCCCGCGGGTGTGCAGCTCGGTGTACTCGTCCTTCTCGGCCAGGCGGACCAGCAGTGCCCGCACCGACGGGCCCAGGAAGTCGTCGGCGGCGCGCACCAGATCGGCGCCGCGCAGGTCGCCGGCCAGCGGCCGCGACTGCTCGCCGCGGTAGAGGTCCATGGCCACCGGCACGCCCACGCAGCCGATGCCCACCAGCTCCAGGCCGTGGCCCACCCACCAGCCCAGGTCCATGTAGGTCAGCAGGAGCGCGGCTGGCAGGCACACGGCCAGGAGCACCGTGCCCAGCACCACCAGGAAGTCCGCGCGGCGGCGGGTCAGCAGGAAGGTGCGCGCGGCGCGCAGCGCCAGCATCGCGTAGAAGGCCATCCCCACCACCAGCAGCAGCCAGGCGGCGGGGCCGCCCGCCTCGGGCACGTCGGGCACCAGCGAGGGGGCCAGTATTCCGGCCAGGCCCAGGCCGACGATCAGGGTCAGCAGCGCGGCCTGGAGCCACAGCAGCGGCTTCATGCTTCGGGCGCGGCCCACCCCGGGGAGGGCGGCGAGCGCAAGCACGGCGCCACCCACCGGCAGGGTCAGGGCGCCGGAGAAGGCCACGACGCCGTTCTCGTCGGCCAGCAGGCCGGGCGTGGTCAGGCCGTGCACGGCCAGCAGCGCGGCCATGGACGAGAAGGCGGTGCCCACCAGCACGGCGCGGCCGTCGCCGCGGCGGGCGCCGGCACGGGTGAGGGCCACCGACGCCCCGGCCGCCAGGCCGGCGCTGATGGCGATCGGCAGGAAGTGAACCTGGGCGCTGATGTGCACCTCCTGGGGGCCCAGGAAGTGCAGGAGCCCGGCGGGCACGACCGCACATACGCCGAGCACCAGTGGTATCGAGACTGCCCGGTCCCTGAGGATCCCCTGCACGGGAGTGGTATCGACGCCGGCGCGCCAGGCTTTAGGGCCGCGCGGACGCCCGTTCTAGGGCCTCGAACTCCTCCAGCGAGTATCCGGATCCCAGCGCGACGCAGGTCAGCGGCGATTCGGCCAGATAGGCCTCGATCCGCGTCTCCTCGGTCAGCCGTTCGGCGAACCCGCGCAGCATCGATCCGCCCCCGGCCAGCAGGATTCCCTGCTCGGTGATGTCGGACGCCAGCTCGGGCGGCGTCTCCTCCAGGCACTCGCGAACGCACTCGATGATCGAGTTGACCGGCTCCGCGATGGCCTCGCGGATCTCGGCGCTGCTGAGCGTGATGCTCTTGGGCAGGCCC
>DASQLM010000029.1:0-5177 GCA_035630015.1 Thermoleophilaceae bacterium | reverse complement strand
CCAGGAGATGCTGGCCGAGGCCAAGCGCGAGTCCGAGCGGATCATCCGCGAGGCGCGCGAGGAGCAGGCCCGCCTGATCGGCGACGAAGAGGTCGTCAAGCAGGCCGAGCGCCAGGCCGACGAGATCGTCGAGGACGCCCGCGCGCGCGAGCGTGAGATCCGCCTGGGCGCCGAGGACTACGCCGACGACATCCTCAACACCCTCGAGATCAACCTCGAGAAGTTCACCGCGGCAGTGCAGCGCGGGCGGGACCGGCTCCAGGGCCGCGAAGAGCCCGCCGACGTGGCCTAAACGTCCAGGCTGGAAGGGCTTGCCATTGCCCCCGGAGGGGGGCGGGTGTAGCGTCGCGCCATGGAGCGTTCACTGCGCAGGGGCGTTGTCGTCTTCCTCGTGGTGCTCATGGCACTGATCGCCGCCGTGCCGGCCGAGGCTGTGGCCCCCGGTCGCAACGGGCGCATCGCGTTCACGAGCGGACGTACGGGCGGTGACGCCACTGCTCAGATCTTCCTGATTAACCCGATCAACCCCTTTGGTGCCGGGGCGGCGACGGCCACCACACCGCTCGGTGGCCAGAGCAGGCACGCCAGCTGGTCGCCGGACCGGACGAAGCTGGTCTACGCGAACGGGACGCAGGGCAGCCTGGCCACCGAGGAGTACGACCTGTTCGTCAAGGACTTCGTCAACAACACCATCACGGCTCTGAGAGCAGTTGAGGTCGCCGACGGCCTGAGCTCCGACCACCCGGCGTGGTCGCCCGATGGGACGAGGATTGCCTACGAGCATCAGCCCGTGGACAACAGCACTGAGCGCGACATCAGGATCCAGACGGTTGGCACCAGCGCTGCGCCGACGAACCTGACGACCGCGAATGCCACCCCATTCCAGCTCAAGCCGGCCTGGAGCCCGGACTCGCAGACCGTGTACTTCGCCCAGAGCCCGGTTGCGACCGGTGTGGCCGGCGAGAACTTTGACATCGTGAGCAAGGCCGCGAACGCGACGGCGGCCAGCGCGGCTACCAACGTCTTGGCCACCGCCGCGAGCGAATACCAGCCATCGATCTCGCCCGACGGCACGAAGGTCTGTTACACGGAGCAGACGCCGACGCAGCAGGCCACCACGGAGATCTTCATCCAGAACCTGCCCACCGGGGGCAACAAGACCAACATTTCCGACAACCCGGGAGGGGGCGACATTAATTGCTCCTACTCGCCCGACGGCACGAAGGTGGCCTTCTCCAATGGCATCTTCACCGGCGGCCGACTGATGACGGAAAGCACGAACGACAACGACAACACCCAAGCCATCAACGAGCTGTCGAACGACCCTGGCACCAACGACTTCGACGGCAACGCCGACTGGGGAATCGACGGTTCCCCCGACTGCCCCGACAGCAGCGTCACCACGCCCCGGAACACCGCGATCACCTTGAACCTCGAGTGCACCGACACCGGCCCGGCGTACGAGCGCACCGATCCCAACGGTTTCGTGGCGAACAACGGCGGCCCCGCGAACGGCGCTACCAGCGATTCGGTTCCCCTGGGCAACCCCTCCACGGTCAAGTACACCCCGAACCAGAACTTCACCGGAACGGACACGATCCAGTTCACGAGCTTCGATGCGTTCGGGTTCGGCACCGACAGGGGCACGATCACGATCGACGTCAAGGCACCGGCCGCCCCCGGCGGTGCTGGTGACACCGGCGGTGGAGGTACGCCGGCAGCCGCGAAGCCCAAGTGCGGCGGCAAGACCGCGACGATCGTGGGCACCGCCGGCAGGAACCGGATTCGCGGCACCCGGCGGGCCGACGTGATCGTGGGCCTCGGCGGCAACGACGACATCGTCGGGGGCCGGGGGAGGGACGTGATCTGCGGCGGAAGCGGGCGTGACCGCCTCAGCGGCGGCGCGTCCGCAGACCGGATCGCCGGCGGCAGCGGCAACGACCAGATCGCCGGTGATACGGGTAACGACAGCCTGAAGGGCGACGCGGGCAGGGACCGGCTTGTCGGTGGCCGCGGGAACGACACGCTCAGCGGCGGCACGGGCAGGGATCTGCTCCGGGGCGGCTCGGGCAAGGACCGCCTGCGGGGCAACTCGGGACGCGACCGCTGCGCCGGCGGACCCGGTCGCGATCGCGCCTCGCGCTGCGAGCGGCTCACCCCCTAGCGCGGATCCCGCCCAGACGTCCATCGCGGGTGTTTCGCCCGTGCCCGTGCGGGGGATCGCACCAGAGCATGCACGGACGCGGCGACAAGGTGAGTGCGGGCACACTGCTGGCGCTGGCCGGGCTGGCGTCGCTGGGCACGTCCGACGCCCAGGCGATGTTTCCCCCGGGCGACGGGCCGCCGCCCACGGCGAAGAAGAAGCCGGATACCAAGCCCACCGGTGGTGGCGGATCCGCGCCCGCGCGCACGGATGCGTCCGACGGCTACGCGGGGATGTACGACAAGCCCGAGCCCAAGCCGGTGGCCAAGCCCGCCCCGAAGCCCGAGCCCGTCTCGCGGCCCGCTCCGCCGCCGCGGCGCCCGGCAGCGCCGCCCGCGCGGACCGACGCCTCCGACGGGTATGCGGGCATGCACGACGAGCCCGCGCCGAAGCCGGTCGCCAAGCCACAGCCGAAGCCGGAGCCGCGGCGCAGGGAGGAGCCCCGGCGGGCGTCCAAGCCCTCACCGAAGAAGCCCGCGTCTGCGCCCCCGGCCCGCACCGACGCGTCCGACGGCTACGCCGGCATGGGCACCCACCCGCCGGCCCCCGCGCCGCCCGCCGCCGAGCCCACTCCGACTCCGACGCCTGCGCCTGCGCCGGTTCCGGCCCCGGCCGCCACCCCGGCGCCGACGGCCGCGGCGCCGCCCGCGCCCGCCGCGGCCCCGCCGGCGCGCACCGACGCGTCCGACGGCTACGCCGGCATGTACGACAAGCCCGAGCGCAAGCCCCGGCGCGAGCGTCCCGCCGCGCCGCCCACCCGCACCGATGCCTCCGACGGCTACGCGGGGCTGCGGGACCGCCCGGCGGCAAAGCCCGACAAGCCGGTGCAGCCCAAGCCGGGCTCGCCGCTGGCCCGGCCGCTGGACGAGCAGGTGCGCGACAACATGGGCACGCTGGGCGTGCAGCCACCGCCCCCGCCGGCGCAGCTGCCCGGCTGCCTCGATCCCGGCTACGTGCCCGTCGGTCCCGACGGCAAGCGCGTCGAGCGCCCGCACGCCGAGCCCGCCGACCCGGACCGGCCACGCGGCTGGGACCCCGACTACGGGTACGGACCGAGGCCCGGCGAGGTGGACAAGGCCACCCTCGGGGACCTGGCCGACGCGGCGAAGTGGTGGGTGGGCGACCCGCTGCACGATCCGCTCGATGCCGTGGCCATCGTGCCCGCGGGCAGGGTCGTCAAGTGGGGGAGCAAGGGCGTCAAGGCCATCCGCGGCAGCGAGAAGGCCGAGGACGGCGCCAAGACCGCCGAGCGGGTGACCAGCACGCCGACCAGGCGTCCGTCGCCGGCCACGCCGGCCAGCCCGACCGTCCCGGTCCGGACGAAGTTCCCGAACTGGAACAAGCGCATCGACTTCGAGGGCCAGCGCGTCTACCAGCGCGACGACCTGATCGACCCCGTGCGCAAGGACTGGCGCGGGCGCACGAACGTGAAGCGCATGCAGAAGGGGCTGGCCCCGCTCGGTCCCGACGGCAAGGCGGTCAACCTCCACCACACCACCCAGAGCAACGACGGCGCGCTGGCCGAGGTCAGCCAGTCGATGCACCAGAAGAGCACGAAGGTGATCCACATCAACCCGAGTTCGATTCCCTCGGGCATCGACCGCAAGGCCTTCAACCGCTACCGCCGGCGGTACTGGCAGCAGCGGTCGAACGACTTCGTGCCGTTCGGCGGCCTGAAGCCGCCCTCGCTGACGGCCCCGTGAGCGACGCGGGCTACCGCGCCGCCAGGGAGCTGATCGACGGCGCCGAGGACGCCGACTTCGTAGGCCCGCGCCCCGAGGAGCTGGTCGCTGCCGCCGAGCGGGCGCTGGGGCTGGAGTTCCCGCCGGACTACCGCCGGTTCGTTCTCGACCTGGGCGCCGGCGACGTGGGAGGGGAGGAGTTCTTCGGGGTCGTCGACGATGACTTCGAGGACGCCGCCATCCCCGACGGCGTGTGGCTGACCCTGCGCGAGCGCCAGGACTCCGGCCTGCCGGGCGACCTGATCCTGGTCCACGCCCCGGGTGACGGCTCCTACCATGCGATCGAGCCCGGCGGAATCGTGGTGCGATGGGTCCCGGGCGAGGCCAGGCGCGACCTGGTCGCCTCCGGCTTCGGCGAGTTCCTGCGTCGCACCGTTGAAGACGCCCTGGGCTGAGCCGCGGACCGGCGCTAGCCTGGATCGGATGGCGCCCTTGACCGACACCTTCGATCTCGGAACGCTGCGCCTGGCCTCCGGCGAGGCCGCGCACGCGAACCTGGAAGTTGCCGTGGACCCGCTGGCCTTCGGCGGCCAGACGTACGCGCTGCCGGAAGGCCGGGTCCCGGTGCGCCTGGACGCGTCACGCACGACCGGTGGCGGCTACGCGCTGCGGCTGCGTTACGACGCTCCCCTGACCGGGGTCTGTATGCGCTGCCTGGAGAACGCCAGTGCGGTGGTGGAGGTCGACGCCCGCGAGGTCGACCAGCCCGGCAGCGGCGACGACCTGCTCTCGCCTTACCTGGAGGACCAGCAGCTGGACGTGCGCGCGTGGACCCGGGACGCGCTGGCGCTGGCCCTGCCCACCCAGATCCTGTGCCGCGAGGACTGCGCGGGGTTGTGCCCGCGCTGCGGGGAGAACCTCAACCACCACCCCGACCACGAGCACGAGCCGGAGCCGGACCCGCGCTGGGCGAAGCTGTCAGAGCTCAAGCTCGACTGAAACCCCTACACTGGCGGGTCGCTATGGCCGTTCCCAAGCAACGACAGTCCTCCGCCCGCACCAACAAGCGGCGCTCCTCGCACAAGATCGAGGCGCCGAGCCTCGCCGTGTGCCCGCGCTGCGGCGCCCCCCGCATCCCGCACCGCGTGTGCGGCGAGTGCGGCACGTACGCCGGCCGCGAGATCTTCCGGCCCGCGGCCGACACCGACGACGAGTAACGCGGGGTCTCCCTCCGTGATCGCGGTCGACGCGAACGGGGCGGATGCAGGGCCGGCGGTGGTCGCCGAGGGCGC
>DASQLM010000028.1:0-21992 GCA_035630015.1 Thermoleophilaceae bacterium | reverse complement strand
TCCAGCGCGACCAGGTCAAGGACCTCGTGGTCGGACACGCGCTTGCGCTGGTAGCCCGTGACCTGCTCGGACACGTTCACGGTGCCGAACGACAGCAGGCAGTCGGCCACCTCGCGGCGGTCCATCACCTCCTCGATGAACGTGTCGGTCTCGCTCTTGGACTGGGTGTAGAAGTCGCCGGTGAACGGCGACACGATGGCGCGGCGGTTGTCCAGGTCCAGCTGCTCGACCAGGTACGAGCGGCCCATGTGCAGGTACACCGAGCCGTCGTGCACGGCGCCGTGGGCACGGGCGGTCTCCACCGAGCCGATCACCTCGCCGCCCTCGGACTCGATCACCGCCACCGAGTCCGGCGACGAGGAGCGCAGGGCGATCCGGGCGGCGGGATAGCCCTCGCCGCGGGGCAGGTAGCGCCCGGCGCGCTCGCGTAGCTGGCCCATGCTCACCAGCCGCCGCGCGGCCGGCTCCCAGCGGTCGCCCAGGAACTCCTCGTCGCCCGGGGACAGCGGCAGCTCGTAGGCAGCGGCGCACAGGTGGGCCAGGAAGATCTCCTCGGACTCGTGGTCCAGGATCGCCGACTCCACCGGCCGGTCGAGGAACTGGTCGGGGTGGCGGCAGAAGAACTGGTCCAGCGCGTCCGCGCCGGCCACGTACAGCGCCAGGCCGGTCCTGCGCCGCCCGGCGCGTCCCCACATCTGGCGCAGGCTGGCCACCGTGCCCGGGAAGGTCACGCAGATCGCGGCGTCCAGCTCGCCGACGTCGATGCCCAGCTCGAGCGCGCTGGTGGTCACCACCGCCAGCAGCTCGCCCGACACCAGCCGCTGCTCGATCTCGCGCCGCTGCATGGGCGTGTAGCCGGCGCGGTAGGGCGCCACCCGATCGGCCAGGTCGGCACGCCCGCGGTCCTCCAGGCGCAGCTTGGTGAACTGCTGGATCAGCTCCACGCCGCGGCGCGAGCGCAGGAAGCAGATGGTGCGCGTCTCGCTCTCCACCAGGTCGGCCAGCAGGTCGGCGGCCTCGCCAAGGGCGGAGGCGCGGGCGCCGGTGCGCTCGTCCACCAGCGGCGGGTTCCACATGGCGATCCGGCGCTCGGCCCGGGGTGCGCCGTCACGCGCCACCAGCCGCACCTCGTCGCCCACCAGCTTCTCGGCCAGCTCCACCGGGTTGGCGATCGTCGCGCTGGCCAGCATGAACCGCGGCTCGGTGCCGTAGGCCAGCGCCAGCCGCCGCAGCCGGCGCAGCACGTTGGCCACGTGCGAGCCGAACACCCCCCGGTAGGTGTGGGCCTCGTCCACCACCACCCAGGCCAGGTTGGCCAGCAGGTCGCCCCACTGGGCGTGGTTGGGCAGCGCCCCCACGTGCAGCATGTCGGGGTTGGTCAGGATCAGGTTCGAGCGCCCGCGGATGGCGCGGCGCTCCTCCCTCGGCGTGTCGCCGTCGTAGATCGCCGGCCGCAGGTGCGGCAGCTTCAGCGCGTGCAGCGCGCGCGCCTGGTCCTGGGCCAGCGCCTTGGTCGGGTACAGGTACAGCGCGCGCGCCGAGCGGTCGCGGCAGAGCGTGTCCAGCACCGGCAGGTTGAAGGCCAGCGACTTTCCGCTGGCGGTGCCGGTGGTCACGATCGTGTGGCCCTCGTAGGCCGACGCCAGCGCGTCGGTCTGGTGGGCGTACAGCCCCTCGATGCCGGCGCCGGCCAGCGCCTCCAGCAGCTCGGGGTGCAGCTGGTCGGGCATCGGCTCGACCAGCGCGTCCTGGTGGCGTTCCTTGGAGCGCGCCACCAGCTGCTCGCCCTCGCCGCGCTCCAGGATCGCCTCCCAGGGCGGGGTCTCGGGGGTCACGGCCATCGGTGAGCCATAGTACGCGCGCGTTGATCCGGTCCCTCGACCACGCCGCGTTCCCCACGGCCGCCCTGCTGGCGGCCAAGCAGGAGCGCGCGATCAGCGTGGTGCTGCCCGCCCGCGACTGCGCCGACACGGTGGGCCCGGTGGTGGAGCGCATCGGCGAGCTGGACGGGCTGGTCGACCAGATCCTGGTGGTGGACGGCGGGTCGACCGACGGCACGCGCGAGGTGGCCGCGGCCGCGGGCGCGCAGGTGGCGCCCGAGGCGGAGCTGATGCCGGGCGAGGGACCGGTCAGGGGCAAGGGCGACGCCATGTGGCGGGCGCTGACCGCGGTCACGGGCGACGTCGTGGCCTTCGTCGACGCCGACACGCGCGACTTCGACCCGCGGTTCGTGAACGGCCTTGTGGGCCCGCTGCTGACCGACCCCGGGCTGCGCTTCGTGAAGGCCACCTATACGCGCCCGTTCCGGGCCGGCGACCACGAGCTGCCCGGCGGCGGCGGCCGCGTCAGCCAGCTGATGGCCAGACCGCTGCTGGCCGCGTTCTATCCAGAGCTGGCCGCGTTCACCCAGCCCCTGGCCGGCGAGGTCGCGGCCACCCGCGAGCTGCTGGAGTCGATCCCCTTCGCCACGGGCTACGCGGTGGAGATGGCGATGCTGCTGGACGTGTACGAGGCGGCGGGCGCCGGCGCGATGGCCCAGTGCGACGTCGGCGAGCGCCGCAACCACCACCAGCCGCTGGACGCACTGCGCCCGATGGCGGAGACCGTGCTGGCGGTGGTCTGCCGGCGCCAGGGGCTGGACACCGCCGGGCCCGAGATCGTGACCCGCCCGCCGCACGCCGGCCGATGAGCCTGCGCTGCGTGTACACCGACCTCGACGGGACCCTGCTGGGCGCGGGCGCGTCGCTGTTCCGCGACGGCGACGGCGAGTTCACGCTGCTGCCCGCCCGCGCGCTGGAGGCGTGCCACCGGGCGGGCGTCGAGGTGGTGCTCAAGTCGGGCCGGCGCAAGGCCCAGGTCATGGAGGACGCGCGCCTGATCGGCCAGCGCTCCTACATCTACGAGGTGGGCTCGGGCCTGGTCATCGACGGCGAGGAGGAGCTGTTGTGCGGCGAGTTCGCGCCCCGCGACGGGCGCACCCCGCACGAGCTGATCGCGGCCACCGGCGCCCCGGCGCTGCTGGAGCGGGAGCTGGGCCTCGAGCCCCACACGCCCTGGCACGTGGACCGGTTCGTCTCCCACCTCTACCGCGGCAGCGCCGACGTGGGCAAGGCCAACGAGCTGCTGGAGGCCGAGGGCCACGGCGCGCTGCGGCTGATCGACAACGGCGCCGCCGCCGAGGGCGGGCGCACCTACCACCTGATCCCGGCGACGGCGTCCAAGGCCGCGGCGGTGGAGCGCCACATGCGCGCCCGCGGGTTCGCCCCCGGGGAATGCATCGCGGTCGGCGACTCCGAGGAGGACCTGGGCGTGGCGCCGGTGGTGGGCCGCTTCTTCCTGGTGGCCAACGGCCCCGATATCTCGGGCCCCAACGTCACGCGCACCGAGTCGGGCCACGGCGATGGCTTCTACGAAGCCGTGGTTTCGTCCTTGGTGGAATAATCGGCCGATGAACACCGGGAGCGCTGGCCCACAGCACTCCGAGGGGTTGCGCCTCCTCGAGGCCGCGCAGTGGGCCGCCGCCCGCGACGCGTTCCAGGCCACGCTCGACCAGCAGGAGACGCCCGACGCCCACGACGGCATCGGCCTGGCGCTGTTCTTCCTTGGCGAGATGGAGGACGCCATCGCGGCCCGCGAGCGCGCGTTCGAGGGCTACGTCGACGCCGGCCGCTGCGACGAGGCCGCGCGGGTGGGCGTGTGGGTGTCCCACCAGTACCTGCTCTCGGGACGGGCGTCGGCCGCGCGCGGGTGGCTGGCCCGCTCCGAGCGGGCGGTCCAGGACGCCGAGTGCGAGGGCCAGGGATGGGTCGCGATCGAGCGCGCGCGGCACGCCGAGACCCTTGAGGAGCAGGCGGCCCACTCGCGCCGGGCCATGTCGATCGCGCGCGAGTCGGGCAACGCCGACCTCGAGACGTACGCGCTCAGCCTGCTCGGGCTGACCGAGGTCAGCGCCGGGCACCTCGAGGCCGGGATGCAGCTGCTCGAGGAGGCCATGGCGGCCGCGTCGGCGGGTCGCGTGCGCAACGTGCACACGCTGGCCGAGGCGTACTGCAACCTGATCGTGGCGACCACCAACGCGGGCGACTGGGACCGCGCCTCGGAGTGGTGCGACCTGGTGGACGAGTTCGCGCGCGAGCGGGGCGTGATGCCCCTGTTCGGCGCCTGTCGCACCGTCCACGCCGACGTGCTCGTGGCCCGCGGCCGCTGGCCCGAGGCCGAGCGGGCGCTGCAGGCGGCGCTCGAGACGCACGCCCGCTACATCCCGGCGATGGGCGCTCCCACCGTGGCCAGCATGGCCGAGCTGCGCGTGCGCCAGGGTCGCCTCGGGGAGGCCGAGCAGCTGCTCACGGGCCGCGAGGAGCACCCGTCGTCGCTGTGCGCGCTGGCCCACCTGCGCATCGCCGACGGTCACCCGCGGGTGGCGGCGGCGCTGCTGGAGCGCGCCCTGCCGGCCGCCGAGGGCGACGCCATTCGCACTACGCAGCTGCTGGCCCCGCTGGTCGAGGCCCGCCTGGCCTGCGGCGACCCGCAGGGGGCCCAGGCCGCCGCCGCGCAGCTGGCCGGCCTGGCGGAGGAGTCCGGCATCCGGCTGGTCGGAGCCCGCGCGGAGCTGGCCACGGCGCACGTGAGCCTGGCCGCGGGCCGCCCGGGCGACGCCGCGGAGCCCGCGCGCCGCGCGCTGACCGCGTTCGCCCGGCTGGGCATGCCCCTGCACGTCGGTGAGGCGCGGCTGGCGCTGGCCCGGGCGCTGGTGGCCGAGTCGCCCGACGTGGCCCGTGACGAGGCCCGCGGCGCGTTCGACGCCTTCCGCGAGCTCGGGGCCTCACGGGCCATGGACGCCGCCGCAGGGGTGCTGCGCGAGCTCGGCGAGGCCACCGGGGCCCGTGCCCGGAGCCAGGGTGAGCTGACCGCGCGCGAGCACGAGGTGCTCGAGCTCGTTGCCGGCGGGATGTCCAACGCGCAGATCGCCCAGACGCTGGTCATCACCGAGAAGACCGCAGGCCACCACGTCAGCCACATCCTCTCCAAGCTCGGCGTGCGCAACCGCGCCGAGGCGGCGGCTCACCTGGCCCGTGGGCAGCAGGCGGGCACGAGATAGGGATTCCTCCCGATGTATGGCCGCCGGAGCGCGCCTAGCGTGCTCGCACCGGCAAACGAGGAGGAAACGATGTCCGTGGACACTGCTGATTCGGAGCTCAAGGCCCGCCACCGCAAGATGTGGGCCTCGGGGGACTACCCCTCGATGGTGGAGACCTTCCTGCTGCCGCTGGGGCCGCGGCTGGTTGAGGCGTGCGCCATCCAGCCCGGGGACCGCGTCCTGGACGTGGCCGCCGGCACCGGCAACGCGGCCATCCAGGCGGCGGAGCGGGGCGCGACCGTCACCGCCAGCGACCTGACGCCCGAGCTGCTGGCGGCGGGCCGGGCGTCCACCGACGCCAAGCTGGAGTGGGTGGAGGGCGACGCGGAGAACCTCCCGTTCGAGGACGAGTCGTTCGACGTGGTCATGTCCTCGATCGGCGCGATGTTCGCCCCCCACCACCAGGCCGTGGCGGACGAGCTGGTGCGCGTCTGCCGCCCCGGCGGGAGGATCGGGCTGCTGAGCTGGACCCCGGAGGGCATGCTCGGCGCGCTGTTCCGCACCATCGGCCCGTTCGCCCCGCCGCCCCCCGCCGGGGCCCAGCCGCCGCCCCTGTGGGGCAGCGAGGAGCACCTGCGAGGCCTGTTCGGCGGGCGCGTGGACTGGACCACGCTCGAGCGTGACGTGTTGGAGATCACGGCGTTCGAGCACCCGCGCGACTACGGCGAGCACTTCAAGGCGCGCTACGGGCCCTCGATCGCGGCCCGGGCGAACGCGGAGAAGGATGGTCGCGAGGACGAGTTCGACCGGGCCCTGGACGAGTTCTGCGACGAGTGGAACCTGGGCACCCCCGAGCAGGCCCGGTTCGAGAAGGAGTACCTGGTGGCGGTGGGAACCCGCTGAGGCCTCAGCGCCGGCCGGGACCGCGCGTGGCCGCCCACAGCCGGGCGGCCACGGCGCCGGCCGCGAAGTACAGGCACGGAAGCCACGGCGCCACGCCGGCCAGGCCGTCCACGCCCTCGCCGTAGGTCGAGGCGCCGGCGGCCACCACCGCGATCTCGGCCAGCGGGCCCATCACGGCGGCGGCCGTGGCCACGACCAGCGCGCCCGGCGACGGGTCCCACCAGGCCCAGACCGCGACGGCGATGGCGCCCACCAGCACCACCGACACGGTGGTGGGCGTGTCGTTCAGCAGCGCCGTGACCGCGTACAGCGCCAGCACCACGGCGGCGCCGGCCACCGCATCGGCGCGGGTGCGCTCCCGGACCGCGGAGGTGCCCGCGCGCTCGGACAGCCAGGCCGCGGCCAGCACCGACCCGGCGAGCGCCACCGGGAACCAGATGGCGCTGCGCCAGATGGCCGGCACGCCGTCCCACTCGTAGCGGGTCGTGCCGGCCGCAACGTGGCAGGCGTCGCCGGCCAGACCCACCACCAGCGCCAGGACCAGGATCGCCGCGGCGGTCTGGCCCGCCGACAGCGGCCGGTCAGCCAAGCGCCCGCTCCGCCAGCTCGCGTCCGGCGGCGGTGAACGCGTCGGCGTCGCCCGCCTCGGTCACGGTCTCCAGGTCCAGGATCCGGGCCTCGAAGTCGTCCAGCTCGCGGCCGCCGACCACGGCGTGGCAGCGCACCCCCGACTGGCGCGCGCGGGTGGCCACCTCGCCCACGATCTTGCCGGCCAGCGTCTGGCGGTCCAGCCGCCCCTCGCCCGTGACCACGAACGAGGCGCTGCGCAGAGCGTCGTCGAAGCCCAGGCGGTCCAACACGTACGGGGCGCCGGGCACGAGCTTGGCGCCCAGGTGCGCCCAGAGGCCGCCGGACAGGCCGCCGGCGGCGCCGGTCATGGGCACGCCCCGGGGGTCCTTGGGTGCCGCCTCCGCGAGCTCGCGCTGGCGCTGTTCCAGCTCGTCAACCTGCTCCGGGGTCGCGCCCTTCTGCGGGGCGAACACCTTCGGCGCGTCCTCGAACGGCGTGCGCACATCGCACACGACCTCGATCCGCGGGCGTACCCCGGCCTCCTGTACGGCGGCCACCGCCCCGGCCCCGCCGTCGGTGGTGGCCGAGCCCCCCACGCCCACCAGGATCGTGGTCGCGCCCGCCTCGCAGGCGGCCACCATCAGCTCCCCCGTGCCGCGTGTGGAAGCGGCGATCGCGTCGATGTCCTCCTCGGGCACCAGGTTCATCCCGCTGGCCTGCGCGCACTCCACGAACGCCGTCGTGCCGTCGCCCAGGAGTGCGAAAGAGGCCTGGACCGGGTTGCCCAGCGGATCGGAGACCTCCGCGGCGAACAGCCTGCCCTCGAGGGTGGCCAGCAGCGCGTCCATGGTGCCCTCGCCGCCGTCGGCGACGGGCATCTCCACCGCGTCGACCCCGCCCGCGCGCAGCCCCTCGGCGATGGCGGCGGCCACCTCCCGCGCCGAGTAGGTGCCCTTGAAGCTGTCGGGTGCGACGAGGGCGGACAGCTTCATGCCGCCGCCGCGCTGAACGCCCGCTCGGCCTCGTCGCCGTGCACGGCGAACACGACCCGTTCCAGCGAGGACGGCTGGTGCGCGCGCACCGCGCCCACCATCAGCCGCGCGGCGTCCTCCAGCGGAAAGCCGCCCACGCCGGTCCCGAACGCCACGAGCCCCAGCGACCGCGCGCCGAGCCGGTCGGCCACCTGCAGGGTCGAGACCGTGGCCCGCTCGATGATCTCGGCCGACGTCGGCCCGCCCAGCTCCATCGTGGCGGCGTGGATGACCCACTTCGACGGCATGTCGCCGGCGCTGGTATCCACCGCCTCGCCGAGCCCGATGGGCGCGGCGGCCAGGGACTCGGTGCGCACCACGTCGCCCCCCGCGCGCTCGATCACCGCGGCCACACCGCCGCCGTGGCGGAGCTCGGTGTTCGCCGCGTTGGCGATCGCGTCCACCTCGAGGGTGGTGATGTCGGTGTTCAGCACGTCGAGCTTCATGGCTTGCGGTCGGTGTCCCGCGAGGGCTGTACCCGCTTCGGCTCGCCGGGCATCTTCGGATAGTCGGGCGGGTAGGGCATGTCGCCCTCCTCGTCGCGCTGGTACATCTCCAGCAGCGGCTCCAGCGAGTGGTGCACGTCGTCGATCTCGGCGAACCGGTCGCCGACCTCGGCGAAGCGGGCGGGCATCGTGTCCACGGTGAAGTCCTCGGGCTTGACGTCCGCCACCTCGTCCCACAGCAGCGGCGCCGACACGGGCGCGCCCGGCTTGGCCCGGATCGAGTACGGCGAGGCGATCGTGCGGTCGCGCGCGTTCTGGTTGTAGTCGATGAACACCCGCTCGCCGCGCTCCTCCTTCCACCACTTGGTGGTCACCTGGTCGGGCATCCGGCGTGACAGCTCACGGCCGAAGGCGATCACCGCGTGGCGCACGTCGGTGAACGTCCACTTCGGCTCGATGCGCACGTAGATGTGGATGCCGCGGCCGCCGCTCGTCTTCGGGAACCCCCTGTAACCCAGCTCCTCCAGCAGCAGCTTGGCCTCGGCCGCCACCACCTGGGCGTCGGCGAAGTCGGTGCCCTCCTGCGGGTCCAGGTCGATTCGCATCTCGTCAGGGTGGTCCACGTCGGCGCGGCGCACCGGCCAGGGGTGGAAGGTGATCGTGCCCATGTGCCCGCACCAGGCCACCACGGCCAGCTCGGTGGGACAGATCTCGTCGGCGCTGCGCCCGGAGGGGAACTCGATCCGCGCCGTCTCCAGGTAGTCGGGGGCTCCCTTGGGCACGCGCTTCTGGTAGAAGGCCTCGCCCTTGTGGCCCTCCCGGGTCGAGAGGGTGAAGCCGTCGAGCACGCCCTTGGGCCACCGCTCCAGCGTCGTCGGCCGCTCGCGCAGCGCGCGCAGGATCCCGTCGCCCACCGCGACGTAGTACTCGACCACGCCGAGCTTCGTGACCTCCGGCGTGCGCTCGGTGGCCGGGAAGATCACGCGGTCGGCGCTGGACACGCGCACCTCGCGGCCGCCGACCTCCAACGTGGCGTCGCCCTTCTTGGCCATCAGTCCTTCAACTGCTCCATCAGGCACTCCTGCGGCGCCTTGTCCTCGCGCCAGCGCATGAACTTGGTGCCGTGGCGGATGCGGTTGCCGGTCACGTGGTCGTAGCCGATCTCGCACACCAGCTCGGGCCGCAGGCCCTCCCACATCAGGTCCTCCTCGGGCTTCCACCGCGACGGCCCTCCGGAGCCGCGCTCGTCGGTCCGGTAGGGGGCCAGGAAGTCCACCAGGTCGCGCTTCTCCTGGGCCTTGAAGCCGGAGGTGTGCCCGACCACGTGCAGCTCGCCGTCCTCGTCATACAGGCCCAGGATCAAGGAGCCGACGGTGTCGGCCTCCTTGCCCTCGCGGTAGGCGACCACCACCACGTCGGCGGTGCGAACGCGCTTGATCTTGACCATGCCCTTGCGCTGGCCGGGCAGGTACAGGGCCGCGCCCTCCTTGGCCACCACGCCCTCCGAGTTGCCGGTCAGCCACTGCTGGGCCTCGTCGGTGGTGCGCACGCTCGGCGACTCCTCGACGGTGCCCAGCTTCAGCTTCGCCAGCCGTTCGCGGCGCTCGTCGTAGCCCTGTTCGGTGAGCACCTCGTCGCCCACGGCCAGCACGTCGAACGCGACGTACCGGGCGGGTGTCTGCTCGGCCAGCATCTTCACGCGCGACTCCGCCGGGTGGATGCGCTGGCTGAGCATGTCGAACTCCTGGACGCCGTCCACCTCCACGACCATCTCGCCGTCCAGCACCACCCGCTCCTCGGGCACGGCCTCGATCTGCTCGACCACGTCGGGGAAGTAGCGGTTCATGGGCTTGCCACCGCGACTCTGGAGGTAGACCTCGTCGCCGTCCTTGAACACCAGCGTCCGGAAGCCGTCCCACTTGGGCTCGTAGCGCCACTGATCGCCCTCGGGCAGCTTCTTGGCGGACTTTGCCAGTTGGGGCTTGATCGGTGGTCCGAGCGGGAGACTCATACGGACACAATAAGGTTGACCCCATGAGTCACGATCACGCCACCGTCGCCGAGGAGGAGTACCTCCAAGTCATCTTCTGGCTCCAGGAGGCAGGCCTGCCCATGACCGGCGCCAACGTGGCCCGTGCCATGCAGGTCTCCGCGCCCACGGTGCACGAGATGATCGGCCGGCTGGAGGCCGACGGGTACGTGACCCGCGCCAGCGACAAGTCGCTGTCATTCACCGACAACGGACGCGAGCACGCCGAGGGCATCGTGCGCCGCCACCGCCTGATCGAGCGGTTCCTGACCGACGTCTTCGACATCCCGTGGGACCAGGTGCACGAGGAGGCCGAGAAGCTCGAGCACTGGATGTCGCCCACGGTCGAGGAGCGCATGCTCAAGGCCATCGGCGACGTGAAGACCTGTCCGCACGGGCACCCGATCTTCACCAAGGAGCGCATCGAGGGCGTGCCCCTGGCCGACGTGGAGGAGGGCGCCAAGGTCACCGTCCTGCGCTTCGAGAACGAGGCCGAGGACCTGCTGCACTACCTGATGGACGCGGGCCTGACCCCGGGCCAGGAGGGCACCCTCAGCGAGAGCGGGGACGACGAGGTGGCCTTCGACGTCGAGGGCAGGCGCCTGGCCGTCACGCGCAGCGTCGCCGAGACCGTCTCGGTCATCGCCGACCCGTCGCCGCCCCAGCGCACCGCGCTGCCCGAGCACCTGGTGCTCGCCAAGGAACACTGGGGCCGGTAGCCTTCATTAGGCTGCCCTAACTAGCATGGCGCCCGTGACGGGCGCGCTCAAACCGACCGCGGGCCTGGCCGCGCTGATGGCCGGCGTGGTGCTGGCCGGGCTGGCCTCACTGGCCCTGGGCTCGCTCTCGATCCCGCTGGGCGACGTCGTGGGTGCCTTCACCGGCTTCGACGACTCGGACGCCCAGGTGATCGTGCGCGACGTACGCGGCCCGCGCACGCTGGTGGCGCTGGCGGTGGGGGCGTGCCTGGGCGCCGCGGGAGCGGTGGGGCAGGGCATGACCCGCAACCCGCTGGCCGATCCGGGCATCCTGGGCATCTCGGCGGGGGCCTCCTTCTTCGTGGTCGCCGCCATCTTCGTGCTGGGCATCAGCACGGCGATCGGCTTCGTGTGGTTCGCCTTCCTGGGCGCCGTGGTCTCGGGCTTCGCCGTGTACGTGCTCGGGGCGGCCGGGCCCGGTGCCCGCGCGGCGCCGATCAACCTCGCCCTGGCCGGGGCCGCCGTGGCCGCCCTGTTCGCGGCGCTGACCTCGGCCGTGATCGTGGCCGACGCGCAGACGCTGAACGAGTTCCGCTTCTGGGTCGTGGGCTCGGTGGCCGGCCGCGACCTCGACACGCTGGCCGTGGCCGGGCCGTTCATGGCCATCGGCCTCCTGGGAGCGCTCCTGGCCGGCCGGGCGCTCAACGCGCTCGCGCTCGGGGAGGACGTGGCCCAGGCGCTGGGCCAGCGCGTGGCACGCACCCGCGCGGCGCTCGTGGCGTCGTTCGTGCTGCTCTCGGGCGGCGCCGTGGCGGTGGCCGGGCCGATCGCGTTCGTGGGCCTGATCGTCCCCCACATCGCCCGCGGGGTGGTGGGCGCCGACTACCGCTGGGTGGTGCCGTACTCGATCCTGATCGGCGCGATCCTGATCATGGTCGCCGACGTGGTGGGCCGGCTGGTGGCCCGTCCCGACGAGGTCCAGGTGGGCATCGTGATGGCCGTGCTGGGCGTGCCGGTCTTCATCGCCCTCGTCCGCCGCCGGAAGCTGGCCGAGCTGTGAGCGCGCTGGTCCTGCGCTCCCGCCGCGCCGGCGTCTCGGCGCGCGTCGACGGCCGGCTGGCGGGCGTGACCGCGGGCCTGCTGGCGGCGACGATCCTGGCCGTCGCCGGCGACGTGGCCTACGGCGAGTTCGGCCTGCCGCTGACCGACGTGCTGTCCGCGCTCGTCGGCTTCGGCGACGAGGCCACGAACGTGATCGTGCTGGACCTCCGGCTCCCGCGCGCGCTGGTGGCCGCCTTCGCCGGAGCCGCGCTGGCCATGTCGGGCGTGATCTTCCAGACCTTCGGCCGCAACCCGCTGGCCTCCCCGGACGTGATCGGAGTGACCAGCGGCGCCGCCTTCGCCGGCGTGTCCGCGTTCGTGCTCGGCGCCTCGCCGTCGCTGGCCCCGCTGGCGGCGTTCGCGGGCGCGCTGGGCGCCACCGCGCTGATGTACGCGCTGGCGTGGCGCGACGGCCTGTCGCCGTTCCGGCTGGTGCTGGTGGGCATCGGCATCTCGGCGCTGTGCGTGGCGGGCATCGCCTTCGTCCTGATCCAGGGCCGGGTCGAGCAGATCCAGGAGGCCTACAGCTGGCTCGTGGGCAGCGTGAACCTGCGCACGTGGGCGGACTTCTGGCCGCTGCTGGCGGGGCTGGTGGTGCTGACCCCGGCGGTTGCGGTGCTGGGCCGGGCGCTGGACGCGCTGGCGCTGGGCGACGAGACCGCCCGGGCCCTGGGCGTGAACGTCGAGCGCACGCGGTTGGGTCTCGTGGCGGTGGGCGCCGCCCTGGCGGCGGTCGGTGTCGCGGCCGCCGGGCCGGTGGCGTTCGTGGCCTTCGTCGCGCCCCTGATCGCTCGCCGCCTGACCGGCGTGCACGGCGCCGCGGTCATGCCCGCGGCCGCCCTCTGCGGCGCCGCGCTGCTGCCCGCCGCGGACGTGGCGGGCCGGATCGTGTTCGCGCCCACGGAGATGCCGGTGGGCGTCGTGACCTCGGTGCTCGGCGCTCCGGTGTTCCTCTACCTGCTGTTCCGGGCCAACCGCGCCCGGGGGCCGGCCTGAGATGGGCCTGTCCACGCAGAAGCTGACCCTGTCCTACGACGGCACGCCGGTGGTGCACGAGCTGGACCTCGACGTCATGTCGGGCCGGCTGACCGCGATCGTGGGCGCCAACGCGTGCGGGAAGTCGACCCTGCTCCGGGGCCTGGCGCGGCTGCTCAAGCCGCGCTCGGGTGCCATCACCCTGGACGGCCAGGCCATCGCCTCGATCCCCACGCGCCGGCTGGCCCGGCGCCTGGGCCTGCTGCCCCAGAGCCCGGTGGCCCCCGAGGGCGTGACGGTCGAGGACCTGGTCTCGCGCGGGCGCTACCCGCACCAGACCTTCCTCCAGCAGTGGTCGGAGGAGGACCAGCAGAAGGTGGAGTGGGCGCTGGAGGCCACCCGCATCGCCGATCTGCGCGGGCGCTCCCTCGACGAGCTCTCGGGTGGCCAGCGCCAGCGCGCCTGGGTGGCCATGGCCCTGGCCCAGGACACCGAGCTGCTGCTGCTCGACGAGCCCACCACCTACCTCGACCTGGCCCACCAGGTCGAGGTGCTGGACCTGCTCGAGGAGCTGAACGAGCGCGACGGGCGGACGGTGGTGATGGTCCTGCACGACCTGAACGAGGCGTGCCGCTACGCCCACGAGCTGATCGCCATGCGGTCCGGGCGGATCTACCGCCAGGGCGCGCCGGGTGACGTGGTCGACGTGGAGATGGTGCGGGCGGTCTACGGGGTGGAGGCCGAGGTGGTCCCCCACCCGGTCGCGGGCACGCCGCTGTGCCTGCCGCGCGGGCGCCGCCGCGATTTGCGCGGATGAGCGGGCGGGGGCACCCTGGCGGAACCCGTCCGACCAGGAGGCACCGTGCCGCTGACCGCCGACCACATCGAACGCTTCTCCGGGACGGTGCTGACGCCCGGCAGCGAGGGGTATGACGGCGCGCGGAGGATCTTCAACGGCGCGATCGACCGCCACCCCGGGCTGATCGCGCAGGCCCGCGACGCCACCGACGTGGCCGCCGCGGTGGCGCACGCGCGCGGCCACGACATGTCCATCGCCGTCCGCGCCGGGGGCCACTCAGGCGCGGGCTACGGCGTGGTGGACGACGGCCTGGTCGTGGACGTGCGGCCGATGCGGCGGGCGGAGGTGGACCCGGACGCCCGCACCGTCCGCGCCGGCGCCGGCCTGACCTGGGCGCAGCTGGACGCCGCAACCCAGGCCCACGGCCTGGCCGTGACCGGCGGCCGGATCTCCGACACCGGCGTGGCCGGCCTGACGCTGGGGTCGGGCTCGGGATGGCTGGAGCGCATGCACGGCCTGACCGCCGACAACCTCCTGGGTGCCACGGTGGTCACCGCCGACGGCCGGACCGTGCACGCCAGCGCGTCGGAGCACCCCGACCTGTTCTGGGGCCTGCGCGGTGGTGGCGGCAACTTCGGCGTGGTCACCGAGTTCGAGCTGGCGCTGCACCCGGTGGGGCCGATGGTGTTCGGCGGCATGCTGGTGTTCGAGTGGGAGCGCGCCGCGGAGGTGCTGGCGGCCTACCGCGACATCATGCGCGCCGCGCCCGACGAGCTGGGCGGCTGCGCGGCGCTGCAGCTGGCCCCGCCCGCGCCGTTCGTGCCCGAGGACCTGGTCGGGGAGCCGGTGCTGAACCTGGTGGTGGCCGCCTTCGGCGACCTGGACAGAGCCGCCGAGCTGGCCGCCCCGCTGCGCTGCCTGGAGCCGGTGGCCGACGTGGTCGGCCCGATGCCCTACGCGGCGCTGCAGTCCATGCTCGACGAGGGCAACCCGTCCGGGATGCAGAACTACTGGAAGGCCGGCTTCCTGGACGACCTGCCCGACCAAGCCATCAGCGACGGCCTGGAGGTGGCCGCGCTGGTGCCGTCACCCACGACGGTGGTGCTGATCCAGCCGCTGGGCGGCGCGTACGCCCGCGTTGTCGAGCACGAGACGGCGCTGTCCAACCGCGATGCCGGCTGGGTCTACCACGCGCTGTCGCTGTGGCCCGACCCCGCGGACACCGTGGTCAACCGCGCCTGGACCGCCGCCTTCGCGTCGGCGATGGAGCCCTACGGGCACGGGGCTGCGCACCCCAACTTCGTCTCCGAGGACGCCGGGGACCGGGTCGCCAGGTTCTACGGCGACCGGACCCACCGGCGGCTCGTTGCGGTCAAGGACCGCTGGGACCCGCACAACGTGTTCGCGCTGAACCAGAACATCCGGCCCAGCCACTGAGCGGCTACTCCACCTCTTCCACCTTCGTCTCGGGCTTGCCGTCCACCGCGGCGGCCAGCCGGGGCACGGCCTCCTTGAGCGCGTAGGGCAGGCTCAGCGGGCTGGACAGGCCGACGGCGCCCAGCAGGGCGTCCTCGTTGTCCATGTACACCACGCGGCCCTCCTTGACGGCGTCCAGGCGGCTGTAGAGCTTGTCGCCCTGGATCTCCTTGCGCTTGGCGCGGGGCCCGCCGTACATCAGAGCCGCGTCCTGATCCATCAGCCGGAACCGCTCGCCGCTGAACTCCACGTAGAACTCCTTGCCGGCCAGCTCGTCCACCTTCTTGGGCGTCTTGAAGCCCAGCTCGGTGATGAAGCGGCTGCGCAGGTCCTCGCTGGCGTAGGCGCCGTACTTCCCAGGCTCGAAGGCGTACGGCACGATCCCGGCCTTGCCCTCGAACTCCGGGTGCTCCTCGCGAGCCTTGTCGAAGCGGCCCTCGAGGTCGGCCACCAGCTTCTCGGCCTGCTTCTCCTTGCCCACCGCGCGGCCCGTGATCAGCGCCTGCTCCTGCCACGGCACGCCGAAGTCCACGTACTGCTTGGGCGGGGCCACCACCGGCGCGAACTTCGACAACGTCTCGTACTCGCGCTTGGTCATGCCGCCGAAGACCCCGATGATCAGGTCGGGCTTGAGCGCCGCCACCTGCTCCACGTTCAGGTCGTTGCGCGTCAGCACCTTGGGCTTGGGGTCGAGCTCGGCCAGCTCGTCCTTGGCCCACGGAACCTTGGTCACGGGGCCAACGCCCACCCAGTCCCGGATGCCCACGGGTTTCACGCCCAGCGGCAGCACGAACTCGTGGTCGTTGAAGCCCACGGTGACCACGCGCTTGGGCGCGGAGTCGATCTTCGTCGTGCCGAACTTGTGCTTGATCGTCACGGGCTTGAACGAGCTGTCACCGCCTGAGGCGGGGTCGGAGGAGGGGTCGCTGCCGCACGCGGCGGTCAGCATCATCAGGGCGCACGCAATCGCGGCAGCCGCGGTCTTCAGGGCCAAGGGAAGTCCAGTCTGCGTCGGGGTCTAACGCAGTTAGGGTTCCCTAACTCGGGTGGGGGCTAAACCTACGCGGCGGCGCCGGAGAGCTCGCGGTAGGCCGACGCCAGCCGCTCGACGGCCTCGTCGATCCGGTCCGCGGGCACGCCCGAGTAGGCGATCCGGAGCGCGTTCTCGCCGCCCTCGAGCAGGAAGTCGGTGCCCTTGACGAACACCACGCCCTTCTCCTTGGCCAGCTCGGCGATGGCGGCCACGTCGGTCTCCTCGGGCAGCTCGACCCACAGGAAGTAGCCCCCTTGGGGCACCACGAACTTCGCCTCGGGTAGCTCGCGCTCCAGCGCCGCGCACAGCACGTCGCGGCGTTCGAGCAGAGCGCTCTTGACCGTCTCGATCGAGCGCTCGATGGCGCCCGAGTGGCAGAACTCGGCCACGATCGACTGGGCCACCATGTTCGGCGAGATGTACACGCCGGTGGCCTGCTTGCGGATGTCGGCTATCAGCTGCGCCGGGCCGGCCAGGTAGCCCACCCGGATGCCGGGGCAGACCGTCTTCGAGAACGACGACGCGTAGACCACGTGGTCGGAGGCGTCCAGCGACAGCATCGTGGGCTCGGCCTCGCCCGCGAACCGCAGCTCCACGTACGGGTCGTCCTCGAACAGCACGAAGTCGTACTGCTCGGCCAGCGCCACCAGCCGCTCGCGCTTCTCGCGCGACAGCGTGCAGCCGGCGGGGTTGTGGAAGTTGGGGATGATGTGGGCCAGCTTGGGCCGCGCGCCGCCCTCCAGGGCGCTCTCCAGCGCCGACACGTCGATGCCGTCGTCCTCCAGCGGGATGGCCAGGAACTCGGCGCCCAGCTGGCGCAGGGCCAGCAGCGTGCGGTCGTAGCTGGGGGCCTCGACCACGACCAGGTCGCCCGGCGACACCAGCGCGCTGAACAGGAACGCGTCGGCCTGCATCGAGCCGTTGGTGGCGATCACCTGCTCGGGGGTCACGTCCTGGCGCGCGGCGATCCACTCCACCAGCGGCTTGTACCCCGCCGATGTGCCGTACGAGAAGGCCCCGGCGGGGTCCTTGGTGAAGGCGGCATCGGCGGCGGCGCGCAGGTCGTCGACCGCCACGATGTCCAGCGAGGGGGCTCCGCGGGCGAGTGAGATGCTGTCGGCTGGGGTCACGCGCCTGACGTTACCGAGCGCGCGTAGACCAGGATGTTGTCGCGGTAGCCGGTCTTCTGATCGTACGGGCCGCCGCAGGTGACCAGCACCAGTGCCGAGCGCCCGCCCCCTCCGTAGACCGCCGCGGTGGGGAAGCGGTCCTTGCGCACCTGCGCGCGCCCGACCACGCGATAGCTGTGCAGCCGCCCGCGCCGGTCGGTGATCCTGATGGCCTCGCCCGTGCGCAGCGACGGCACGCGCGCGAACAGGCCCGGGCCCCGCTCGGTGTCCAGGTGGCCGATGATCACGGCCCGCCCCGGCTCCCCCGGCCGCGGCCCGCCGTCGTACCAGCCGGCGCGCCCCAGGCTGGGCACCCGGATCGCGCCTCCGCGCACCGTGCCCACCGAGTCGACGACCGTGTCCACCCGCGCGGCCGGGATGTCGATCCGGTCGGGCACCGCCGGCCGCACCCCGCCGGCCAGATCCTCGAGCTCGTTGCCGCGCACGCCCGATCGCCCGGATGTGGCCACGACGGGCCGCAGGGCGCGGCTGGCGCGGGCGCCCAGGGTGCGGGGCGAGGCGTCCGAGCGTGTGGTCACCGCCGGCGGGCGGTCGTCGCCGTCCTCGCGGGCGCCGGTCCAGAGGACCGCTCCGCCCGCCACCAGCGCCGGCAGCGCCACGGCCAGCGCCAGGCCCCGCCGGCTGCGACGCGGAGGCTGCTCAGCCGCGGGCACGGCCGCGCGGCGCGCGGGTGTACAGCAGCCCGCCCAGCGTGCCCGCCGCGAGCGCGGCGAGGAGTGCGGCCAGCCAGGGCGCGCCGTCGGAGCCGGCCATGCCGCCCAGGCCGGTCGCGGGCCCGCCGGAGGGGGCGGCCACGGCGTCCTGCACCAGCACGAAGCGGGTGGGCTCGCCGGCGCTGCCGACCGCGTAGGCGGTGGCCGCCGTGCCGGCGGTGGCGGTCACGGCCTTCTGGCTGGCCACCGTGCCCTTCATTCCCGGCTTGCTGGCGGTCAGGTCGTAGGTGCCGGGGTCCGCGGGCTTGTAGCCGGTGTCCTGGCCGTAGCCGACCGTGCCCCACTCCTGGCCGCTGAGGGTCATCGACACCCGGCCGACCTCGGGGGCCGCGTGCACCGCGCGGACCTCGGCCTTGCCGGCCACCGGCTTGCCCGCGCGGTAGACGCGGAAGCGCGGCGCCGAGCCGCTGCCCTTCTCCGCGACGATCGTGTAGCTGCCGCCGTCGGCCAGCGTCTGCTTGGCTGAGCCCACCTTCTTGCCGCCGGCCGTCAGCGTCACGGTCACGGCGCCGGAAGGCCCGCGCTGCGGTGACGACACCTTCGCGAAGCCCACGCCGCGCAGGGTGACCGCGCCGCCGGAGCCGCCGCTGACGGCCAGATCGGCCGTCGGCCCGCCCGGGAGGGCGTGCAGGAAACGCACCTGGGTGGCGGCCGCCGCCTCGGTGGCGCCCGCCAGCGAAAGTAGGATCGTCAGGGAGACGACTATGCCGGCAGGGCAGGGGGGTCGCCTCGGCGCGCGCATCAGACCAGAGAGTAGATGGTGAATCGGAACCTAGTCGAGATTGCCCTGCAGGAACTGGGCGCGGAGGACAGGGCGCTCCTGGAGCTCTCCGTCGTGCGCGAGGTCAGCGACGAGGACATCGCCGACCTGCTGGGGGTCGAGATCTCGCACGTGCTGATCAAGCGCGAGGAGGCCCTCGACCGGGTCGCCGTCCTGATCGGCGACAGCCCGGAGTCGGTGCTGGCCACGATGCACGACCTGCCGTCCGCGCGCTGGCGCGACGAGGGCGAGGAGCCACCGCCCACGCCCGAAACTCAGCCCGAGCCCGAGCCCGGACCGGAACCCGAACCGGAGCCCGTCCCCGAGCAGCCCCGCCAGAGCCGGTTCATGCTCGCCCTGCTCGGCGGGCTGTCCATCACCCTGGTCGTGGTCGTGATCCTGGCGCTCACGGGCGATGACGACGAGCCGGTCACCGAGCCCGCTTCCCCGCCCGCAGCCGACCGCGGCGGCGACGGCGCACTCGACCCGGTCGCCGGATCGAAGGCCACGGGCAAGGCCGCCATCAGCGGCGGCGACAGCCCGCGTCTCTCGATCGCCGTCAAGGGCCTGCCCGACCCGCCCAGCGGCGGCTACGTGGTCTGGCTCTACGACTCGGTCACCGACGCGCGCTCGGTCGCCGGGACCGCGCGCGGCACGTTCGACCTGCGCGCGCGGCTGCCCGGCGACTACCGCCGCTACCGCTCCATCGACGTCTCCCGCGAGCCGTCCGACGGCAACTCCGCCCACAGCGGGCAGAGCGTGCTGCGGGTGCCGCTGGCGGACGTGCCCGGCGGGCGCTAGCGCCCTACTCGACCACCGCCTCGGACACCATGCCCTTGGCCACGTGCGGCGGGCCGCCCTGGCGGTCGGGGATGAAGCACGCCAGCACGTACTTGCCCTTTTTGAGGTTCAGGTTGACCACCTGCTTGCGGTTGCCCTCGCTGACCGCCGTGTCGAAGCCGCCCTGCTCGCTGAACGGCGGCTTGCCCTTCTCCTCCTTGAAGAACGTGCGCACGTCCGAGATCGTCGCGCCGGGGTTCATCGGCAGGCCGACCACGAAGTGCGGCTGGCCACCGTTGTTGTCGAACAGGACCTCGGACTTGCCGGCCTTCAGCCCCGAGGCCTTGAAGCTGTACTCGGTCGCGTCGATGGTCGCCGCAGGCGCCTCGACCTGGTCCTTACCGTCGCCGGTCACCTCGAACTCCTCCGCTGCGTTGGACTCCAGGTCGGCGGCGTAGTACTTGCCCGGCGTGAGCGTCTGCGTCACGGAGTCCGACTTTCCCGGGCCGGTGTTCGGGACCCCGCCCTCGAGGAAGAGCCACTCCGGCAACGGCTTGTTCTTGTCGCCCCAGGCCTCGCCCTTGGCGAAGACCTCCTCCTTGGAGTGGTCGCCCTCCACCCGGAGGAGCTGAAGGCCGCCGCCGTCCTTTGTCGAGTTCTTGAGGGTGATCTCGGCCACGCCGGCCTTGATCGTCTTCGGGCCGGTCAGGGAGGCGTTCTTACCCGCCGGCTTGAGCTCGAACGCGGCCTTGTTCGGCTTGGCGCTGGAGCCGCTCTTCTCCTCATCGTCGCCGCACGCCGCGAGCGGCGCGGTCGCCGCAACGGCCAGCACGGTCAGCGCGCGTGAGAGCGCGTGGGACTGCTTCATGATCGACCCCCGGTGTCGTGGACCCCTGTTCGGGGCCAACCTAGGCGCGCTAGCGGGAAAGCGCCAGCGGAGTCAGCTGCCGAGGATCTCGACGGCGATCTCGGAGACCTCCGTCGGGGTGCGCCCCACGCGCACGCCCTTGGCCTCCAGCGCCTCGGCCTTGGCGACCGCGGTGCCGGCCGAGCCGGACACGATGGCGCCGGCATGGCCCATCGTCTTGCCGGGGGGCGCGGTGAAGCCGGCGATGTAGCCCACCACCGGCTTGGTCACGTGGTCGGCGATGTACTCGGCGGCCTGCTCCTCGGCGTCGCCGCCGATCTCGCCGGAGAGCACGATCAGCTCGGTCTGGGGATCGGCCTCGAACAGCTCGATGATGTCCACGAACGAACTGCCCGGCACCGGGTCGCCGCCGATGCCCACGATCGAGCTGTTGCCGAAGCCGGCCTGTGCCAGCTCGTTGCCGATCTGGTAGGTCAGGGTGCCCGAACGCGAGACCACGCCCACGTTGCCCTCCTTGAAGAAGGAGGCCGGGATGATGCCCACGCTGGCCTTGCCCGGCGACAGGATGCCGGGGCAGTTGGGGCCCACCAGGCGGGTGCCCGGGAAGTCGCGCTTGAGCGTGTTGTAGACCTTGAGCTCGTCGTGGGCGGGGATGCCCTCGGTGATGCAGATCACCAGCTCTACCCCGGCCTCGGCGGCCTCCAGGATCGACGCCGCGGCGAACGGCGGCGGCACGAAGATCATGGCCGTGTTGGCGCCGGTCTCCTCGACCGTGTCCTTCCAGGACGCGAAGACGGGGATGCCCTCCACGTTCTCGCCGGCCTTCTTGGGGTTCACGCCACCGACCACGTTGGTGCCGTACTTGCGGTTGTTCAGCGTGTGGAAGCTGCCCTCGCGACCGGTGATCCCGGCCGTGGCCATCTTCGTGTTCTCGTCGACCAGGACGGCCATCAGCTGTTCTCCTTGGCGAGCGCGACGACCTTCTCGGCCGCCTCGTTCATCGTCTTGGCCGCGTGCACGTTGGGCAGGTCGGCGTTCTCCAGGATCTCCCGGCCCTGCACGTCGTTGGTGCCGTCCAGGCGCACCACGAACGGCACCTCGGGCTTGAGCTCGGCGAACGCCGCCACCAGGCCGTTGGCCACCTCGTCGCAGCGGGTGATGCCGCCGAAGATGTTGAACAGCACGGCCTTGACCGCGTCGTTGGCCAGGATCAGCGAGACGGCCTGCTTGACCTTCTCGGCGTCCGAGCCGCCGCCGGCGTCCAGGAAGTTGGCGGGCTTGCCGCCGGCCTGGGCCACCACGTCCAGGGTGGACATGACCAGCCCGGCGCCGTTGCCCAGGATGCCGATGTCGCCGTCCAGCTTCACGTACTGCACGCCCTGCTCGGAGGCTGCCCGCTCGATCGGGTCCTGGTTCTCCTTGTCGGAGAGGTCCTTGTTCTCCTCGTGGCGGAACAGCGCGTTGTCGTCCAGCGAGACCTTCGCGTCCAGCGCCTTGACCTCGCGGTCCGGCGTCACGATCAGCGGGTTGATCTCGGTCAGGG
>DASQLM010000027.1:0-8077 GCA_035630015.1 Thermoleophilaceae bacterium | reverse complement strand
ACGCGCTCGGAGCCGTCGGAGGGGGCGGCGGGCTCGATCCTGGACACCATCGCGGCCAGGACCTGCTTCATCTCGAACAGGGCGAAGCTGGCGCCCAGGCACCGCCGCACCCCGCCTCCGAAGGGGATCCAGGTGTAGGTCCCGGCGGGCTGCTCGAGGAAGCGCTCGGGCCGGAAGCGCGACGGCTCGGGGTAGACGTCGGGCCGGCGGTGGACCAGGTGGATGCAGGGCGCGACGGCCACGCCGGCGGGCAACAGCCGGCCGCCCACCTCGGCGTCGCGAGAGAGCCGCCGGACCACGACCGGCAGGACGGGTCGCAGGCGCAGCGTCTCCTTGACCACGGCGTCCATGTACTCGTCCTCGCCCGCCGCGACCTCGTCGCGCAGGCGCTCTAGCGCGCCGGGGTGGCGCACCAGGCGCTCCATCGTCCAGGCCAGCGAGGTCGCGGTGGTCTCGTGGCCGGCCACGAGCAGCGTGACCAGCTCGTCGCGCAGCTCGATGTCGGACATGGGCTCGCCGTCCTCGTAGCGTGCGCTGAGCAGCATCGAGAGGATGTCGCTGCGGCTGTCCAGGTCGGGGTCCTCGCGCCGCTCGCGGATCTGCTCGAACAGCAGCTGGTCGGCCGGGTCGAGCTCGCGCCGGACCACCTTGAGCCGCTCGAACCGGCGGGTGCCGAGCATGGCGATCAGCAGCATGCTCACCGGCGCCGTGGACGCGGCCAGCACGTCGCGCAGGCGCGAGCGCAGTGCGTCGAGGCGTGGCCCCTCGTCCAGGCCGAACACGGCCTGCAGGATGATCTCGAGGGTGATCGCCTGCATCCGCGGCCAGAGCGTCATCGAGCCCCCGGCCGGCCAGGAGTCGACCTCGCGCTCGGCGATCTCGCGCATGAGCTCGCCGTAGGCCTGCATGCGGCGGCCGTGGAAGGGGGGCAGCATGAGCTTGCGCTGGGTCATGTGGGCCGCGCCGTCCAGCGTCAGCACGGAGTTGTGCCCCACGAGCGGGGACAGGATGGCGTTGCCCTCCCCGGCCCGGAACACCTCCGGGTCGCCCTTGAAGACCTGCTTGACCACGTCGGGGTCGCTGACCATGACCCACGGGCCCTCCTGGGCCAGCTTCATGGTCCACATGTCGCCGTACTTGGCCTGGGCCCGCTCCAGGAAGGGCATCGTGCGGGTGGTCCAGCCCAGGGTCTGGAGCGGCATGGGCATCCGCGGGCCGGGCGGGAGGGAAGCGGCGGTGGCATTCACATACCGGACGGTATTCGAATACCCGCTGGTATGTCAAGGGGAGATCAGCCGGGGGTCGGCTGCGGTGCGGCGCCCTGCTTCTTGGCCTCGATGTCGGACAGCTGGTCGTCGACCCAGTCGCCCGGGTCGCGCGCCTGCACGACCTTCTTGAGCCCTTCGGCGCGGCGCGCGCGCTCGTCGGCCGACATGGTCAGCGCCTCGTGGATGGCGTCCGCCTGCTCCTGGACGTCGAACGGGTTCACCGACAGCGCGAACTCGGCCAGCTCCTCGTGGGCGCCGGTGTTCTCCGACAGCAGCGAGACGCCGTGGCGCTCGTTCACCAGCGGCCCCTCCTTGGCGATCAGGTTCATGCCGTCGAACATGGCGTTGACCATCAGCAGGTCGTAGTGCTTGTAGGCGGCGATCGCCTCGTCGAGGTTCTCGCGCAGGCGCAGGTCGATCGGCATCCAGTCGGTGGTGCCGTGGCGGTGGTTGACCACGGCGACCAGCGCCTCGATCCGCTCGAGGTACTCGGCGTACTCCGCCACGTCCTGGCGCGAGGGGATCAGGTGGGCGATGAACGTGACCTTCTCGAAGAACTCGGGGTGCTGTTCCAGGAACAGGTCGAACGCGGCGAACCCGCGCAGCACGTTCTTGGAGAGGTCGGCGCGGTCCACGCGGAGGATCAGGTGCTCGCGCTTGCGCCGCATGATCGTGCGCTCGTACTCGTGCACCTTGGCCCGCTGCGCGGTGCGCCGGAAGGTGTCGGCCGAGATCGGCAGCGGGTACGCACGGACCCAGATCTCGCGTCCCTCGAACTGCACGACGCCCGCCTCCTCGTCGACCTCGAGGTCGAACAGGTGCCGGCAACAGAGCAGGAAGTTCCGCCGGTAGGAGCGCGTGTGGAAGGCGACGACGTCGTTGGACAGCACGCCGTGGAAGATGTCCTCGCGAATGTCGCGGGGCAGCACGCGCCACGCGTCGGGCTGTGTCCACGGGATATGTATGAACTGGTGCAGAAACACGTCCGGCCGGGCGTCGCGGATGAACCGGGGCGCGGCGTACAGGTGGTAGTCGTGCAGCATCACCACCGGGTCCTCGGCGCCCTCGATCTCCTCCAGCACCGCGTCGGCCAGGTCCTGGTTCACGACCCGGTAGCCGTCCCAGTAGGCCTCCACCTCCCACTGCCGGATGTCCGGGGCGTTGGACAGGTCCCACAGGTAGTGCTGGATGAACCACAGCAGCGGGTTGGCGACGGTGTTGTAGAAGCGGTCGTAGGCGTCCGCGTCGGACTCGACCAGGCGGATGTCGTAGGAGACGCCGTCCAGCTCGCACTCGAACGACTCGTTGCCGTGCTCGCGCGCCGCCTCGGCGTCCTCGTCCGACATGGTCGAGGCGATCCACAGCGCGTCGCGGTGGTGGACCAGCCCGGTCAGGGCCGTGACCAGGCCGCCGCCACCGCGCTTGGGGCTCAGCTCACCATCGTCGCCGCGCTCGAACGTGGCCGGGCCGCGGTTGGAGACGAGGATGAGGGGTGACTCGGAGCTCACGTGGAGCCTTGAAGTTACCCGTCTAGAGGTGTTTAACCAGAACGGTGCGGCCCGGCGCGAAGTCCACGGAGTCCACCGTGGCCTCGATGATCGCGTGGCTGAGCTCCTGCTCGACGGCCGGGGAGGCGGGCGCGGTGCCCGCGAGCTCCATCACCAGGCGGTCGTCCTCCAGGCGGAAGGAGAAGTCCACGCGGTCCTCGTCGCCGTCCGGCACGGCGTCCTCGGCGGCGCCGGGCCCCACGTCCTCCTCCTCGGCCACGAAGTCGCCGGCGGCCTCGGTCACGGCGAGCTTGAGGTCGGCCACCTCGGTGGCCTGCAACGGGGTCAGCCTGCAGACGGCGGCCAGCGCCAGGCGCGCGAGCACCAGGTACCCGGCTTTGGCCGGGATGGCCAGGGAGACATCACGGCTGTCGACACTCATCCGCCGCCGGAATCTATACGCCCGGCCAGTCGCTGCACACCACGGTCCAGTTCCTCCAGGATCTGGTCGTGCAGCGCACGGTTGGCGCTGCACACCACCGCCATCTGGAACTCGGCGCCGGAACCCAGCAGCAGCCGGTCGTCCAGCGAGCGGCCGTCCGCGTCCGTCACGACCGCTCCCGCGGCCTGGCACACCAGCGCCGACGCGGCCAGGTCGTACGGTGAGTTGTTCAACACGGCGCCGCCGCCCACGCGCTCGAACTCGGCGCGCATGCCCGGCACGTCGTCGACCATCCGCGGCCCGGGCTCGACGTACGCGTCCAGCTGGCCGGTGACCACCCGGGTCATGTCGAAAGCGGCCGAGCCCAGGTCGAAGGTCCCGCCGCCCACCGACGACGCGTCCAGCAGCTCGGCGATCACCTCGGTCAGCGCGCGTGCCGGCCGGCCGCGGAAGCCGTAGGTCCAGAACATCCGGTCGAGCCGCTCGTTGGCGCTCAGCAGCACGGGCGGGGCCTCGACCAGCCCACGCTCCCGGTCGGCCAGGAACACCTGACCGGACGGGATCTCCACCACGCAGCCCACCGAGACGTCGGCCATGGTCGGCTCGTGGTCCAGCGGCGCGGCGGCCACGGACACGCAGCACGACTCCAGGCCCGCCAGCGCCGGCCGCGTGCCGTCGATGGGGTCCACGACGAGCACCGCGCGGGCCGGCCCCGCGGGCTCGACCAGGCCCCGGTCCTCGGAGTAGAAGGCCACGTCCGGGGCGTGCTCGGCCAGGAACCGCTCCAGCATCGCCTCGGCCTCGGCATCGATGGCGAAGGTCACGTCGCCGCCCGCGCCGTCCGCGTGCTCGTCGTGGGCGCGCGCGGCGTGCGAGCCCAGCGAGGGCAGCACCTGCTCGCGCAGCGCCAGCGACAGCTCGCGCACCAGCTCGAGCACTAGCCGCCTTCGGGCGGCTTCTCGGGCCGCTCGCCAAGCTTCACCTCGACCGTGCGGCGCTTGCCGTCGCGCAGGACCTCGAGCTCGACCTCGTCGCCCTCGCCGTGACGGCCGATCAGGTCGGCGAGGTCGCCCGTGCGCGTCAGCCGCCTCCCGTCCACGGCCACCACCACGTCGCCGTCCGAGGGGATGCCGGACTGGCCCTGGAACTCGATGGTGTCGCCGCCCTGGCTGAGCCCGGCGTCGTCGGCCGGGCTGTCGTCCTCCACGTCCACCACCAGCGCTCCGGCCGTGATCGGAAGCTTCAGCCGCCGCGCCAGCTGCGGGTACAGCGGTTGCGAGGTCACGCCCAGGTAGCCGTAGGTGACGCTGCCCCTGCGGCGCAACTCGCGCAGCGACCGCCGGACCGTGTCCACGGGGACGGCGAAGCCCACGCCCTCGCCGCCGCCGCTGGCGGACTTGATCTGGGAGTTGATGCCCAGCACGCGGCCGCGTGCGCTCAGCAGCGGGCCGCCGGAGTTCCCGGGGTTGATGGCGGCGTCGGTCTGGATCGCGTCTCCGATCTGGAACTGGGTCAGCGACTCGATCGACCGGTCCAGCGCGGAGATCACGCCGACCGACAGCGACTGGCGCTCGCCGAACGGGCTGCCGATGGCCGCCACCGGTGTGCCCACCGCCAGGTCGTCCGAGTGGCCCAGGCGGAGGGTGGTCAGGCGCAGGCCGGCCGGGTCGACCTTCAGCAGCGCCACGTCGGAGTTCAGGTCGTAGCCAACGACCCGGGCCGGCACGCGGTTGGCGTCGAAGAACTCCACGTACACCTCGCTGGCCTTCTTGGTGCCGGGCGGCTTGCCCTCCGTGACCACGTGGGCGTTGGTGGCCACGTAGCCGTCGCCGTCCAGGACGAAGCCCGAGCCCTGCCCGCCCTCGCCCCCGTCGCTGCCCAGGCTCGAGGCCGAGTCGCCGAACGACGAGATCACGGTGACCACGCCGGGCGAGAGCCGCCGGTACAGGCCCTCGGCGTCCAGCGACCCGCGCTTGCCCAGCCCCTCGACCACCTGCACCTTGGTCGTGCGCACGTCGCGCGGCGAGCTGTCGCCCACGTCGTCCCCGCCGAGGCTGCAGCCCGACGCCAAGGCGGCCGCCGCCACCGCGGCGGCCAGGGCCGCCGCAGGGCGCGCGGTCACGTGACCGGCCGTCCCACGTACGCCGGCAGGCGCAGGGTGAACGCCGAGCCGCTGCCGTTGGACTCGGCGCGCAGCGAACCCTCCATGTGCTCGGCCAGCTCGCGGGCGATGGCCAGCCCCAGCCCGGCGCCGCGTGTGGCGTCTCCGGTGTAGAAGCGCTCGAACACCTGGCCGCGGTCGGGCAGGCCCGGGCCGTCGTCGGCCACGGTCAGGCTGATGGCGCCGTCCGCGCGGCCCGCGGACACCGTCACGTGCGTGCCCTCGGGCGTATGGCGCAGCGCATTGTCGAGCAGGATACGCATGATCTGAGCCACCCTTTCCCGGTCGCAGGTGGCCCGTACCCTGGCCGGCAGGCGCATCTCCAGCTTGGTCTCGTGGCGCTGCACGGCGGGCCGGAACTCTCCGATCACCTCCAGCGCCAGCGCGGACAGATCCACCCCCTGGCGGTCGAGCTTCATCGAGCCGGCGTCCAGGCGCGACAGGTCCAGCAGGTTCACCGCCAGCCTCTGCAGCCGCTCGGTCTGCTCGAAGGCGGTGTCCAGGAACTCGCGCCGGGTCTCCTCGTCCAGGTCCTCGTCGCGCAGCAGCTCGAGGAACCCGCCCAGCGAGAAGATCGGCGTGCGCAGCTCGTGCGAGGCGGTGGCCACGAACTCCTTGCGCGCGACGTCCACCTGGCGCAGCTGCAACTGCATCTCGTTGAACGCGCGGGTCAGCTGGCCCAGCTCGTCCTTGGAGTCCACCGGCAGCGGGTCGACGAAATGGCCGGCCGCAACCCGCTCGGCCGCCTGCTCGACCCGCCGCACGCGCCGCGACAGCGCCTGGGCCACGAGGTAGCCGCCGATCAGCGCTACCAGCAGCGCCGCCGCGCTGGCCAGCAGCAGCCGGTTGCGGATGAACGCCACGGTCTCGTCCACGTCCTCGAGGCTGCGCGAATACAGCGCCACCCAGTAGACCCGGCCGCGGAAGCGCAGCGGCTGGGCCAGCTCGCCCATCGGCTCGCCGCCCACCGTCGCGCTGGCGCGGCCGAGCGTCCCGGTGCGTGCGGTGCGGGCCAGGAGCCGGTCGTTGCGGGGCACCGACCGCTGCTCGCGCGAGTCGGTGATCACGAAGAAGCGCTCAGGCGCGCGCCGTGGGCGCCCGCCGGAGCGCTGGACGCCGAACAGCGTGACCCGGGCGCCCGCGGAGTCCGCCACCGCCCGCACCCGCCGGTCCAGCGTGCGGGCGGTGGCGTCGCTGTCGCGCATCAGATCCTCCAGCGCCGGCCCGGAGCTGGTGGCCGCGCGCGTCAGCTCGTCCAGCTTGGCGTCCTCCAGGCTCGAGGCCAGCTGGGGCACCACGAAGAAGTAGACGACCCCGAACGCGCTGGCGGTGACGCCCAGGATCAGCAGCATGAGCTTGTTGCGCAGCGACCCCAGCCGAGGGCGCCGTAGCCTCATCGGTCTCTGAAGCGGTAGCCCACACCCCGGACCGTCAGGATCAGCTCGGGCACCTTCGGATCCCGCTCGAGCTTCTCGCGTAGGTGGCGGATGTGCACGTCGACCGTGCGCGGGTCGCGGTAGGAGGCGTCGCCCCACACCCGCTCGAGGAGCACCATCCGGTTGTAGACACGGCCGGGGTTGCGGGCCAGCGCGGCCAGGATCTCGAACTCGACGTAGGTCAGCGAGACGTCCTCGCTGCCGTGCGTCACCGCCCGCTTCTCGAAGTCGATGCGCAGGTCGCCGTCCTCGATCGGTGCCTCGCTCGGCTCCTCGCCCTTGGCCAGCTCGGCCCGGCGCAGCACCGCCTTCACGCGGCTGCGGAACTCGCGCACCGAGAAGGGCTTGGTGATGTAGTCGTCGGCGCCCAGCTCCAGGCCCTGGACCTTGTCCGACTCCTCGTCGCGGGCGGTCAGCATGATGATCGGCACCGAGCTCGTGGCCCGCAGACGCCGGCACACCTCCAGCCCGTTCACGTGCGGCAGCATCAGGTCCAGCACCACGAGGTCGAAGCGCTGGTCTCGTACCGCCTCGATGGCCTCGCGCCCGTCCAGTGCGGGCACCACGTCGTAGCCGTCCTTGCGCAGGGGATAGCCCAGCAGCTTCTGCACCGAGAGCTCGTCGTCCACCAGGAGGATGCGGGGGGGCTGAGTCGCCATTGGGGTGGGCCGTCGCCCGGTAAGGACGAGCACGCCTGAGCCAGATTGTAGGTTGAGGACGGTGAGGGGCCCCACGCATTGATCGAGCCACGGATCTACCGGGTGGCTTTCGTGCCCGCGATCCTGGCGGTGGTACTGGTCATGTTCTCGCTCCAGAGCAGCCCGAAGGAGCTGGAGCAGGGCCTGCCGGCGGACGTGGTCTTCGAGGGCGCCGGCGCGGCCACCACCGCCAACCGGCTGGTGGACAGCGCCCGCGACCGCCGCGCCGGCACCCCCGGTGACCGGCGGGCCGCGGCGGAGGTGGCCCGCGCCTTCCGCGAGCGCGGGTTCACGGTGGAGGTCGACCGCTTCGAGCGCGACGAGAAGCAGCTGGTGAACGTGATCGGCCGGCGGGCGGGCGAGACCGGAAAGCAGATCGTGGTGGTGGCCGACCGCGACGCGTCCGGCGTGCCCGACGCGGCCGGCAGCGCGTCGGACACCGCTGCGCTGATGGAGCTGGCCCGGGTGTTCGAGGGCCGCCCGTCGGAGAAGACGCTGGTGCTCGCGTCGGTGGACGGGTCGGCCCTGGGCCAGGTGGGTGCCACGCGCCTGATCCGGTCGCTGCCGGACCCCGACCAGGTCGAG
>DASQLM010000026.1:0-17676 GCA_035630015.1 Thermoleophilaceae bacterium | reverse complement strand
GTGCTGGCGTCCGCGCCCAGCGGCTGGCGCAACGTGCCCGCCGCGCCGCACGAGGTCACGTTCGCCGACGGCGACCGCGAGGTGGTCGTGGCGTACGCCTTCGACCGGGTCAACCGCCTGGTCACGCTCCGGGTGGACGGCGACGAGATCGGCGGCGCGGTGCTGCACGACGCCGCGCCCGACCATGTCGACCTGGAGGCCGGCGGCCACCGGCGCCGCTTCGGCGTGCACGCCGAGCCCGGCGGCGCCGTGCACGTGAACTGCGACGCGGGCCAGCTGTCGCTGGTCGAGCAGCCGCGCCATCCGCAGATCGAGGATGCGGCGGCCGCGGGATCGCTGGCCTCGCCCATGCCCGGCTCGGTGTGGAAGGTGCTGGCCGCCGCGGGCGACGAGGTGGAGAAGGGCCAGCCGCTGCTGGTCATCGAGGCGATGAAGATGGAGCACGAGATCGTCGCGCCGGTGGCCGGGCCGCTGGAGGAGCTGCGCGTGGCCGAGGGCGACCAGGTGGACGCGGGGACGATCCTCGCGGTGATCGGAGAGGTGAGGGGGGACGGCACGGATGGCTGAGGACGCGAAGGTGCTCTACGAGGTCGCGGACGCTGTGGCCACCATCACGCTCGACGATCCCGACACCCGCAACGCGCTTGGCAACGAGACCCTCGACGGGCTGATCGAGGCGTTCGAGCTGGCCCGCGACGACGAGGGCGTGCGCGCGGTGGTGCTGACCAGCTCGCACGAGAAGGTGTTCTCGGCCGGCGGCAACCTGGACGGTTTCGCGGCCGACGTGCCGCTGATCCACAAGCACCTCGGCACCGAGCGCTTCCCGGCGCTGTTCCAGCTCATCGGCGAGCTGGGCAAGCCCACCATCTGCAAGGCGAACGGTCACGTGCTGGCCGGCGCGCTGGGACTGGCGCTGGCCTGCGACCTGATCGTGGCCTCCGAGGACGCCGGGTTCGGCACGCCCGAGATCAACGTGGGCGTGTTCCCGTTCATGATCATGGCGCTGATCTACCGCAACGTGCCGCGCAAGAAGACCACCGAGCTGCTGCTGCTGGGCGAGCGGATCACGGCGGCGGAGGCGGAGCGGATCGGGATCGTGAACAAGGTGGTGCCCGCGGCCGAGCTGGACGCCGCGGTGGACGACTGGGCCGCCAAGCTGGCCGCCAAGTCCCCGCTGCTGATGCGCATGGGCAAGGACGCGATGTTCCGCCAGCAGGACATGGCGTTCATGGACGCGCTCGACTACCTGCGCGGCAACCTCTCGATGGCGCTCTCGACCGAGGACGTGGTGGAGGGCGTGACCGCGTTCATGGAGAAGCGCGAGCCGAACTGGAAGGGGAAGTGACGGGCGGTTCGAGGATCTTCCGCGACGGCCTGCTGGACGGCCAGGTCGGGATCATCAGCGGCGCCGGCTCGGGCCTGGGCCGCGAGACCGCGCTGGAGCTGACGCGGCTGGGCATGACGGTCGTGGGTTGCGGGCGCCGCGAGGAGCCGCTGACCGAGACGGCGGAGCTGGCGGGGGAGCGCTTCAACGCCGTCCAATGCGACATCCGCGAGGAGGACCAGGTGGCCGGGCTGGTGGACGGGGTGCTGGAACGCCACGGCAAGATCGACCTGCTGGTGAACAACGCGGGCGGGCAGTACCTGACCCCGGCCGAGGACATCAACCTCAAGGGCTTTCGCACCGTCATGCGCCTGAACGTGGAGGGCACCTGGCTGATGACCCACGCGGTGGCCACCAAGGCCATGATCCCGGCGGAGGGCGGCAAGGTGCTGTCGGTGACCCTGTCGCCCCACAACGGCATGCCGGGCATGGCGCACTCCGGCGCCGCCCGCGCGGCGGTCGAGAACATGATGCGCACGCTGTCCGTGGAGTGGGCGCGCTTCGGCATCAAGCTCAACGCGCTGGCCGCGGGCCAGTTCGCCACCGACACGCTGCTGACCAAGTACCCGAAGCAGATCGTGGACGGCGTGGCCGCCAGCGTCCCGCAGCAGCGGATGGGCGAGCCCGAGGAGCTGGCGTGGCTGGTGGCCTATCTGGCCTCGCCCGCGGGCGACTTCACCTCCGGCTCGGTGATCACGGTGGACGGCGCGCGCGACAACTGGATGGGCCCGTGGCCGCCGGCGGCCATCGCCAGCGACGCCGGCAGCGTGGTGCCCGAAGAGCGCAAGCCCAAGTGAACGTCGGCCGGCCCACGCCCGCCGACTACGCCACGATCCTCGAGGAGCACGAGGAGTTCTGGGGTGCGCGCGATCTGCGGCCGGCCCACCATCCCGTGCTGGTGCACGAGTTCGCCGACACGTCGGTGGCGCTGCACGACGACGGCCAGCTGGTGGGCTACCTGTTCGGCTTCGTGGCGGGCACCGTGGGCTACGTGCACCTCGTCGGCGTGCGGGGCGAGCAGCGCCGCCAGGGTTTGGCCACGCGGCTGTGGCAGGAGTTCGAGGCGCTGGCGCGCGAGCGCGGCGCCACATCGCTCAAGGCCATCACCACCCCGACCAACGAGATGTCGATCGGCTTTCACACCGCGCTCGGCATGGCGGCCGAGAGGGTGGCCGACTACGCCGGTCCGGGCCACGACCGGATCGTGTTCACCCGCGCCGTCGAGGGCGCGGCCGCGGGGTTGGACCACGTGCTGGTGGCGGCGCCCGAGGGCGGGGCGGGCGACGCGCGCCGCTTCTACGGCCAGGTGATCGGGTTGCCCGAGATCCCCAAGCCCGAGGGCATCGAGCGGGCGGGCGCATGGTTCGCGCTCGGCGACGGCCAGCTGCACGTCCTGGAGTACGAGGACTTCGCCGCCGCCACCCGCGCCCACCCGGCGCTGCGGGTCGACCCGGGGCAGCTGGACGCCATCGCGGGCCGGCTGGTGGAGTCGGGCTCGGAGGTGCGCTGGGACGATCGCCTCGGTGACCGGCGCCGCTTCTACACCGACGACCCGTGGGGCAACCGGGTCGAGATCCTGGCCTACTGAGCGTCGGCCACGACGCGCCGCCGGGTCACGGTGGGTCAGGCTAGTGGCATGAGCGTGGCCCTCGTGAGCCTGGCCGTCCTGGTCGGAGCGGTGCTGCAGTCCGCAACGGGGTTCGGCTTTGCCCTGGTCACCGCGCCCGTGATGTTCGCGGTGCTCGGGCCGGGGGATGCGCTCACGATCCTCGTGCTCCTGGCCACCCTGCTGAGCGCGCTCGTGCTGCTGACCGAGCGCCGGGACGTGGACATCCGCTGGGGCGACGCGATCCCGCTGGCGGCATGGGGCATCCCCGGGCTGGCGGCCGGCATCCTGATCCTGCGGGCGGTGGAGAAGCCGGTCCTCCAGGTGGCCGTGGGCGTGGCCGTGGTCGCGGCGGCGAGCCTCGAGCTGCGCGGCAGGCCCGCGGCAGAGGGGCCGCCGCGGCGCTGGCCCGTGGCACCCGTGGGCGTGGTGGCCGGCACGCTGGCTACCACCGTGGGCATCAACGGGCCGCCAATGCTCATGTATCTGCTGCGCGCCGGGGCTGACCAGCACGAGCTGCGGGACACCCTGTCGGCCACGTTCCTGCTGTACACGCCGCTGGTGCTCGCGGCGCTGGTCGCGGGCGGGCAGCTGGGCCTCGGGGACGTGGGGCCCGCCGAGTTGACGGGGCTGCTGGCCGCCGTGATGGTGGGCCGTCCGCTGGGCCGCGCCGTGTTCGAGCGCCTGGACGCCACGACGTTCCGCACGGTGGGGCTGGCCCTGGCACTGACGGCGGGAGTGGCCAGCGTGGTGGCCGGGCTGGCCTGAGCGCTAGCGCTCCGGCAGCCGCAGCCGGATCGCTCCCCGCGCGGTCTCCGGGTCCACCACCCGGCCTCCCTGGGTGATCTCGAGGTCGCCGCGCTCCACCATCTCCCGCGCCCGGGCGCGCACGGGCTCCATCAGAGGGCGGAAGTCGGCGTCGCCGGCCAGGGCGCGGGCGCCGTCGGAGGGACAGATCGTCTTGCCGCGGTCGCGGCGCTCCAGCAGGTCGGTGATGGTCCGCTCGATCGTCGGGCCGGTGGGCCGGGACACGCGCCCAACCGTACCCCCGGTGTGCCGGAGAAGACGCCCGACGAGCGGTACGTGATCATCGAGGGCCGCCGCTGGCGGGCCACCGACCCCTGCCTGCCCGAGGACCGCCGGCGCGAGCTGGTGCGCGAGCTCATGTCGGCGCGCTCCGCCGTCGGCTGGGCCAAGCGGCGCGAGGACCCGGTGGCCGAGCGGGCCGCCCGGGACCGGGTGCATACCGCCAAGGTCGCGCTGGGCGAGCGCGGGCCGAAGTGGTAGGACACCGCCCATGACCGTGACCATCACGCCATACCGCGACGGGCCCCTGCTCGTCCGCGGCGATTACGTCATCGAGGACCAGGACGGCCGCGCCATCGAGCCCGGCCGCGAGGTCGTGGCGCTGTGCCGGTGCGGCAAGTCGCGCATCCGCCCGTTCTGTGACGGCAGCCACAAGCTGGTCGGCTTCACGGCGCCCAGCGGGCGCGAGCAGCGCGGTTGATCAGGCCGACACCGGATCGGCCAGCGGCTCCAGCAGGGAGCTGAGGCCGGCCTCCCAGCGCGCGAACACGTGGTCGGCCCAGCGCCGGTCCAGCGCGGCCAGCGCCTGGGCGCCGAAAAGCACGTCCCGGCCCATGCGCGGGTCCTGGCGGATCAGGCCCCCGGCCAGGTGCACGGCGGCGATGTTCTCGTGCACCGAGTCGGCCTCCACGTGCTCGTCGTAGAACCCGGTGGCGTGGGCCCAGCCCAGGCGGCGCATTGCGTCGGCATAGCGCTTGCTGGGCACCGCGGACGACATCTCGAACAGCGCCAGGTGTCCGGCCAGCGCGCCGCGCAGGCGCCGGTGCAGGCCCAGGAACGACATCAGGTTGACCGTAGCCAGCATGACCGCCGGGATCTGGTGCAGGTAGGCGCCGTAGGCGCCGTCCAGACCCACCCCCTCCATCGCCCGCGCGAACATGTCCGCGTGGATGCGCTCGGGCCGCCCGCCGCCGTACTCGTCGGCCTGGATCTCGACCATGGCTGCCTTGGGCTCGCCGGTCAGCCGCGGCAGCGCCCAGGTGTGCGGGTCGGCCTCCTTGAGCTGGTAGGCCGACCGGTGCACGAGGAGCTCCAGCAACTGGTCGCGCGTGCCGTCCCGCGCGATGTAGAGGCTCAGCGACGGGCCGTCGTCGGCGTCGGCGATGGCGCGCAGTGCCACGTCGGCGGACTCCGGGGACACGTCCGCCGACACGGGGCCGGCCGCCTCGCGAAGCGCTTCCTCGAACGCCCGCTCCAGGCGCGCCCGCAGCGTCAGGACCCCGGGGTCCCACTCCCACTCGCCGGCCACGCCGTCGAAGCCGCGGTAGTGCAGCTCGTAGCACGCGTACAGGGCCAGCTGGAGGTCTTCGTCGGCCACGGGGTCGCCGCCGGCCGGCGCCGGCCATGTGGCGTCGCCGGGCGGGCGGGCGGCCAGTGTGGCGAACAGGGCCTCCGTCAGGGGGCCGCGGGGCGGGGGTAGGACGGGCACGCCTATCCGCTGCCCGAACGGGCCGGTCCTAATCCAGCGCGAGGCGAAACCCCATGCGGCGGTTGGACACCCTGGTTCCGGGCAGTGGGGGGCCCCAGTGCTCGATGCCCTCGTGATCGGAAGCGGCCCCAACGGGCTGGTGGCCGCGAACATGCTGGCGGAGGCCGGCTGGGACGTGCTGGTGTGCGAGGAGCAGCCGGTCGCGGGTGGGGCGGTGCGCAGCGGCCAGGTCACCGCCCCCGGCTATACGCACGACCTGTTCAGCGCCTTCTACCCGCTGGCGATCGCCTCGCCGGTCATGGCGCGGCTGGAGCTGGACCGGTTCGGATTGAGTTGGCGCCGCGCCGGCGTGGTGGTGGCCCACCCGGGTGAGGACGGTCGCACGGCGGCCATCTCGACGGACCTGGACGAGACGGCCGCGTCCCTGGACTCCTTCGCCCCGGGCGACGGCGACGCCTGGCGCCGCCTGTACGCGCTGTGGGAACGGGTGGGCTCCGACCTGACCGAGGCCCTGTTCACCCCGTTCCCGCCCGTGCGCGCGGCCGCGCGCATGCTCGGGAAGCTGGGCACGCCGAGCGAGGTCGCCCGCTTCGCCCGCATGGGCCTGCTCTCGACCCGGCGCCTGGGCGCCGAGACCTTCCAGGGCCACGGCGGCGCGCGGCTGCTGGCGGGCAACGCCCTGCACGCGGACCTGAGCCCCGACTCCGCGGCCGGCGGCCTGTACGGGTGGCTGCTGTGCTCCATAGGCCAGGAGCTGGGGTGGCCCGTCGCCGAGGGCGGGGCGTCGGCGCTCAGCGGAGCGCTGCTGCGGCGGCTGGAGCACCACGGCGGCGCGGTGCGCACGTCCAGCAGGGTCGAACGGGTACTGGTGCGCGCGGGCCGGGCGGTCGGCGTGCGCCTGGCCGACGGCACGGAGATCGAGGCGCAGCACGTGCTGGCCGACACCAGCGCCCCGGCGCTGTACGGGGAGCTCGTGGAGGCCGGCGAGCTTCCATCAGGCCTGCTGTCCGACATGGACCGCTTCCAGTGGGACAACGGCACGTTCAAGCTCAACTGGGCTCTCTCGGGGCCCGTCCCGTGGGGCGACGAGCTGACCCGGCGGGCGGGCACGGTGCACGTGACCGAGGGCGTCGACAGCCTCGGCGCGCAGGCGGGAGAGCTCGAGGCCGGGCTCATTCCCGGCCGGCCGTTCCTGGTCCTGGGCCAGTACGCGAGCTTCGACCCCACGCGGGCCCCGGACGGCGCGGAGGCGGCCTGGGCCTACACCCATGTGCCGCAGGCGGTGCGCGGCGACGCGGGCCCTGACGGGCTGACCGGAAGCTGGACCCGGTCCGAGGCCGAGCGCTTCGCCGACCGGATGGAGGAGGAGGTCGAGCGCCTGGCTCCGGGCTTCCGCGAGTCGATCGTCGACCGCCACCTCCAGTCCCCGGCGGACCTCCAGGCGGCCAACGCCAACTTGGTCAACGGGGCGCTGAACTCGGGTACCGCCCAGGTCCATCAGCAGCTCGTCTTCCGCCCCACCCCGGGCGTGGCCGGCCCCGAGACACCCGTCGCCGGCCTCTACCTCGCGTCGGCGTCGGCGCACCCCGGCGGGGGCGTGCACGGCGGCGCCGGGGCCAACGCCGCGGCGGCCGCCCTGGCCGAGGGCAGTCGCGTGCGCCGGGCCTCGCGCAGCGCCCTCCGGGCGCTGGGCCGGTCCTCGGGCCCGCTGGCCGCGGCCGCCCGGAGGCTTCCCTGACGTGCGGGCGGTGATCACGGGAGCCGGGGCGGGAATCGGCCTGGCCACGTCCCTGCGCCTGGCGAGGCCGGGTAACCAACTCGTACTCGTCGCGCGCTCCACCGAGTCCCTGGCCCGGGTGGCCGCCGACGCGGAGGCCCGCGGCGCCCGCGCGCTGGTGTGCCCGGCGGACACCAGCGACGGCCCCGGGCTGGACGCCGCGCTGGCCGACGCGGTCGAGTGGATGGGCGGGGTGGACACGGTGGTGGCCGCGGCCGCCGCCCTGGCCTGGGGCCCCTTCGAGCAGATGGGCCGCGCCGACTTCGACCGCACGGTCGACGTGACGTTCACCGGCACCGTGAACACCGTCCGCAGCCTGCTGCCCGAGCTGCGCCGCAGCCGCGGCGCGGTGGTCATCGTCGGCTCGGTCACGGCACAGGTGCCCGTTCCCGACATGGTTCCGTACGTGGCGGCCAAGCACGCCCTACGGGGGTTCGCCAACTCGCTGGCCCTGGAGCTGGAGCGATCCGGGGCCGGGGTGGACCTGACGTACGTCAAGCCCGGCCACATCAGCACCTCGCTGTGGGAGGAGAGCACCAGCGCGACAGGGGAGGAGCTGCGGCTGCCGCCGCTGTCGTATCGCGTCGAGGAGGTGGTGGACGAGATCGAGCGCGTCCTGCGCCGGCCCCGGCGCGAGATCACGGTGGGCGGCGCGACGCGGGCCCAGACACTGGCCTTCCAGCTGGCGCGGCCCGTATACGAGGCGATCATGGTCCGCATCACCAGGTTCGACTCCACCGGGCGGCCGGCCTCGCGGCCGGGAAATCTCTGGCGGCCGCTGGCCGAGCCGCGGTTGCGCGGGAGAGCCGCCCGGGGCCGGCCGAGCCTGCTGGGGCTGGCGCGCAGGGCCGGTTTGGCGCGGCCTTCACGGGGTAGGCGCCGCTGATGGCCACGAACGAGCGATTCATGCCCGTGGCCCCCGAGGCCGTCTGGGACGCCCTGGCCGACCCCGGCGGGTACGGCTACTGGGTCGTGGGTTCCAAGTTCATCCGCGACGTCGACGCCGACTGGCCCGCCGTGGGGTCCAGGTTCCACCACCGGATCGCCATCGGCCCGCTGACGCTCGACGACCATTCCGAGGTCATGGAGGCCGAGCGCCCCCGCCGGTTCCGCCTGCGGGTCAAAGGGCGCCCGGCCGGAACCGCCTTCGTCACCCTGGAGATGCACCCGCGGCCCGCGGCCGGCGGCACGCTGGTGCGGTTCTCGGAGAACCCGGACGGGGCCTTCGCATGGCTGAGCCTGAACCCCGCCACCCACCTGTTCACGCTCGCCCGCAACGCCGAGTCCCTGGCCCGCCTGGAGGAGCTCGCGCTCCTGCAGGCCGAGCGCGAGGGCCGGCCGGTTGGCGAGGACCCCCGCACGACGAAAAGGAAGCGCGTATGAGCCAGACCCTGCAACGGACGGACTCGGTCTGGCTGCATCCGGACGATGCCATGCCCCGCTTCGACCGCCTCGAGGGCGATGTCGAGGCCGACGTGGCGGTCCTGGGAGGCGGGCTGGTGGGCATCACCACGGCCCTGCTGCTGCAGGAGGCCGGCATGGACACGGTGCTGGTCGAGGCCTCCCGCCTGGGCACGGGCGTGTCCGGCCACACCACCGCAAAGGTCTCGTCCCAGCACGGGCTCAAGTACTCGTCGCTGCGCTCGACGTACGGCGAGGAGACGGCGCGCACCTACGGGCAGGCCAACCAGGCCGCCCTGGAGTGGATCGCGCGCCGGGTCGAGGAGCACGGCATCGACTGCGACTTCAGGCGCCGGCCCTCGTGGGCGTACGTGCCGGAGGGCGAGTCCACGAGCGACGTGGAGTCCGAGGCCGAGGCGGCGGCCCAGGCCGGGCTGCCCGCGGCGCTGGACCGCGAGGTGCCGCTGCCCTACCCGGTCGCGGCCGGGGTCCGGTTCGACGACCAGGCCGAGTTCCACGCGCGCAAGTACATGGGCGCCCTGGTCGAGCAGTTCGTGGCCGCCGGGGGCAGGGCGTTCGAGCGCTCCCGCGCGGGGCAGGTGGATTCCGGGAACCCGTGCCTGGTCCGGCTCCCGGGCGGCATGGTCCGCGCCGGCCACGTGGTGGTGGCCACGCACTACCCGTTCCTGGACCGCTCGCTGGCGTTCGCGCGGGTCCACGCGCAGCGCTCCTACGCCATGCTCTGCCGGGTTCGCGACCAGCCGCCACAGGGCATGTTCCTCAGCGCCTCTTCGCCCACGCGCTCGATCCGCTCCGTCCCCGTCGACGGCGAGGAGCTGCTGCTGGTGGGCGGCCAGGGCCACAAGACCGGCACGGGGGGCGACAGCCGCCCGCGCTACGAGGCCCTCAGGCGGTTCGCCGACGAGCACTGGGGCGTGGAGTCGGTGGAGTACCACTGGTCCTCACAGGACAACGAAAGCATCGACCAGCTGCCGCTGATCGGCCAGGTCACGCCCTTCGACCCCCATGTGCTGATGGCCACCGGCTTCGCCAAGTGGGGCATCACCGGCGGCACCGCCGCGGCCCTGATCCTGGCCGAGGCGTGCGCCGGGCGAGAGCACGACTGGGCGCCGCTGTTCGACCCGAGCCGGCTGAACCTGCGCGCGTCCGTCCCGAAGGGCATCAAGGAGAACGCCGAGACCGGCTACCACATGGTCCGCGACCGGCTGGTCAACCGGGGTGGGCGGGCGATCGCCGACCTGGCGCCGGGCGAGGGCGACATCGTCCAGCACCAGGGCCAGAAGGTGGCCGGCTACCGCGACGACGACGGGCAGCTGATTGCCGTGTCCACCCGCTGCACCCACATGGGCTGCCAGGTCAACTGGAACTCGGCCGAGCGCAGCTGGGACTGTCCATGCCACGGCTCGCGCTTCGCCACCGACGGCGAGGTCCTGCAGGGCCCGGCGGTGCACCGCCTGGAGCGCAAGCCGCTCGACTGACCCGGCTCAGCGCATCCGGCCGACGAACGCGATGCCCAGGTCGTCCGAGCCGTCGGCGCGCCGCCGGTGGACGTACTCCTCGCGGCACAGCAGGTCGGTCCGGTCGACCAGCGCCTCCAGGAAGGCGGGGTAGCCCGACGCCTGCCCCGCGGCATCGGTGCTCTCGGGCAGTAGCGGGGGCGCCACCGCGAAGGCGTAGATGCCGCCCGGCCCCAGCGGGTCGAGCGCCCGCTGCAGGGTCTCCCTGGGCACGTGGCCCAGACCCACCGCCGACAGCGCCACCAATGCGTCGGGCCGGAACGCGCTCAGGCGCTCCAGCTCGTCTTCGGACCACAGCCCGACGTCCCCCACCAGGTAGTCGTCGTACACGCCGGGGCGGTCGCGCTCCGCGGCGGTCCGCGCCATGGGCTCCAGGTCGACGCCCATCAGGGCACCCACGCCGGCCTCCCGCAGCGCCTCTCCGCCCAGCCCGTTGCCGGCGCCGAAGTCCACCACCCGCTGCGCGGCGGGGTCCAGGCCCAGCTCCTCCAGGGCCTCGGCGTACAGGCGCACGACCTCGGTGGTGGACCGCATGCCCAGCGTGTCGTAGAACACCCGCTCGTACAGGCCGGGCACCGCGTAGATGCCGGCGTAGTCGTGGAAGCCCAGCCGCCGCCGGTCGGCCGGCGGGCCGTACTCGATCCACTCTTCTCCGCCCGGCGAGAAGTTGATCTCCCCGAGATCGGTCACCGCGGAGATGGTCGCAGGCCCAGGCTGGTTACGGATGCCAGGCACGGGTATTGGGTGCGGCCTATGAGCGAAACAGAGATACGAGACGCGAAGCTGATCCAGTACCTCAACGAGGCCTACGGCAAGGAGAAGGAGCTGGAGACGGCCCTGGAGGCGCACATCACGATGGCCCTCCGCGACACCTACAAGAAGCGGCTGAAGGACCACCTCAAGGAGACCAAGGCGCACGCGCGCCAACTGGACCGGCGGATCAAGAAGCTCGGTGGCAAGGCCGACGCCGGTCCGCTGCCCGAGGCGGTGCTCGAGGTCGCGCAGGCCGCGCAGACCGCGACCAAGAAGGCCGCCGCCCTGGCCCAGGGTCCGATGCACGCCGCGCGCGGACTGAGCCCCGCCGAGAAGCAGCTCAAGAACGCGAAGACCGAGTACTCCGAGGAGCACGAGGAGATCGCCAACTACACGGCCATCGAGACGTTCGCCGAGGCCGTCGGCGACAAGGAGACCGCGAAGCTGGCGCGCGACATCAGGCGCGACGAGGAGCGGATGGCCAAGTTCCTGGCCGGACAGATCACCGTGATGAGCAAGCAGGTGGCCCGCGAGGAGGTTCCCGCCGCCCAGCGCAAGACGCGCTGACGGGCGGGCCGGCAGCGAAACGGAACGTTTGCGTCCCGGGCCCGCCGGACAGCCAACCGTTGCCTGCTTCAGGCATAAGCACTGTGGGGACGCCTGCCGCTCATTCTTCTGGGCGGCGGGCGGATCCACGGTTCGACGTGGCACGATCCTGAAGTGACCAGCCCCGCCGACAGCCACGACCTCATCCGCGTGCAGGGCGCGCGCGTGAACAACCTCAAGGACGTCAGCGTCGAGATCCCGAAGCGCCGGATGACGGCGTTCACGGGCGTCTCCGGCTCGGGCAAGAGCTCGCTGGTGTTCAGCACGATCGCCGCCGAGTCGCAGCGGCTGATCAACGAGACCTACAGCAGCTTCGTGCAGGGCTTCATGCCCACGATGGCGCGGCCGGAGGTCGACGTCCTCGAAGGGCTGACCACCGCGATCATCGTGGACCAGGAGCGCATGGGCGGCGACAGCCGGTCCACCGTGGGCACGGCCACCGACGCCACCGCGATGTTGCGCATCCTCTACAGCCGGCTGGGCACGCCGCACATCGGCTCGCCGAGCGCGTACTCGTTCAACGTGCCCTCGGTCAAGGCCAGCGGCGGCATCACGGTCGAGCGCGGCAACAAGACGATCACCAAGGCGGCGAGCTTCAACCGCCTCGGGGGGATGTGCCCACGCTGCGAGGGCCGGGGCTCGGTCAGCGACTTCGACCTGTCCGCGCTGTACGACGAGGGCAAGTCGCTCAACGAGGGCGCGATCACGATCCCCGGCTACAGCATGGATGGCTGGTACGGCCGCATCTACAGGGGCTGCGGGTACTTCGACCCGGACAAGCCGATCAAGAAGTTCAACAAGAAGGAGGTCAACGACCTCCTCTACCGGGAGCCGACCAAGATCAAGGTCGACGGCATCAACCTGACGTACGCCGGCCTGATACCGCAGATCGAGAAGTCGTTCCTGTCCAAGGACATCGACTCGCTGCAGCCGCACATCCGCCGCTTCGTGGAGCAGGCGGTGGTGTTCACCACGTGCCCCGACTGCGATGGCACCCGCCTGGCCGAGGAGGCGCGCTCGTCCAAGATCAAGGGGATCAACATCGCCGACGCCTGCGCGATGCAGATCACCGATCTGGCCGAGTGGCTCGGCGGCGTCAAGGACAAGTCCGTGGCGCCGCTGATCGCGGTGCTGCAACACACGCTCGACTCGTTCGTCGAGATCGGCCTGGGCTACCTCAGCCTCGATCGCCCGTCGGGCACGCTCTCGGGCGGCGAGGCCCAGCGCACCAAGATGATCCGCCAGCTCGGCTCCTCGCTGACCGACGTGACCTACGTCTTCGACGAGCCCACGATCGGCCTCCACCCGCACGACATCGAGCGGATGAACCAGCTGCTGCTGCGGTTGCGCGACAAGGGCAACACGGTGCTGGTGGTGGAGCACAAGCCGGAGGCGATCGAGAACGCCGACCACGTGGTCGACCTCGGCCCCGGCGCGGGCAGCGCCGGTGGCGAGGTGGTGTTCGAGGGCACGGTCGAGGAGCTGCGGGCCAGCGACACCGTGACCGGCCGTCATCTGGGCGACCGCGCGGCGCTCAAGGAGACGGTGCGGGCCTCGACGGACTCGCTGGAGGTACGCGGCGCGGACACCCACAACCTCCAGGACGTCGACGTGGACATCCCGCTCGGCGTGCTGGTCGTGGTCACCGGGGTGGCGGGGTCCGGCAAGAGCTCGCTGATCGACGGCTCGGTGGCGGGCCGGGACGGCGTGGTGTCGATCGACCAGACCGCGATCCGCGGATCCAGGCGCAGCAACCCGGCCACGTACACCAAGCTGCTAGAGCCGATCCGCAAGGCGTTCGCCAAGGCCAACGGCGTGAAGCCGGGGCTGTTCAGCGCCAACTCCGACGGCGCCTGCCCGAACTGCAACGGCGCCGGCGTGATCTACACCGACCTGGGCATGATGGCCGGCGTCTCATCCACCTGCGAGGTGTGCGGCGGGAAGCGCTTCGACGCCGCGGTGCTGGAGTACGAGTTCGGCGGCAAGGACATCAGCCAGGTGCTCGAGATGCCGGTGACCGAGGCGCAGGAGTTCTTCGGCGATGGTGACGCGCACACGCCGGCCGCCCACAAGATCCTGGGCCGGCTCGCCGACGTCGGGCTCGGCTACCTCACCATCGGCCAGCCGCTGACCACGCTGTCCGGCGGTGAGCGCCAGCGGCTGAAGCTGGCCACCCAGATGGGCGAGAAGGGCGACGTCTACATCCTGGACGAGCCCACCACCGGCCTCCATCTGGCCGACGTCGAGCAGCTGCTGGCGCTGCTCGACCGGCTCGTCGACTCGGGCAAGTCGGTCATCGTGATCGAGCACCACCAGGCGGTCATGGCGCACGCCGACTGGATCATCGACCTCGGCCCCGGCGCCGGCCACGACGGCGGGCGGATCGTCTTCGAGGGCCCTCCGGCCGACCTCGTCGCCGCTCGCTCCACCCTCACCGGCGAGCACCTCGCCGCGGAGCTGGGGGAGACGGCCTAGGCCTGCTCCGCGGTGGGCCCCACGGTCTCCAGCAGTTCGTTCAGCGACCGCCGCAGCAGCCGGGACACGTGCATCTGGGACACCCCGCAGCGGGATGCGATCTCCGACTGGGTCAGGTCCTCCACGAAGCGCATGCGCAACATCTGCTGCTGGCGCTCGGGCAGCCGCCGGAACGCCGGCTCGATCGCCTCGCCCAGCTCGACCGTGTCGTAACCGGGCTCCGTGCGGCCCACGGTGTCGGCCAGCGTTCGTGCCCCGTTCTCGGGGTCGATCCCGGCCGGGGCGTCGAGTGAGGGCGGCGAGTAGCCCTGCGCGGCGTCCAGCGCCTCGACCACGTCCTCGATGCCCAGCCCGGTCTTCTCGGCCAGCTCGCGGACGGTGGGGGTGTGGCCTCCGGAGGCCGAGAGCGCGCTCGCGGCGGCGCTGACCTTCAGGTAGCGCTCCTGGACGGGGCGGGATACGTGCAGGGTCCAGCCGTGGTCGCGGAAGTGGCGTTTCAGCTCACCGCGGATCGTGGTCACCGCGTAACCCACGAACGACCCGGCGCCGGGCTCGTAGCGGTCGATGGTCTTCAGCAGCCCCAGGTAGGCGACCTGTTCGAGGTCCTCCGTGGGCTCGCTGCTGCGGCGGTGGCGCGCGGCCAGGCGGCGGGCCATCGGCATGTGGCGGCGGGTGAGCTCCTCGCGGGCGTCCAGCGAGCCGCCGGCGTAGCGCTCGAGCAACTGCTCGTCGCTCTCGCGCTGGGGAGTAGTAGTGATGACCTCCCGCCCGTGAGGCGGTGAGTCCATGACGGACATGAGCATTCCTCGCGTCGAACTTGTCGAGCGCAGAATCCGTGTCCCGCGACCGGGGCCGGTCGCAGCCGTCTCCTACGTACCTGTGAAGAGCGTCGCCCCCCGGCGGCCACTCCAGGGCCAAGAATATCACCGCATAGGAGTACTGTGGTTCGTACGGCGATCTCTTCGGAGTCCCCAGCGGGGTCACGCCAACAGGGTGGCGAGCTGCTGGCCGCGATCTCCAACCGGATCGTCCAGCTGCTGCGCGAGTCGACCGGTCGCGGGCCGGAGGAGTGCCGGACCCTCTGGGCGGGCAGCGACATCGTGATCGTGCAGATCCACGGCGGCTATTCGACCGCGGAGCGCACGCTGGCCGACGCCGGTCACGCGGACGAGGTGCACTCCAGCCGGCGGGCACTCCAGGACAGCATCGCCGAGCAGATGCAGAGCTTGGTCGAGCAGGAGGTCGGGCGGCCGGTGGTGGCGTTCATGAGCAACTCCCACCTGGATCCCGACATGATGATCGAGGTCTTCGTGCTCGGCCCCGACGCCTGAGTCGCGCCGAAGCCACACTGTTTCGCGGTACCGCGCGCGGGTAGCCGGGCGGCCATGAAGGTCGTGATCACCGGAGCCACGGGCAACGTGGGCACCAGCGTCGTGGAGGCCCTCGAGCAGGACCCCGCGGTCTCCGAGATCGTGGGCCTGGCCCGCCGGCAGGCTCCCGCTACAGGGACCCGGACCCGGTGGGTCACGGCCGACGTGGCCGAGGACGACCTGGCGCCGCTGTTCGCCGGCGCCGACGCCGTGGTGCACCTGGCCTGGCTGATCCAGCCCGCGCGCGACCAGGAGACGGTGTGGCGCGTGAACGTGGAGGGCAGCGCCCGGGTGTTCCACGCTGCGGGCGCGGCCGGGGTGCCGACGCTAGTCCACGCCTCGTCGGTGGGTGCCTACGGGCCCGGCCCCAAGGACCGGCGCGTCGACGAGAGCTGGCCCACCGATGGCATCCCGTCCTCCTACTACTCGCGCCAGAAGGCCGAGGTGGAGCGGCTCCTGGACCGGTTCGAGCTCGAGGCGCCCGACTGCCGGGTGGTGCGCCTGCGCCCGGGGCTGATCTTCAAGCGCGAGGCCGCCTCGGAGATCCGGCGCTACTTCGCCGGCCCGCTGCTGCCCAACCCGCTGCTGCGCTGGCACCGGCTCCCGCTGCTGCCCGCCACCCGCGACCTGGTCTTCCAGGCGGTGCACTCGCACGACGTCGCCGAGGCCTACCGGCTGGCGGTGACCGTGCCCGGCGCCGCGGGCGCCTACAACATCGCCGCCGACCCGGTGCTGGATCCCCAGCGCCTGGCCGCCCTGTTCCGGGCCCGGCGGGTCCTGGTGCCCCCGGCGGTCCTGCGGGCCGCCGCCTCCGCCACATGGAAGGCGCGGCTGCAGCCCACCGCGCCCGGCTGGCTGGACATGGCCCTGCAGGTCCCGCTGATGGACACCACCCGCGCCGAGCGCGAGCTGGGCTGGACGCCCCGCCGCACCTCCGAGCAGGCGCTCATGGACCTCGTCGACGGCATGGCCCACGGCGAAGGGGCCGACACGCCGCCGCTGGAGGCCGGGTCGGCCGGGCCGATGCGCCTGCGCGAGCTGTTGTCGGGGGTCGGCGGGCGCAATCCGTGAGCGGCATCGGACTGCGCCAAACCGCGCCTGCCCCCGTTTGGCGGGAAAGGGCCCGGGCAGTCGGCGCGAGCCACCCGAAACGAAGCGAGGACCAGTGAAGGCAGTCACCTGGCAGGGAACCCACGACGTGCGCGTCGACACGGTGCCGGACCCCAAGATCGAGCACCCGACCGACGCCATCATCCGTGTGACCTCGAGCGGGATCTGCGGGTCCGACCTCCACCTCTACGAGGTGCTGGGCCCGTTCATCGACCCGGGCGACATCCTGGGGCACGAGCCCATGGGCGTCGTCGAGGAGGTCGGCACCGAGGTGGACCACATCGCCCCCGGCGACCGGGTGGTCATCCCGTTCAACATCTCCTGCGGGCACTGCTTCATGTGCGACAAGGGACTGATGTCCCAGTGCGAGACCACGCAGGTGCGCGAGTTCGACACCGGCGCCGCCTTCCTGGGCTACACCAAGCTCTACGGCCAGGTGCCGGGCGGCCAGGCCGAGTTCCTGCGCGTGCCCCAGGCCCAGTTCGGGCCGATCAAGGTTCCCGAGGGGCCGCCGGACGACCGCTTCGTGTACCTCTCGGACGTGCTGCCCACGGCCTGGCAGGCGGTGGAGTACGCCAACATCCCCGATGGCGGCGACGTGCTGGTGCTGGGCCTGGGTCCCATCGGCGAGATGTCGTGCCGCATCGCCCAGCAGCGCGGCGTCGAGCACGTGATGGCCGTGGACCTGGTGCCCGAGCGGCTGGACCGGGCGCGGGCGCACGGCGTCGACGTGTTCGACCTGAACGAGCACGACGACCTGCCCGAGGCGATCCGCTCGGTCACCGACGGCCGCGGCCCGATCTCGGTCATCGACGCGGTGGGCATGGAGGCGCACGGGGCGCCGATCGGCAAGCTGGCGCAGCGCATGGCCGGGTTCCTGCCGGACAAGGCGGCGCAGAAGATGATCGAGACCGCCGGCACCGACCGGCTCAGCGCGCTGCACATGGCCATCGAGCTGGTCCAGCGCGGCGGCACGCTGTCGCTGTCGGGCGTCTACGGGGGCGCGGCCAGCCCGATGCCGCTGATCCAGATGTTCGACAAGCAGATCAACGTGCGCATGGGCCAGGCCAACGTCAAGCGCTGGATCGACGACCTGATGCCGCTGGTCACCGCCGACGACGACCCGCTGGGCGTCGAGAGC
>DASQLM010000025.1:0-13092 GCA_035630015.1 Thermoleophilaceae bacterium | reverse complement strand
GGGCGTGGACCTGCTGCCCACGTTCTCGGTGCTGTGGGCCGCGAACGTCTCGGTCAGCGCCACCTTCAGCGGCATGCTGGGCGGCCGCGAGCCCGGCGCCGACACCATGGAGCCGCTGTCCATGTGGCTGTACGAGACCGGCCGGTCGATCACCGCGCCGGACTACCTGCTGGCCGTCGGCCAGCTGCACGCGTTCAGCCGCGGGGTGGTGGGCTTCTTCGACAACTGGGACGTGATGATCACGCCGTCGCTGGCCAAGCTGCCGGTGCGCCACGGCGAGATCGACCCGCTGGGCGACAACCCCGCGTACGAGTTCAAGAAGTCCGGAGAGTTCACCCCCTACACCGCCGGCATGAACGTGACCGGCCAGCCGGCGATCTCGCTGCCGCTGGGCCAGAGCGAGGAGGGCCTGCCGCTGGGCACCCAGATCATCGGCCGGCCCGAGGACGAGGGCACGCTGCTGGCGCTGGCGACCCAGCTGGAGCAGGCCCGCCCCTGGGCCGATCGGGTGCCGCCGGAACTCTGAGAGGGGTTCTGTGTTTCGCTGTAGCGATGCGGACCGCCCTGACCAGGAGCATGCTGGCTGTCGCCGTGGCCGGCCTGGCCGCGGGCGGCACCGCCATCGCGCAGGCACCCCGCCAGACCACCCAGCAGGGCGAGATCATCGCCGCCGGGCCCTTCAACCCCGCGAAGCCGGGGTTCGCCGTCCTGGGACCCGCGCCGGCGCGCAAGCAGTACCTGCGTGAGATCGGCCGGGCGCGCGCCCAGGCCGGGCGCACCAAGCGGCGGGCGTCGCTGGTCTACCTGGCCCAGGTCAACGACATCCAGCTGGCCGACGAGGAGTCGCCGGCACGGATCGACTCACTGGCGCCGGTCCAGCCCAACACCAGCGCATGGCGGCCCCAGGAAGCGCTGATGCCGCAGACCATCGACGGCATGTTCAAGCGCCTGAACGCGTTCACCGCCGCGAGCCCCAACCGGGCCGCACAGGGCAGGCGCGCCGCCATGGACATGGCGCTCATGGGCGGCGACCAGGCCGACAACCAGCAGTCGAACGAGACGGTCTGGACGCGCCAGCTGATGGAAGGCGGCCAGACCCTGGACCCCAACAGCGGGGTGGCGGACACCTCCGCGTGCACGCCGGCGCAGCGCGCCGAGCTGGCCACTCGTCCCGGTGAGGCCGCCCGCTACACCGGCCTCCAGGACTACGACGACTACAACGGGGGCGCACCCGACGGCAACTTCTACGACCCGAACGAGCCCTCCGGCAGCACCTACGGCAACTGGCCGGCCTACCCGGAGCTGATGGACGTGGCCCAGCGTGCCTTCGTGCCCGTGGGCCTGCGTCGTGGACCCGCGCCGGTGCCCACCTACGTGACCAACGGCAACCACGACGGCGCGGTGCAGGGCTACGTATCGGGCACCCAGGACGCCAACCGGCTGGCCATCGGTTGCTTCAAGCCGTACATCGCAAGCCCCATCGGCAACCCGCCGGCCAATCAGGTGTTCGCCGCCTCCACGGGCTTCACGGTCCCGCCCGATCCGCGCCGGCGGTTCGTGGACCGGGCAACGGTCAAGAGCATCTTCGCCGGCGGCACCCAGCCCGATGCGCACGGGTTCGGGTTCGTGGACCCCGGGCAGAACGCGGCCTCGGGCGGCACGGCCTCCTACTACGCGTGGACGCCGCGCAAGGGCCTGCGCGTGATCTCGCTGGACACGGTTTCCGAGGGCACCGGCGCCCGGGGCGGCGCCGAGGGCAACCTCGACGAGCCGCAGTACCAGTGGCTGCGCGGTGAGCTGCGCCGGGCCAAGGCGGCCAAGCAGATCGTGGTGGTGTTCGGCCACCACCCGATCCGGCGGCTGATCGCCTCGACGCCCGACGAGGCGGCCGGCCCCTGCACCGGTGCCGTGGGCTGTGACGCGGACCCGCGCAACTCGTCTCCCATCCACCTGCGCGCCGACGTGGAACGGCTGTTCAACGCCAACGCCAACGTGGTGGCGTACCTGGCGGGCCACACGCACGTGAACCGCATCCGCCCCTGTGCCACCCGTTGTTCCAAGGGCAACTGGTGGTCGGTCGAGACCGCATCGGTGGCCGACTTCCCCCAGCAGGCGAAGCTCATCGAGGTCATGGACAACAACGACGGGACGCTCTCGATCCTGGGCACTCAGGTCGACCACGCCGGTGGCCTCCGCCCGCCGGGCGACAGCGCCGCGTCCACCTTCACCGGCGACCAGCTCGCGTCGATCAGCCGCACGCTCTCGGCCAACGACCCGCGGCGCTACCGCAACCCCGGTGGCGGCAAGGGCGACCGCAACGTGGAGCTGATGGTGCGCGACCCGTTCGCCGGCAAGGGCGCCGGGCTGTGTGCGGGTGTCACGGCCAAGACCACGGGCGGCACCGTCAACGGCGCCGTGCTGGCGCGCAAGCGGGCGACGGTGCGCCGCGCTGTCACCAAGTACGCGCTCAAGGCCAAGACCACCGGCCTGGACCGCTACTGCCTGGTCGGCGGCGGCTTCCTGCGGGTCGGCTACGTGGGTGGCCGCTCGGCCATCGCGCTGAGCTCGAACCGGTCGCAGCGCCTGAGCCGGGTCAAGGTGGGCTCCACGATCAAGACGGTGCGCAAGCGCCTGCGCGGCGAGCGCGCCTACCGCGCCGGCTCGTTCAGGTGGTACGTGGCCACCGCGTCGAAGGCCCGGATCGTGATCCAGACCCGCCGCGGCAAGGTCGTGCAGATGGGCCTGGCCGACAAGCGGCGGACGTCAACGCGGAAGAAGACCGCCGCGCTGCTCCGCTCCTTCTGAAGCCTCGAGCCCGAACGCCTCGGCGATCAGCTCGTAGCTCCGCCGGCGTGCCTCGGGGTCGTGGGTGATGGTCACCACGATCACCTCGCTCGCGCCGTACTGCTCGGCCAGCTCCTCCAGCCCGGCGCGCACCTGCTCTCCGGTACCCAGGGTCATGCGCCGGCCGCCGCCGGCGGGCACACCCTCCCCCTGGCGCTCCAGGTAGCGCAGCGCCTTCTCCACCGGCGGGACGGGGATCAGCCGGCCGGCGCGCAGCTCGCGCATGGCCATCATCGAGGACGACGCCAGCTGGCGGGCCTCCTCCTCGCTGTCGGCGGCCAGCGCCCAGGCGCCGATGGCCAGGTGGGGCGCCGCCAGCCGCTCGGAGTCCACGAACTTGTCGCGGTAGAGCTGGGCGATGGGCGCGCCGTCGGGGTTGATGAAGTCGGCGAACGCATAGGGCAGGCCCAGCTCGCCGGCCCACACCGCGCTCTGCTGGGAGGAGCCCAGAAGCCACGGCTCGGGCAGCTCGGGCCGGCCCGGCAGCGCCTTGGCCAGCCGCGCGAAGGGATGGTTCGCGGGCAGCCGGTCCTCCAGGTAGGCCAGCAGCTCGGCCAGCTGGTTGGGGAAGTCGTCGGGCATCGGGTTCGTGCGGTCGCGCTGCAGCGCGTGCGCGGTCATCGGGTCGGTGCCCGACGCCCGGCCGAGGGCCAGATCGATCCGCTCGGGGAACAGCCCGGCCAGCACGCTGAAGCTCTCGGCCACCTTGAACGGGCTGTAGTGAGGCAGCATCACGCCGCCGCTGCCCACGCGGATGCGCTCCGTGGCCGAGGCGATCGGCCCGATCAGCACCTCCGGGCTGGGCCCGGCCAGCATCGGTCCGCCGTGGTGCTCGGCGACCCAGTAGCGGTGGTAGCCCAGGCGGTCGGCCAGCCGTGCCAGCTCGATGCTCTGGTGCAGGGCCGCCGACCCGGTCGAGCCCTCCGAGATCGGCGACTGGTCCAGGACGCTCAGGGTGATCGCGGACATGCCTCGACGTTAGTCGCCGCGATGCTCAACCCAGGGCGCGCAGGCCGCCGGTGATCCCGGCGGCCAGCAGCAGGCAGATCGTGGACGGCACCCGGTACCAGCCGGCCACCCCCGCGACCGCCACCCCCACGCTCTCGGCGTCCAGCTTCAGCTCGTCGCCCTCGGCCAGGGCCTGCGTGACCACCAGCGCCGCCAGCAGCGGCGCGGCCACCAGGAAGACCACGGCGCGCAGGCGCTCGGGCAGCGGCCGGCCGCCGAAGACCACGGGGCCCAGCGCCTTGATCACGAACGCCATGACCGCGCAGCCGGCCACGAGCGCGGCCCACTGCCCGCTCACGCCTCACCCCAGTCGGGCGCGGTCTCGTGCGGGCCGCGGCGCAGGCCGACCAGCGCTGCGGCGCTGGCCGCCAGCACGGGCACGCCGATCGGGGTCAGCGGCACCAGCACCACCGCGATCAGCGCGCCCATCAGCGCGACGCTGCGCATGCCGGGCCGACGCAGCTCGTCCAGCAGCAGGATCAGGAAGAAGGCGGGGAAGATGGCGTCCACGCCCAGGGTGTCCGGGTCGATCGAGCCCGTGCCCACGAAGGCGCCGAGGATCGTCCCGCCGATCCACGTGGCGTACTGCGCGGCGCTGGCGCCGAACAGCACGTGGCGGTCGAACGCGCCGTCGGTGTCGCGCGCCAGGATCCACGACGGGTCCACCAGCGGCTGGCCCTGCAGGGCCCGCTTCAGCGGCCCGCCGGGCAGGTAGGGCGCCAGCGCCACCCCCATGGGCAGGAAGCGCGAGTTCACCAGCGTGGCCGCCATCAGCGCCGTGCCCAGGCTGCCGCCCGTGGACAGGATGCCCACCGAGGCGAACTGCGCCGAGCCGCCGAACACCACCGCCGACATCAGGATCGCGCCCCAGGCGCCCAGGCCGGTGTCGTGGGCCAGCACGCCGAAGGAGATGGCCAGCAGGCCACCTGCCACCGCGAACGGGATCGCCTCCTTGACCCCCCGCCGGAAGGCGGCGTTCACAGACCTTCCAGCAGCTTGCGATCGTGGTCGTAGCTGACCAGCTCGACCGCCTCGGCCGGCGTGATCCAGCGCAGCTCGTCGACCTCGTCGTTGGGCTCGAAGCCCGGGTCCTCGACCACGTCCATGCGCCAGTAGCGCACGATCTTCGGGCGGTCCTTGCGGTCGCGGTACTCGGTGGAGGCCAGCTCCTCGGCCAGGCTGCACACCAGGCCGGTCTCCTCCTGAACCTCGCGCAGCGCGGCGTCCTCGAAGCTCTCGCCCGCGTCCAGCTTGCCCTTGGGCAGCGACCAGTCGTCGTAGCGCGGGCGGTGCACGACGGCGATCCGGCCGTCCTTGGCCACCACCCCGCCCGCCGCCTCGACCCGCCCGCTCACAACTCCCTCACGTCGGCGCCGCCCGGAGCGAAGTTCACCCGGCGCACGTCGCAGTCGGGGGCCTCGGAGCGCAGCGCGGCCAGCACGTCGCCGGTCTGCTGCCACTGGCACCAGAACAGCACCGCCGGCCCGGCGCCCGAGATCGTCGCGCCGATGGCGCCCAGGTCGCGCGCCTTGTGCAGCAGCTCCACCGAGCGCGGGTACAGCGCGGCGCGCCGCGGCTGGTGCAGCCGGTCGTCCAGGCCGCGGCCGATCAGCGAGAAGTCCGACCGCGCCAGCCCCAGCGTCAGCAGCGAGGCGTGGGCGATGTTGAACGAGGCCTCGGTAATGGGCACCTCGGGCGGCAGCGCGGCCCGCGCCTGCTCGGTGGCCACCGGCGCGGGCGGTATCGCGACGATGCCCTCGAGGCCCTCGGCGGGGTCGATGCGCACCGGGTCGCCCGGGCCGCAGATCACGAAGCCTCCGTACAGCGCCGCGGCCACGTTGTCGGGGTGGCCCTCCAACTCACGGGCGCGGTCGTAGATGGGCGCGTCCAGCTCGAACATGTGGTCCGCCGCGCACAGCCCCGCCACGATGCAAGCCGCACTGGAGCCCAGGCCGCCGGACGGCGGGATGTCCGAGCGGATGTCGAACGTCAGCCCATCGGCCGGATGCAGCAGCTCGAAGGCGCGCACGCACAGGTTGTCGCGGTCCAGCGGCACGCCCGGGGTGTCCGAACTGACCGCGAACTCGCCGGTCTCGCGCACCTCGAGCTCCAGCTCCAGCGACAGCGCCGCGGCCAGCACGTCGTAGCCGGGCCCCAGGTTGGCCGACGACGCCGGCACGCGCACTATCCGGTGCCGATTCACCGATCCGCCAGCACGGCCGTCTCGACGCTCTCGATGTCGGGCTCGCAGGGGATCACCGGTGACGCGCGGTTCATGGCCGTCTGCGGGTCCTTCAGGCCGTGGCCGGTCAGCACGCACACCACCCGGCCCTCGGCGCCGTACGCCAGCAGGCCGGCCACCGACGCGGCGGAGGCGGGCTCGCAGAACACGCCCTCGCGGGCGGCCAGCAGGTCGTAGGCGGCCAGGATCTGCTCGTCGCTGACCGCCCGCACCTGGCCGCGCGAGCCGGTGAAGGCGCCCATGGCCTCCTCCCACCGGGCCGGGTTGCCGATCCGGATGGCCGACGCCACCGTCTCGGGCGCCTCGACGGGCGCGCCGTGCACCAGCGGCGCCGCCCCCTCGGCCTGGAAGCCGTACAGCCTCGGCCGCACCCCGTACTCCTCGAAGCCGCGCCAGTAGGCGGTCACGTTGCCGGCGTTGCCCACCGGGATGCACAACGCGTCGGGCGCGTCGCCCAGCGCGTCGCAGATCTCGAACGCCGCGGTCTTCTGGCCCTGGATTCGGTACTCGTTCACCGAGTTCACCAGCGCCACCGCGTGCCGGTCGGCCAGCTGGCGCACCAGCGCCAGGGCCTGGTCGAAGTTGCCCCGCAGCGCGATCACGCGCGCGCCGTGCATCAGCGCCTGGGCCAGCTTGCCGGTGGCGATCTTGCCCTCGGGCACGATCACCGCCCCCCGCAGGCCGGCCCGGCCCGCGTAGGCGGCCGCGCTGGCGGCCGTGTTGCCGGTGGAGGCACAGACCACGGCCTCGGCGCCCTCGCCGATGGCGGCGGACACCGCCACCGTCATGCCCCGGTCCTTGAAGCTGCCGGTGGGGTTGGCGCCCTCGATCTTCAGCCACACCTCACAGCCGGTCAGCTCGCTCAGGTGCGGCGCCTGCACCAGCGGCGTGTCGCCCTCGCCCAGCGTGACCACTGGCTCGACGGGCAGCCGGTCCTTGTATCGCCAGAGGGACATGCGGCCCGCGAGTATGAAGCACACCCGAGACCCGTCATGGCTCTCACCGCCGCAGCGTCGCCGTGGTCGAGGCCACGCTGGAGCGGCCCGCGGCGTTCTTCAGCGTCACGGTCACCTTGGTCTTGATCCGCCGGTTGCGGCGCAGGGTCCTCAGGTTCTTGCGCGACAGCTTCATCTTCAGCTTGACCTTGCCGCTGCGCGGCGCCCGGAAGGACTTCCTGGCCAGCGTGACGCGCGCCCGCCGGCTCACACGAACCTTCTTGCCGCTGCGGAAGCTGATCTTGCCCGCCAGCCGGGCGCCGGCTCGGAAGCTGTAGCTGAAGCGGCCGCTGCGGCTGACCTTGATCTTCCGCTTGGAGCCCTTGAACCCGGCCTTGTCCGGCCCGGCGCCGCGAACGGCCAAGCGGCTCACGGTCGCGCAGCGCCCGACGAGGTCCAGCTGGTCGACCTGCGCCGTGCCCGGGCCGCCGCAGTTCACGATGTCCCGTTCTCCGTCGCGTGCGAACAGCTGGTCCACGTCGGGGGAACAGAAGACCGAGCAGCCGGCGATGTCCCCGTAGATCCGGTCCCTGCCGGAGCCGCCGTCGACCGTGTCGGTGTCGTAGGTGCCCTCGACCACGTCGTCGCCCGCCTCGCCAAAGACGCGGTCGTTGCCACCGCCGCCGCTGAGGTCGTCGTTGCCGCCGGCGCCGCGGATGTCGTCGCCACCGCCGCCGCCGTCGAAGCCGTCGGCGCCGGCGGATCCGGTGAAGACGTCGTTGCCCGGCGTTCCCAGGATCGACTCGATGTCCGAGCCGATGTTGTCCCTCTCACCGGGCGAGCCGTCGTTGGCCTGACCGTCCAGCCGGATCGCCATCGCGGCGGGGTGGCCGTCCAGGCGCAGCCGGTCCGTGCCTGGCCCGCCCCGGACCTGGTCGGCGCCCGGATCGGGCTCACCGACCGTGTTCACGGACCGGTAGCCCAGGTCGTCGTCGCCCGCGCCCCCGTCCTCCACGTCGTTGCCGCCCTCGCCGCGCAGCCTGTCGTTGCCGCCCTCGCCGAAGACCTGGTCGTTCCCGGCGTCGCCGAACACGCCGTCCGAGCCCTCTCCGCCGCGGATGACGTCGTGGCCCAGGCCTGAATCGACGTTGTCGTCTCCGGCGCCGGCGGAGATCGCCGTTCTTGTGCTCGCCGATCCGCCCCGCAGGAAGTCGTCGCCCGAGCCCGCGGTGACGGACGCGCTGGCCGCGAACGTGCACGTGTTCCTGAACGTGTTCTCGTTGTCCCCGTTGCCGAGCCGGATGTCGTAGGACAGAAAGCACCCGCCCGCCTGGTTGGAGGTCCCGTTGAAGTAGACCTCGTCGCGCCCGCCACCGAGCACGATCCGGACTGCCGTGTGGCCGGGGCAGACGACCCGGGTGGCGGTGAGGACCGTGCAGTCGCCCGGGGCCGACGTGATCGGCTGGGAGTCGATGATGTCGTCGTTGACCCCGTCCTCCCGGAACTGCAGCTCGTGGTCGAGGTTGTCGCCGCCGGTGAACACCACCGCGGCGCCGTCGTAGGTCACGGTCCCGGCGGCCGCGGCCGGTACGCCCACGGCCGCGAACAGGGCGAGCACGCCCAGTGCGACCAGCGAGGAGCGGCCAGAGAGCCCTGCGGTGCGGTGCCTGCCCGGGTCCGTCGCTGTTTTGCGCATGACCCCAACCTCCACGGCGGCGGTCACCGGATGGTCAACGCGTCTCCTACTCGAACGTCTCGCCGATGACCCGGATCACGCGCGGGCGCGAGCGCACGAAGTCCAGCCGGCCGATCATCTCGACCGCCGCGCGGAACTTCGACTCCAACACCGGGTGCATGACCATCGCCAGCCGCGCGTCCTCGCCGAGGCCCTTCTGGACCACCGACCGGATCGACGCGCCCTGCATGCCCAGGATCTCGGCCACCTGGGCCAGCACGCCCGGCGTGTCGGCCACCTCGACGTGCATGTAGAAGGCCGACTCGCGGTCGATCACCAGCGGCACCGGGGTGGCCGGCGGCGGGTTGAACGGCGGCGGGATCATGGCGCTGATCACGTCGCCCAGCACGGCGGAGGCGGTCTGCGAGCCGCCCGCGCCCGGGCCCGAGAGCGTGATCTCGGTGATGGCCGGGGACTCGATCGTGACCGCGTTGAACGAGCCGTGCACCGATGCCAGCGGGTGGTCGGCGAACAGAAACGCGGGATACACCTGCACCGACAGGCCGCCGTCCACGCGCTCCGCGCTACCGATCAGCTTCAGCGACAGGTCCAGCTCGCGCGCGTAGGCGATGTCGTCGGGCGTGATGTGCTCGATGCCCTCGTGCGGCACCTCGTCGATGTGCACCGGCGCGCCGAACGCCAGCCGGGCGATGATGGCCATCTTCGCCGCGGCGTCGGCCCCGGTCACGTCGTCGGTGGGGTCGGACTCGGCGTAGCCCAGCCGCTGGGCCTCGGCCAGCGCCTCCGCGTAGGAGGCGCCGGTGCGCTCCATGGCGGTCAGGATGAAGTTGGTGGTGCCGTTCACGATCCCGTGCACGCGCTCGATGTGCGCGGCGGCCAGCGTCTCCGAGATCACGCGGATGGCCGGCACCACGCCGCCCACCGCCGCCTCGAAGCGCAGCTGCACCCCGGCGGCACCGGCCACGGCGAACAGCTGCTCGCTGTGGCGCGACACGAGCTGCTTGTTCGCGGTCACGAAGTGCTTGCCAGACTCCATCGCCCGGAGCGCGTAGTCCAGCGCCGGCTCGGTCCCGCCGATGAGCTCCACGATCAGGTCGCTGCGCTCGAGGATGTCGCCGAAATCGCCCCGGCTGGTGGTCAGCACGCCCGAGATCTCGGGCCGGAAGCCCACCTCGGCAGCGATGGCGTCAGAGCGCTCGGCCACCAGCGTCTCGAAGGCCGCGCCCACGGTGCCGTGGCCCAGCAGTCCGATCCGGAACGGGTGGGCCTCAGACATCGCGGCGGGTCAGATCGTCGTAGGTCTCGCGCCGCACCACGAGCCGGGCGTCACCATCGCGGCAGAACACCACGGGCGGCCGCGGCAGGGCGTTGTAGTTGCTGGCCATCGCGTGACCGTAGGCCCCGGTGGCGGGAACGGCCACGATGTCGCCCGGGCGCGGGTCCTCCAGGGTGGCCTCGGAGATCAGCACGTCGCCCGATTCGCAGTGCTTGCCCACGATCCGGCAGGGTGTGGAGTCGCCGAAGCGGTCGACCACGTCGGCCTCGTACACCGCGCCGTAGAGCATCGGCCTGATGTTGTCGGCCATGCCGCCGTCCACGGCCACGTAGGTGCGCACGCCGGGGATCTGCTTGACCGTGCCCACCGTGTACAGCGAGATGCCGGCGTTGCCCACCAGCGAGCGGCCGGGCTCGCACAGCACGGTCACGCCCTCGGGGGCGTGCGCGAGCATGGCCTCGGCGTACTCCTCGGCCGGCGGCGGGCGGTCCTCGCGGGTGTAGGCGATGGCGAAGCCGCCGCCCAGGTTCAGCAACGGGTAGTCGCCGATCTGGCGCAGCACGTCGGCCAGCGACTCGTATACGTCCAGGTCGAACACCTGTGAGCCGATGTGGGCGTGCAGCCCGCGCAGTTCCAGCCCCGACCGGCCGATGCGCTCCAGTGCCCGCTCCACCTCGCGCATGGGGATGCCGAACTTGGAGTCCTCCTGGCCGGTGCGGATGGCCTTGTGGGTCTCGGGCTCGATGCCCGGCGTGACGCGCATCATGATCCGCTGGCCGGACCCGGCGGCCACCCGATCCAGCCGGTCGATCTCATCGAAGCTGTCCACGATCACGTGGCCGACGCCCGACTCCACTGCCTGCTCGAGCTCGGCCTCGGACTTGTTGTTGCCGTGCAGGTAGATCCGCTCGGGGTCGAAGCCGGCGTTCAGCGCCAGGTGCAGCTCACCGCCGGACGCGCAGTCCACCGACAGCCCCTCCTCGGCGAAGATCCGCAGCGCGGCGGTAGCGGGGAACGCCTTGGAGGCGTACAGGACCTCGAACCGGTCGGTGCGGGCGGCGAACGCGTCGCGCGTGGCCCGGGCCCGGGCGCGCAGGTCGTCCTCCGCGTACACGTAGGCCGGGGTGCCGAACTCGCGCACCAGCTCCCTGGTGTCACAGCCGGCGATACGCAGGCCGCCGCCGGGGCCCAGGTCGGAGCCCATCGGGTACACACGCCCCAGCCCGGAGGGCAGCGCGCTCCCGCGGTCGGCCACGGTGCGGTCGGTGCTCATAGGGTCCGCGAGTATGAAGCACCACGAGCCACCCGCACCGCCCGAGCTCGGCGAACGCGACGGGCTCTCCTACGCGCTGTTCCTGCCGAACTCCCCGCCCGCGGGCGGCGTGGTGGTCCTGCACGGCGCGGGCTCGGCCAAGGAGAGCCACTTCGACTTCGCCCGCGTGTGCCGCGAGCGCGGCCTGGCGGCGCTGGCCTTCGACGCGCGCGGCCACGGGCGCTCGCGCGGCCGCTTCGGCCCGGGCGCGGTCGGCGACGTGCTGGCCATGTGCGACGTGCTGTCGGCGCACGCGCCCCGGGTCGGGCTGCGCGGCTCCAGCATGGGCGGCTTCCTGGCCATCCAGGCGGCGGCCGCCGAGCCCTCGATCGCCGCGGTGGCCGCCATCTGCGCCGCCCCGCCGGACCTGCTGGCGCGGGGGATCAGCTCCGGCGACCTGGCGGACTTCGACGTGGATGCCGAGGCCACCGTCGAGTGGCTGGGCACGCTGGACCTGGCCAAGTCGGTCGCGACCCTGTCGCCCCGGACCGCGCTGCTGCTGCTGCACGCCCAGGGTGACGAGCGGGTGCCGCACACGTTCAGCCGCGAGCTGCACGATGCCGCCGGCGAGCCCAAGCGGCTGCTGGTGTTCCCGGGCGGGCACCACCGCTCGCTGCAGCACGACCTGGAGGTGCAGAACATGACCGCCGCGTTCCTGGAGCGGGCCTTCACCGGCCGCTGATAATCGTTCTCATTACACTCGTGCGATGGGATTGGCCGCGCTTCCCGACCCGCTCTACCTGCTGGAGCTGCGCTCGACCCGCCTGGCGGTGGCCGAGCTGCTGCTGCTGGCGGTGGCCGGCGGCGTGCTGGGCGCCTACGTGGTGCTGCGCCGGCTTGCCTTCTACACCCACGCAGTGGGCACGGCCACGTTCCCCGGCGTGGTGCTGGCCGAGGCCGCGAGCTTCTCGCCGCGGCTGGCGGCGCTGGCGGTGGCCGGCGCCTACGCCACGGGCGTCGAGCGCGCCGGCCGCTCCGGGCGCGACCCCGGCGGCGCGGCCACCGGGCTGATGCTGGTCCTGGCGCTGGCCACCGGCACGATCCTGGCCAGCGACGTGTTCCAGTCGGGTGCCGGCGTGGACCGGCTGCTGTTCGGCAGCGCCATCGCGCTCAGCGACGCCGACGTGGCCGTGGCCGCGGCGGCCGCGGTGATCGCGCTGGCGTCGGCGCTGCTGCTGGGGCGGGCGTGGTCGGCGGTGGCCTTCGACCCCGAGGGAGCGCCGGCCCTGGGCGTGCCCGGCCGCCGGGCCGACCTGGCGCTGCTGCTGGTGGTCGGCGCCACCGCGGTGGCCGCCCTGCCCGCCGTGGGCTCGCTGCTGGTGACCTCGCTGTTCGTGGTCCCGGCAGCCGTCGCCCGGCTGCTCACCCGCTCGGTGCCCGGGCTGGTGGCCGCGTCGGTGGGCGTCGCGGCGGCACAGGGCCTGCTGGGGCTGTACGGCGCGCTGTGGCTGGACGTGCCGCCGGGGCCCGCCATCGCGGTGCTGGGCGCGGCCGTCTACGTGCTCACGGCCGCCACGACCGCGCTGGCCCCGGCCGGCTCGCTGCGCGGGGTGGCCGCGTGAGCGCCGCCCTGGCGGTCGAAGGGCTCTCGGCCGGCTACGGCGGCGACCCCGTGCTGACCGGCGTCTCGTTCGCCGCGGAGGCGGGCAGCACCGTGTGCGTGCTGGGACCCAACGGTGGCGGCAAGACCACGCTGTTCCGGGCGCTGCTGGGCCAACTCCCCCACACCGAGGGCGACATCCGCCTCCAGGGACACCCGGCCCACGTGGCCCAGGCCGC
>DASQLM010000024.1:0-22384 GCA_035630015.1 Thermoleophilaceae bacterium | reverse complement strand
ACGTACGCCGGCCGCGAGATCTTCCGGCCCGCGGCCGACACCGACGACGAGTAACGCGGGGTCTCCCTCCGTGATCGCGGTCGACGCGAACGGGGCGGATGCAGGGCCGGCGGTGGTCGCCGAGGGCGCCCGCCTGTCCGGGGAGCCGACGATGGTGTTCGGTCACGGCCTTCCGGCCTCCGGCGACCTCGTCCAGACCGTCGAGGCGCCCGCGGTGCCCAGCTCGGACAACCCGGTGCGGGCCGTGCGCTCGAACCCCGAGGCGTCGATCGTCCAGGCCGCCGCCGCCGTGGCCGACGGCCGCGCCGAGGCGCTGGTGTCCGCCGGCAGCACCGGGCCGACGCTGGCCGCCGCCACGCTGGCCGTCAAGCGCCTGAGGGGGGTTCACCGGCCGGCGCTGGCCGTGCTGGTGCCCATCCCGGCCAAGCCCGTGCTGCTGCTGGACTGCGGCGCCAACGTGGAGGTGCGGCCCGAGCACCTGGTGCAGTTCGCCTACATGGGCTCCGCGTTCATGGAGGTGGTGATGGGCGTCGGCCGGCCCAGCGTCGGGCTGCTGTCGGTGGGCGAGGAGAGCGGCAAGGGCACGCCGGACGTACTGGAGGCGCGCGAACGCCTGGAGGGCGGGCCGCTGAACTTCGCCGGCAACCTCGAGGGCTTCGATCTCCCCGGCGCGGGCGCCGACGTCGTGGTGGCCGACGGCTTCACGGGCAACATCGCGCTGAAGGTCCTGGAGGGCACCTCGCGTGTGGTGCGCGACGCCATCCGCGAGGCCATCACCTCCGGGCCGGTGTCCAGCGCGGGCGGGCTCCTGATCCGGGGCGCCGTGGGCCGCCTGCGCGAGCGCATCGACCCCGAGAACGTGGGCGGGGCGATCTTGCTGGGCCTGCGCAAGCCGGTCGTGGTCGGCCACGGCAGCTTCGGCCCCAGGGGCATCGCCAGCGCCGTGGCCCTGGCCCGGCGGGCGGTCGACGAGGACATGGTCGGCCGCACCCACGCCGCGCTGGAGGCCGCGGGCGCATTGCGGTCCGCGCCCGCTGGTAGCTTCGCCACCGTGAAGCCCGAGACCCCCGGAACGCCGGGCTGAGCGCTTGCCTGCGATGGAACGCGACGAGGTCATGCAGCGCATCCGCGAGCACCTGGCCGCCGAGCTGGAGGTCGAGGCCGACGCGATCGCCGACGGCACCCGCTTCAAGGAGGACCTCGAGGCCGATTCCCTGGACCTGGTCGAGCTGACCGTGGAGCTCGAGGACACCTACGGCATCCGAATACCGGACGAGGAGGCGGCCCGCATCCTCACGGTCGGACAGGCCGCCGACTACGTGGCCGCCCATGTCGACGACACCGAAGGCTGAGACCCAGGAGAGCCTTGGCGACCTCCTGGATCAGCTCCCGGACGACCTGGCACGCCAGGCCTTCACGCACGCGTCGTGGGTCGAGCACCGTGCCGAGTCCTACGAGCGGCTCGCGTTCCTCGGAGACGTCGTCCTGAGCCTGGCCGTCTCCACCCACCTGTTCCCGCGCTTCGAGCGCTACGGCGCCGGGCGCCTGACCAAGGTGCGGGCCCAGGCCGTCAGCGGGGCGTCCTGCGCCGCGGTGGCAGTGGACCTCGAGGTGCCCAGGCGGTTGCGCGAGCGCGCGCCGGAGGGCGGCAGCAGCGGCCCCAGCTTCGACATGCTGGCCGCAAGCGAGCGCGTGCTGGCCTCCATCTGCGAGGCCGTGATCGGCGCCGCCTACCTGGCCTTCGGGATCGACCGCGTGGCGCCCACCGTGGTTGCCGCGTTCGACGAGGCCATCGAGGGCGCGCTGGAGAACCCCGTCGACCACAAGTCGGTGCTCCAGGAGCGGCTCGCCCAGCGGGCCGAGGTCGTGACCTACCGGATCGTGGACGAGGCCGGGCCCGCGCACGCGCGCAGCTTCGTGGCGGTGGCCGAGTCGGCCGGCCGCGAGCTGGGGCGGGGGACGGGGCGGACCAAGAAGGGCGCCGAGCAGGAGGCCGCGCTGGCGGCCCTCGCGGCCGAGGACGGCGACGCGGCGGCGGTGGAGGCCTGATGCATCTCCGGTCGATCTCCATGAAGGGCTTCAAGTCCTTCCCGCACCGGACCAAGCTGGAGTTCTCGCCCGGCGTCGGTGTGGTCGTGGGCCCCAACGGGTCGGGCAAGTCGAACATCACCGACGCGGTGCTGTGGGCGCTGGGCGAGCAGAGCCCCCTGGCCGTGCGCGGGCAGTCGATGAAGGACGTGATCTTCGCCGGTGGCCACGGCATCAAGGGCTCCAGCTCGGCCGAGGTCGAGGTGGTCATCGACAACGGCGACGGCGGCCTCGAGCACACCGACTTCTCCGAGATCTCGATCGTGCGCAAGCTCGACCGCACCGGTGAGGGCGAGTACCGCCTCAACGGCGCGCGCTGCCGCCTGGCCGACGTCGTCGAGGTGCTGTCCGACACCGGCCTGGGCAAGGAGATGCACTCGGTGGTCTCCCAGGGCCGCGTCGAGGCCATCGTGCTGTCCAAGCCGCGCGACCGCCGGATGCTCATCGAGGAGGCCGCCGGGCTGGGCAAGCACCGCAAGCGCCGCCGGCGCGCGCAGCTGAAGCTGGAGCGCACCGAGGAGAACCTCTCGCGGGCGCTGGACGTGGAGCGTGAGGCGCGCTCGCGGCTGCGCCCGCTCAAGCGCCAGGCCGAGGCCGCGCAGCTGCACGAGCGCCTCCAGCGCCAGAGCGACGAGGCGCGCTACGAGCTCTCCCGCGACCAGGTGCGCGAGGTGCGCGCGCTGCTGGCCACCGCGGAGGCCGAGGCGGTGGCCGCCAAGCAGGTCCGCGCCAAGGCCGACGCCGAGCTGGCCGAGGTGGCCAAGCGCCGCGAGGCCGCGGAGGAGGCGCTCACGGCGCTGTCGCGAGAGCGCGAGGAGCTGCAGGGGCGCCTGTACGCAGCTCGCTCGGCGCACGACCGCATCGGTATCCGGATGGACCGCGCCCGCGACCAGGCCGCCGCCGCCCGGGACGGCGCCGAGCGGCGCCGGTCGCAGCTGGAGCTGCTGGACGCCGAGTTGGCCGGTGCCGGCCGGCCGGGCGCCGGAGCGGCCGAGAAGGTCGAGGAGCTGGAGCGCGAGCTTGCCGCGCTGGAAGGCGCCCGCGAGGAGCGCGTGGAAGCCGAGCTGGCCGAGCTGGGCACCGAGCGCGACCGGGTCGAGGCGCGGCGCGCGGAGCTCGAGGAGGCGGCCGCGGCGTGCCGCGAGCGCCTGGAGCAGGCGGACGGCGCCGCGGAGGCGGTCCGCAGCGAACGCCGCGAGGCCGAGAAGGCGGCCGAGGCCGCCCGCAGCCAGGCCGCCCGCGCGGGCGCCGAGCTGGCCGCCGTGAACCAGTTCCTGCGCAGTGCCGGCTCGGCGTCCGACGAGGCGCCGCCGCTGTCGGATTCGCTGGAGGTCGCGCCGGGCTACGAGACCGCCCTGGCCGCCGCCCTCGGCCCCCGGCTCCAGGCCGGTGTGGTGGACAGCCTGGCCCGTGGCGGCAAGGCACTGGACCGCGCCGGCGCCGACGGCGGCGTGGTCATGGTCGGCCGGGGCGGAGGCGCCGCCCCCGACCCCGGCGCGCCGTGCGACGGCGCCCGCCGGCTGCTGGACCACGTCAGCCCGTCCGGTGACGGCGCGGCCGTGGCGGAGCGGCTGCTGGCGGGCGTGTGGGTCGTCGGCTCACTCGACGACGTTCCGGACTCCTTCGCCGGCTCGGCGGTCACCACCGACGGCCGCGTCTGGCGCCCCGCGCTCGGCGAGCTGCGCCAGGCCCCTTCCGGCGGGGCCGAACGGCTGCTCGAGCAGCGCAACCGCCGCACCGAGCTCGTTGCCGCCTCCGACCGGGCCGTGCGCGCCGAGGCCGAGGCCCGGGCGGCGGTCGAGGCGGTGGACGCCCGTGTGGAGCAGGCGGACGCGGCCCGCGAGCAGGCCGACTGCGAGCTGCGCGAGGCCACGCGCGAGACCCAGTCGGCGGCCGAGGCCGCCCGGCACGCGTCCTGGCTGATGGAGCGCCGGCGCGAGGCGCCCGACCAGGGTCCCGATGCCGTCCGCCGGGCGGAGCTGGCGGCCGAGGTCAGGGCCGAGCGGCGCGTGGCCGAGGGCGCGGTGCGCGAGCACGAGGAGCGCGTGGCCCGCGCCCAGCGCCTGCGCGGGCGGATCGAGCGCGACGGGCAGGTGTCCGAGGCCGCCGACCGCGCGGCCGGGGCGCTGGAATCGGCCCGTGACGCGGTCGCGGGATCGGTGGCGGCGCTGGAGGCCGAGCGGGCCGCAGGGGCCGACGCCGGCGAGCGGACCGCCACGCAGTTGCGCGAGTGCGCCCACGAGGAGGCGAAGCTCCAGACCCGCCTGCGTGAGGCGGGGGAGAGGGTGACCACGGCCGAGGTGGCCGCCCAGCGCGCCCGCGACGGCGCCGGCGACGCCGAGCGCACCCTGACGGAGGTGGCGGGTCGCCTGGGGCTGGACGCCGAGCCGTCCGAGGAGGCGCTGGAGCCGGAGAAGCGCGTGGACCTCGAGGGCCGGATCGAGCGGCTGGCGCGACGGCGCGAGCAGCTGGGCCCGGTGAACCCCCTGGCCGCCCAGGAGTACGAGGAGGCCGTGGCCCACGTGGAGGAGCTGGAGGTCCAGCGCAAGGACCTCGAGGGCGCGCTCGGCGAGCTGACGGGCCTGATCAAGGACACCGACCGGCGCATCCGCGAGAGCTTCGAGGAGACGTTCGAGGCGGCGGCCAAGAACTTCGAGGAGGTCGTCGGCCACCTGTTCCCCGGCGGCAGCGGCAAGCTGCGCCTGGTCTCGGCCGACCAGACCCCCCGACCCGTCCTGGGCGGCGAGACGGCCGAGCCCGCCGACGAGGCAGCTGATGCTGATGCTGAAGCTGACGCTGAGAAGGGCGTCGAGGTCGAGGTCACGCCCGCCGGCAAGTCGTCCAAGCGCCTGTCGCTGCTCTCCGGCGGCGAGAAGTCACTGGTGGCGCTGGCCTTCATGTTCGCCGTGTTCCTGGCCCGGCCGTGCCCGTTCTACATCCTGGACGAGGTCGAGGCCGCGCTGGACGACCTGAACGTGGACCGCTTTCTGCAGCTGGTGCGCCGCTACTCCGATCGCGCGCAGTTCATCGTGGTCACCCACCAGAAGCGCACCATGGACGCCGCCGACCGCCTGTACGGGGTCAGCATGGGCGGCGACGGCGTGTCGAAGGTGGTCTCGCGCAAGCTCACCGGCATGCCGGCGGCCGACGCCGTGCTGCGCGCGGCCGAAGAGCCCGCGGCCTAGCCCGGCACGCGGTCGCGCACGTCCTGCCAGAAGCGGATGAACTCGCGCGCGTGCCCGATGCCGCATTCGAGCGCCAGCCGCATGCCCTCCGGCATGTCCATCTCGGCGGTGCGCTCGTACTCGGCCAGCTTGGCCTCGTGCGCGGCGATCTGGCCGGGCGCCAGCGCGGCCGGATCGGCGCCGAAGAACAGCTTCAGCGTGGCCTGGTCGCGCACCTCGAACGCCGGCGTCTGGCCGTCCACGTCGGCACGCCAGGCGTCGAGCGCGGCGGTGCCGGCGGCGGTCATCTCATACACCCGTCGGCGCCGGCCCTCGGCCTCCTGGCGCTCGTCCAGCAGCCCCTCGTCGGCCAGCCGGCGGCACTCGGTGTACAGCTGGGTGTGGGGGACCGGCCAGAAGTTCACGACGCTGACCTGCGCGGCCTGCTTGAGCTCGTAGGGGGTGGCCGGCTGGCAGGTCTCGACCAGCCCGAGCACGACGTGGGAGGTGGGGGTGAGGCGGACGGTTGACACGACGCGTCAGCTTACCGTATGGTCCGTACCGTTCAAGCCGAACGATACGGAGGGAAGCATCATGGCGGTCGCCACGCGTTCCACAGCGGTGCCCTACGCACAGGGCTTCGAGACGCTCAAGGAGGAGACGGCGATCGATGTGCTGCCCGTGTCCGGTGAGCTGCCCCCATGGCTGGCCGGCTCGCTGCTGCGCACCGGCCCGGCGAAGTTCGAGGTCGGTGAGCAGCGCTACCGGCACTGGTTCGACGGGCTCACGATGCTGCACCGGTTCACCTTCGGCGAGGGCGACGTGTCCTACGGCAACCGCTTCCTGCGCGGCAAGACATGGGACAAGGCCGAGCGCACCGGCAAGATCCCGTACCCGGAGTTCGCGACGGACCCGTGCCGGTCGACGTTCAAGCGGATCCAGACGATGTTCGCCCCGCCCGAGTTCGGCGACAACGCCAACATCAACGTCGTACGGCTGGGCGAGCGGTTCCTGACCATGACCGAGGCGCCGATCTCGGTGCAGTTCGACCCGGAGACGCTCGAGGCCGCCGGCGTGCCGTTCGAGCCGCCGGGGATGGTCACCACCGCCCATCCGCACCTCGACCGCCGCACGGGCGGCATGCTCAACTACGCCGCGAAGCTGGGGCCACGGAACGCATACCGGTTCTTCCACCTGGACCCCGACGGCGACGAGCCCGAGGTCATCGCCGAGATCCCGGTCAAGCACCCGGGCTACGTGCACTCGTTCGGGCTCACCGAGCGTCACATCGTGTTCGCCGAGTTCCCCTGGGTCGTGCGGCCGCTCGACCTGGCGCTGAAGGGGCGGCCGTACGCGGAGAACTTCCGCTGGGAGCCCGATCGCGGCACGCGCTTCTTCCTCGTCGACCGCGCGACCGGAAAGGCCTCGGAGCCGATCACGACCGATCCCTTCTTCGGCTTCCACCACCTGAACGCCTACGAGGAGCCGGACGGGACCGTCGTGGCCGACATCCAGGTCTACCCGGATGTCTCGCTGGTCGAGCAGCTCTACCTGGACAACCTCCGGTCCGGCGGGGAGATCGCGTCCGGCGAGCTGCGGCGCTTCCGGATCGACCCGCGGGCGGGCACGGTCGACCACGAGCGGCTGATCGACGAGCCGTTCGAGCTCGGGCGGATCAACTACGGCCGTCACAACGAGCGCCCGTACCGCTACGCCTGGGGAACCTCGGCCGAGCCCGGTGGCTGGCTCGACCGGATCGTGAAGGCGGACCTGGAGGAGCGCAGCACCATCACCTGGCATGAGCCCGGCTCCTGGCCCGGGGAGCCGGTCTTCGTCGCCCGTCCCGGCGGCGAGGCCGAGGACGACGGCGTGGTGCTCTCGGTCGTGCTCGACACCGAGCGCGGCAGCTCGTCGCTGCTGGTGCTCGATGCGCGGGACCTGACCGAGCTGGCCCGCGCCGACGTGCCCCATCACATCCCGTTCTCGTTCCACGGGCAGTTCGCCAGCGCCTGACCGCCGTATCCTGCGCCGCCATGGCGCGCTCCTGGCAAGAACTGTTCGTGTCCGACGACGGCCCGGTCGAGGTCGCCGGCGAGGCCGCGGAGGACGAGCCCGAGCGCAGGCAGGGGTTCTTCCGCCGCCTGCGCGAGAACATGACCAAGACCCGCGAGGCCCTGGGCGCCGAGCTGCAGGCCACGATGTTCGAGTCGCTGGACGAGGAGGCGTTCGAGCACCTGGAGGAGACCCTGATCTACGCCGACGTGGGCGCGCCCACCACGGCGAAGATCGTCGAGCGGCTGGAGGGCGAGGCCACGGCCGGTGACCTCCAGAGCGGCGAGGATCTGACCACCCGGCTGCGGGAGCTGCTGGCCGAGACCGCCACGCTCCCGGGCGACACGATCGACCTGACGGCCAGCCCCACCGTGATCCTGGTGGTGGGGGTCAACGGCACGGGCAAGACCACCACGATCGGCAAGATCGCCTGGCACCTGCGCAAGGAGCTCGGCCGGTCGGTGCTGCTGGCCGCGGGCGACACCTACCGGGCGGCCGCCGCCGAGCAGCTGGAGATCTGGGCCGAGCGGGCCGACGTGGAGCTCGTGCGCGGCGCCGAGGGCTCGGACCCGGCGTCGGTGGTCTTCGACGCCCTGGAGGCGGCCGCCGCCCGCGACATCGACGTGGTCATCGTGGACACCGCCGGCCGCCTGCACACACAGCAGCACCTGATGGACGAGCTGGCCAAGGTGCGCAAGATCATCGAGCGCAAGCTCCCCGGCGCGCCGCACGAGACGCTGCTGTCCATCGACGCCACCACCGGCCAGAACGGCCTGCGTCAGGCGCTCCTGTTCCGCGAGGCCACCGACGTGACCGGCATCGCCCTGACCAAGCTGGACGGCACCGCGAAGGGCGGCATCGCCCTGGCCATCGCCCAGGAGCTGGGGGTGCCGGTCAAGCTGATCGGCATCGGCGAGGGCATCGAGGACCTGCGCCCGTTCGACCCGCAGGATTTCGCCAAGGCCATCCTCGAGCCTTAGAGTGACTGCCAGATGCCGGACTGGGTCCTATGGATGATCGCGGCGGGCGTCCTGGCCGTGGGCGAGATCGTCTCGCTGTCCTTCTTCATGGGCCCGGTGGCCGTTGCGGCCATCGCGGCGGCCATCGCGGCGGCGGTCGGCGGCGGCCTGGCAGTGCAGATCGTGGTGTTCATCGTCACCTCGATCGCGTCGATCGGCGTGCTGCGCCCGATCGCCCGGCGGCACCTCAAGACCCCGTCCCAGCTGCGCACCGGCACCCAGGCGCTGGTGGGCAGGCAGGCCGAGGTGCTGGAACGCGTGGACCGGCGCGGCGGCCAGATCAAGCTGGCCGGTGAGGTGTGGACCGCGCGCTCCTACGATGAGGACGACGTGCTCGAGGCGGGCACGCAGGCGCATGTGATGAAGATCGACGGAGCCACGGCGCTGGTCGTCGAGGCGTGACCGACTGACCGGAGGCTGTACATGGCTGGACTCATCGTTCTGATCGTCGTGGCAATCGTGGTGCTGTTCACCATCGCCCGCGGCGTGCGCATCGTGCCGCAGGCGCGGGCGGGCATCGTGGAGCGGCTGGGCCGCTACCAGCGCACCCTCGACCCGGGCCTGGCGCTGGTCATCCCGTACGTGGACCGCGTGCGCCCGCTGCTGGACATGCGCGAGCAGGTGGTCTCGTTCCCGCCCCAGCCGGTGATCACCGAGGACAACCTCACGATCCAGATCGACACGGTCATCTACTTCCAGGTCACCGATCCCAAGTCCGCGTCCTACGAGATCGCCGACTTCATCTCCGCCATCGAGCAGCTGGTGCTGACCACGCTGCGCAACGTCTGCGGCGGCATGACCCTGGAGCAGACGCTGACCTCCCGGGACACCGTCAGCGCGGCCCTGCGGATCGTGCTGGACGAGGCCACCGGCCGCTGGGGCATCCGCGTCAACCGCGTCGAGCTCAAGTCCGTGGACCCGCCGCCCTCGATCCAGGAGGCGATGGAGAAGCAGATGCGCGCCGAGCGCGACCGCCGCGCCGCCATCCTCACTGCCGAGGGCGTCAAGCAGTCCCAAATCCTGACCGCGGAGGGCGAGAAGCAGAGCTCGATCCTGCGGGCCGAGGGCCAGCGCGAGTCGCAGATCCTCCAGGCGCAGGGCCAGTCCAAGGCCATCGAGACGGTCTTCGAGGCCATCCACAAGGGCGACGCCGACCCCAAGCTGCTGGCCTACCAGTACCTGCAGACCCTGCCGCAGATCGCCCAGGGCGACGCCAACAAGGTGTGGATCATCCCCAGCGAGTTCAGCCAGGCGCTGGGCAACATCGGCTCGATGCTCGCCAAGGATGAGGGCGGGGCCGAGGAGCCGCCCAAGCCGCCGCCACCGCCGCGCCCGCCCAGCTAGCCTCAGACGACCGTGTTCGACTCCCTGTCAGAGCGCCTCAACGACGCGCTCGGCGACGTCCGCTCCCGCGGCACGCTGACCGAGGACGACGTCAACAAGGCCATGCGCCAGGTGCGGCTGGCGCTGCTCGAGGCGGACGTCAACTTCAAGGTGGTCAAGCAGTTCACCTCCGCGGTCAAGGAGCGGGCCACCGGGTCCGACGTGCTGGACGCGCTGAACCCGGGCCAGCAGGTGGTCAAGATCGTCTCCGACGAGCTCACCGAGCTCATGGGCGGGTCGGGCCGCGACCTGGCGTTCGCCTCCTCGGGCGGGCCCACCGTGATCCTCATGGCCGGACTTCAGGGCTCGGGCAAGACCACCGCCTGCGGCAAGCTCGCCCGCCACCTCAAGGAGGAGAAGAAGCTGGACGTGGCGCTGGCGGCCTGCGACCTTCAGCGACCGGCCGCGGTGGACCAGCTCAAGACGGTGGGCCAGCGTGCCGGCGCCACCGTCTACGAGCAGGGCACCACGCGCAGCCCGGTCGACGTGGCCGAGTGGGCGCTGGGCCAGGCCAAGGCCGACCGCCGCGACGTGCTGATCGTGGACACCGCCGGCCGCCTGCACGTGGACGCCGAGCTCATGGACGAGCTCGTGGCCGTCAAGAAGGCGGTCAAGCCCCACGACGTCGTGCTCGTGGTCGACGCGATGACCGGCCAGGACGCCGTCAACGTGGCCGAGTCCTTCTCCGCGGCCACCGACTTCGACGGCGTGATCCTGTCCAAGCTCGACGGCGACGCCCGCGGCGGCGCCGCGCTCTCGGTCAAGGCCTTGACCGGCAAGCCGATCCTCTACGCCTCCACCGGCGAGAAGCTGGACGCCTTCGAGCGCTTCCACCCGGACCGGATGGCCCAGCGGATCCTCGGCATGGGCGACGTGATGACCCTGATCGAGAAGGCCGAGGGTCAGATGGACGAGCGCAAGGCCCAGGCGCTCGAGAAGAAGATCCGCAAGAACCAGTTCACGCTGGACGACTTCCTCGACCAGATGCAGCAGGTCCGCAACATGGGCCCGCTGTCGGGGCTGCTGAAGATGATCCCCGGGCTGGGCGCCCAGATGGGCAACCTCGAGGTCAGCGACAAGGAGCTGGACCGCCTCCAGGCCATCATCACCTCGATGACGCCCGCCGAGCGCGCCGATCCGAAGCTGATCAACGGCTCACGCCGCAAGCGGATCGCGGAGGGCTCGGGCACCAACGTCCAGGCCGTCTCCAACCTGGTCAAGCAGTTCGGCCAGATGCAGAAGATGATGCGCCAGCTCTCCAAGGGCAAGATGCCCGACCTGCAGCAGCTGGCCGGCGGCCGGCGCTAGAGCTTTTTCTCCATCCAGCAGTCCGACATCGGCTCGTCGTTGTACGGCGCGACCTCCTCGTAGCCCAGGCGCCTGTAGAGCGTGACCGCTTCCGTGAGGGCCGTGTTCGTGTCCAGCCGGACGCGCGTCGCTCCCCGGTCGACCGCCTCCGCGTGCAGCGCCTCCATCAGCCGCCATCCCAGGCCAACGCCCCGCGCCTCGGCCGAGACCCACAGGCGCTTGACCTCCGGCACCTTCCCGCCCTTCAGCGCTCCGCAACCGATGGCGGTGTCGCCGCGGTAGGCCACCAGGGTCCGGCCCAGCGGCGGCTGGACCGCCTCCTCGGGCACGGGCAGGCTCGCGGCCGGGTCCCGGCCCGTCCGCCGCGCCAGCTCGTCGCGGTAGGCGGTCAGGCAGCGCTCGGAGTCCGGGTGGGAGGGGTGGACGTCGCGCAGTTCGACCGCTCCCGCCGTCAGCAGCTTCTCCACGGTCTCCATCGCCTCCAGGAGGCGGTCGCGCTGCGTGTCGGTCAACGGGCGGAGCACGTCGCCGGCAAGCAGGTCGCTGCGCTCGTCCAGCACGGCCCGCTCGGCCAGCCCGGAAGCGGTCAGCTCGGCCCTGCGGATGCGCCGGTCCTCCGGGTTGGGCGCGGTGGTCACCATCCCGTCCTGCTCCAGGGAGCGCAGCAGCCTGCTCAGGTAGCCCGAGTCGAGGCCGAGCCGGGCGCGCAGTGCGCGCACCTCGGCGCCCTCGGGGCCGATCTCCCACAGCACCCGGGCCTCGCCCATCGGGCGCGCGCGCCCCAGGAAGCGCTCGTCCATCGCACCCAGCCGCCGGCCGACCGATCGGTTGAAGCTGCGGATGGTCTCGATGCCGTCGATCATCCTCTGACCATAGTCAGAGAACTCCCGCCGGGCAAGCCGCCGGCCGGAAATGGCGCCGACCGTCTAACCTGCGCTCCTTATGTCCGTACGAGTCCGGCTCACCCGCGTGGGCAGCAAGAAGAATCCGATCTGGCGCGTGGTCGTCGCCGACCAGCGCTCCCCGCGTGATGGCCGGTCGATCGAGACCCTGGGGCACTACAACCCCCAGACGCAGCCTTCCACCATCGTCATCGACCGCGAGCGGCTCGACTACTGGCTCGGCCGTGGCGCCGTGCCCAGCGGCACCGTCAAGAAGCTGATGCGCGCGCCGAACACCGAGACGGTCGTGCCCGCCCCGGCTCCCGTGGAGGAGGCCACCGAGGCCGCCGCCGAGGAGCAGGCCGAGGCGCCCTCCGACGTGGCCGCGGCCACCGAGCCGGAGCCCGCGGCCCCCGCGCCCGAGCCCGAGATGCCCGCGGCGGAGACCGTCTCCGAGCCCGACCCCGAGGCTCCGCCCGCCGAAGACGCCCCGGCCGAGCCCGAGACGGTTTCCGAGCCGGATCCCGAAGCGCCCTCCACCGAGAGCGCCTAGCTCTCGTCGTCCATGGAGGACCTGCTGGAGTACCTGGCGCGGGCTCTGGTCGACGACCCGGACGCGGTCAGCGTCGAGTCCTTCACCGAGGACGACGGCACGGTCGTGCTCGAGCTGCAGGTGGCCGCCGATGACACCGGCAAGGTAATCGGCCGTGGCGGTCGCACCGTCTCCGCCCTGCGCACCGTCGTGAAGGCTGCGTCGGTCCGCGAGAACAAGCGCGTTCTGGTCGACGTCCTGGACGCCGACTGACGCTCCCCGCCGTGACCGCCCCGGACCCCGAGCGCCTGGTCACCGCCGGCCGGGTCGGCAAGGCCCACGGCTTGGACGGCAGCTTCCGCGTCTCCGCGCCTGACCATCCGCTGGCGCCCGGGACAACGGTGATCGTGGCCGGCGACCGCTACCGCGTCAGCCGTCGCAAGGGCAGTGATGATTCGCCGATCCTCGCCCTCAAGGGCGTGACCACCAGGGAGGCCGCCGTGGCTCTGGGCGGGCAGCTTCTACTGGTCACCGAGAGCAATTCGCCGCTGGAGGAGGGGGAATGGCTGGCGGCCGACCTCATCGGCTGCCGCGTTGAGGGCGCCGGCACCGTCGAGCAGGTGATCGCGTCGCCGTCGTGCGACGTCCTGCAGATGAGCGACGGCTCGTTGATCCCTCTTATCGCTGATGCGGTGACCTCCGTGGATACCGACGCCCGCACGCTCGAGGTCGACCGGGCGTTCCTCGGCCTCGAGCCGCCGCCGTCGTCGTGAAGATCGACGTGTTCACCCTCTTCCCGGAGTGGCTCGACTGGTTCCGCTCCCAGCGCCACGTGGCCAACGCGCTGGAGCACGGCCACTCGCTCGAGGGCGTCGACCTACGCGCCACGACGCCGCTGCAGGGCGGCCGGGTGGATGACACGCCCTATGGCGGCGGGGCCGGCATGGTCATTCGCGTCGACGTCATCGAAGCAGCGCTCCAGGCCCGCTGGGGCGCCGACGCGGTGGAGGGGAGAGACGGGCGCCGGGTCGTGGCGCTGTCGCCGACCGGCCGCCAGTTCGACGACGCGCTGGCCACCGAGCTGGCGGGCGAGGACGAGGTCGCGCTGCTGTCCGGCCGCTATGAGGGCTTCGACGAGCGCGTGCACGAGCACCTGGCCACCGACGTCGTGTCGATCGGCCCGTACGTGCTGGCCGGGGGCGAGCTGGCGGCCATGGTCGTCTGCGACGCGATCCTGCGAAAGCTGCCGGGATCGCTCGGGCACGAGGACAGCGCGCTGGAGGAGTCGTTCAGCCCCGCGCTCGAGGGCGGTCCCGAGTACCCGCATTACACGCGTCCCGCCGAGTGGAGGGGCGCGGGGGTGCCCGAGGTGCTCACCTCGGGCGACCACGCCCGGGTGCGCGACTGGCGCCTGGAGCGCAGCCGCGAGCGCGCTCGCGGCGGTCAATGACGGGGGCGCGCGGGTCAGAACCCCAGGCCTTCGCTACCATTCGCCGCCGCGCCCAGGCCCCCCGCCGAGCGCCCTCTCAACACGCATGAGCAGTGTCATCGACAACATCGAGCGCGCCCAGCTGCGCCGCGTGCCTGCCTTCGAGGCGGGTGACCGAGTGCGGGTGCACTTCCAGGTCGTCGAGGGCAACCGCCGCCGCACCCAGGTGTTCGAGGGCATCGTGATCAAGCGCCAGGGCAGCGGCCTGCGCGAGACCTTCACCGTCCGCAAGCAGTCCTTCGGCGTCGGCGTCGAGCGCACGTTCCCCGTGCACTCGCCGAAGATCGAGCAGATCGAGGTGGCCGCCCGCGGCGACGTCCGCCGGGCCAAGCTCTACTACCTCCGCGACCGCGTCGGCCGCGGCGCCCGCGTGCGCGAGCGCCGCTTCTCCGGCGCCGATCGCGACCAGGTGGCCGTACCCGAGACCGCTCCCGCCGACGGCGAGGGCGTCATGCCGCCGCCCGAGACCGACGTGGTCGAGCAGGACCAGCTGGCCGCCGAGGCCGAGGACCCGCGCGACGAGGGCGTCGCCGAGGTCATCGAGGCCGAGGAGGAGGCCGCCGTCGAGGCGGAGGCGACGGACGGCGAGGACGCGGGTGCCGAGCCCGCCGACGCCGCGCCGGACGCGCAGGAGGAGCCGGCCGCAGCAGAGGCCGACTCGGATGACGCACCCGAGTCCGAAGCAGACCGCGGCGCCTAGCGGGCCCCGCGCCCAGCCATGGCACAGACGGTGCGCCGCGGCAAGTCCACCAAGCCCGGCAACTCTCTCGTCGAGCTGGTCACGATCGTCGTCGTGGCGCTCGGACTCGCCCTCGGGATCCAGGCCTTCCTGGTCAAGCCCTTCCGGATCCCCAGCGAGTCGATGGTCCCCACGCTCCAGATCGGCCAGCGCGTGCTGGTCGACCGGGTGAGCCTGCGCTTCAGCGATCCCGAGCGCGGCGACGTCATGGTCTTCAAGCCGCCGGCCGGCGCCGACACCAGCGAGTGCGGCGTCAACCATCCCGAGGACCAGCCCTGTCCGCGCCACACGCCCGCCAAGTCCGACACCAATTTCATCAAGCGCGTCGTCGGCGTCCCCGGCGACCGGCTCTCGGTCCGGCGCGGGCGCGTCTTCATCAACGGCAGACAGCAGAAGGAGTCGTTCATCCGGCCCGATGCCAGCTGCTCGATCTGCAACCTCCCGCGCCCCATCACGATCCCCAAGGGGCAGTACTACATGATGGGTGACAACCGGGGCGAGAGCGCCGACAGCCGCGAATGGGGCCCGGTCCCCAAGGACTGGTTCATCGGCAAGGCCTTCTTCACCTACTGGCCGCCGAAGCGCATCGGCACGTTGTAGTGCTCCTGCGGCCATCCATGGCCGCGCTCCGATGGGAACGCCGTCTCCCGTCGCTCGACCGAGGCCGCTACAGGCGCGCCTCCAAGACCAGATTGAACGGCGTCTCGGTGGCCCGCCGCACGGTCCCGAAACCGCCCTCGCGGAGGACCTGGCCGAGCCTCGCCTCGCCCGCCTGCGCGCCCAGCGCCAGACCCACTTCCTGGGCCTCTGACGCCGGCGTGCAGATCATGGTGGAGGCCGCGTAGAACATCCGACCGACGGGATTGACGTTGTCCTCGAGCGTGTCGCCTGCCATCGGTTCGACGATCATGTACGCGCCGTCCGGCGCCATCGCCTCCGAGGTATGGCGGGCAGCGCCGACAGGGTCACCCATGTCGTGCAGGCAGTCGAAGTTGCACACCAGGTCGTACCCGGCACCGGGGAAGTCCTGTGCCGTCGCCTGCTCGAAGGAGACCCTGTCGCCCACGCCCGCCTCCTGGCCCGGTCCCGCGCCGACTTGAGCGAGTCCTCGTGGTAGTCGAACCCCACGAACGTGGACCGCGGATAGGCCTCGGCCATGATGATCGTGGACGCGCCGTGGCCGCAGCCGACGTCGGCAACGCTGGCACCCTGCTCGAGCTTGTCCTCCATCCCGTCTAGAGCGGGGATCCACTCGGTGGTCAAATGGGCGCGATAGCCCGGGCGGAAGAAGCGCTCCGTGCCGCTGAACAGGCGGTGGTCGTGCTCGTGCCAGCCCAGCCCATCGCCCGTGCGGAACGCCTCGGCCAGCTTGTCCTCGTCGGCCCAGATCGACGCCATCAGGTCAAAAGCCCCCATCACGTAGGCCGGGCTGTCCTCGTCGGCCAGCGCCATGGCGTGCTCGTTGGGGAGTTCGTAGCGATCGGCGGCGGCGTCGTGGGTCACGTAGCCGCCGGCGGTCTGATTTGCCAGCCACTCGCGCACCATCCGCTCGTCGCAATCGGTGCGGTCTGCGATGTCCTGCGCCGTGAGCGGTCCGGCGTGCGCCATCGCCCGGTACAGGCCGAGCCGTCCTCCCAGCAGCGTCAGCGGGGCGCTGATCTGGGCACTCATGTCGCCAACCATCTGGCCCATGAACTGCTCGAGCCGGGTCTCGTCTATCGCCGTTGCGGACATTGGGATCTCCTTCAGGGGAGGTTGGGCCGGATCCCCTTGCCCGCGCGCACGCTGATCCGTGGTCGTGGTCCAACGTAACCCCGCGCCGTGACGTGTGTCAACGCGCCAGTCACGGCCGGCGAGCGGGGGATCCGCGGCCAGCGTCGACCGGTTCCGCCCGCGCCCCCGCCTATCATCGCCCCACCGTGGCCGAGCCGAGCAACGCCGCCGCCGACATCACCCCGCCGCGCGGCCCCTCCCCGAAGAAGCTCTCGCGCCAGGCGAGGAAGGCCGCCGCCCGCAAGCGCAGCGGCCGCAGGCTGTTCGCCTTCGACCGCGAGATCGGCTGCCGCTGGGTCGCGGGCGCCGACGAGGCCGGCCGCGGATCCCTGGCCGGCCCGATCGTGGGCGCCGCCGTCCTCTTCGACGTCGAGCGGCTCACCCTCGGCGACCGCCGCGCCCTGGCCCGCCTCAACGACTCGAAGCAGCACTCCGAAGAGTCCCGCGAGGAGCTCTACCCGCTCGTTCTGAAGGCCGCCGCCCGCAGCGCCATCGTCTCCCGCTCCGTCCGCGCCATCGACGGCAGAGGCCTCCACGTCAGCAACCTCGACGCCCTGCGCTCCGCGCTCCGGGCCGTCGCCTGCCCCGGCACCGTCTGCCTCGTCGACGGCTTCAACGTGCCCGAGATGGAGCACGAGCAGCGCGCCGTCATCGACGGGGACTGCCGCAGCGCCGCCATCGCCGCCGCGTCCGTCCTCGCGAAGGTCAGCCGCGACCGCTACATGCGCCGTATCCACGAGCACCACCCCCAATGGGACTTCGCCACCAACGTCGGCTACTCGACGCCCGAGCACCGCGCCGCCATCGCCGAGCACGGCGTGTCGCCGCTGCACCGGATGTCGTTCGCCTCCATCGCTTACAACCAGCTGAAGCTCGCCTGAGGCCTGAGGGCCTGGGAGGTGCCCTGGCGGCGTCCTCGGGCGACTCGCCTGCAGAGCAGGCTTCGCGCCCTGCGTCCTTGCCAGCCCACCTCCCAGGCATCTCAGGTTCGCTCGGGCAAGGGGGCGCCGGAGAGAGGAGATCCGCCTCAGAACGCGTTCTCGATGTGCTCCAGGCTCAGCAGTTCTCCTCTCGGGTTCACCAGCACGCCGATCGCGTCGAAGCGCAGGTTGGGGGCTCCCCTGACCCGGCCCGAGCTGGTCAGCCACTCGGCTGCGAGGCGGCGTAGCCGGCGCTGCTTGTGGGGGCCGATTGCCTCGAGTGGGGAGGAGGGGCCGCTGGCGCCCCCGGTCACACGCGTCTTCACCTCACAGAAGACCAGCGTCATCGCGTCGGCGGCCACGATGTCCAGTTCGCCCTGGCGCGAGCGGAAGTTCGTGTCGACCACGTCGTAGCCCGCGCGCCTGAGGTGGTCACGCGCGAGCCGCTCGCCGAGGTCGCCGAGGCGGCGGCGGGGGTCGGATGTGGTGCTGGTCTCCATGCCCGAAACGCTAGGAAGGAGCGGCCCACCGGTGGGTTGCGCAGGTGACGACTCGGCGACGATCGGCCCGCCGCATTGGTGCACGATCGTCACCGGCGTCACCCACACGTCACAGCCGCAGACCTAGCTTGGTCGTGTGCTTGCCAGCGTCGCCACATTCGCCCTCGAAGGCGTCGACAGCCGTGAGGTCACCGCGGAGGTCGATGTCCGTCGCGGGCTCCCCGCGTTCACCATCGTGGGGCTTCCTGACGCGTCGGTGCGCGAGGCCCGGGAGCGCGTCCGTTCCGCGCTTCTGAACTCGGGCCTGGAGTTCCCGCTGCAGCGGATCACCGCGAACCTCGCGCCCGCGTCGGTGCGCAAGGCCGGTCCCAGCTTCGACCTCGCCCTGGCCGTCGGCGTCCTCGTGGCCGGCGGTCAGGTGCCCGCCGAACCGCTCGCTCGCACCGCCGTCTGCGGGGAGCTGTCGCTCAGCGGCACGCTGAGACCGGTCCGCGGCATGCTGGCGGCGGCGCTCGCGGCCCATGCCGCCGGGTACACGCGCATCCTCGTGCCGCGGGCGAACGCGGCCGAGGCCGCCCTCGCCGACGGCTTGGAGGTGCTCCCCGTCGGCGACCTCAGTGCGTTGGTCGAGCTACTACACGGCCGCTGGGCCCCCGAGCCGGTGGAGGCCCGGACCCGGGTCACGCCGCGACCCGCCGACAGCTCGACCTCGCCGAGGTGCGCGGGCAGCCAGACGCCAAGCGGGCGCTCGAGATCGCCGCGGCCGGGGGCCACAACCTGCTCATGGTCGGCCCTCCGGGTGCGGGCAAGACCATGCTCGCGCGGAGGATGCCCGGGATCCTGCCGCCCCCGAGCTTCAGTGAGGCTCTGGACATCACGCGGGTGCACAGCGTCGCCGGCCTGGGCGGGGGCGCCCTTGCGACCGAGCGACCGTTCCGCTCGCCCCACCACACGATCTCCCCGCAGGGCCTCGTCGGCGGTGGGGCGCGGCCGCGCCCTGGGGAGGTCACCCTCGCGCACCGCGGCGTCCTCTTTCTCGATGAGCTGCCGGAGTTCTCGCGGCCCGCGCTCGAGGCACTGCGTCAGCCGCTCGAGGACGGGCGTGTCGACATCGTCCGCGGCCAGCAGTCGGTGTCGTTCCCCGCACGGGCGGTGCTCGTGGCCGCGTGCAACCCGTGCCCGTGCGGGAAGGCCGCCAGCGCCTGCCGGTGCGGCGAGCTCGACCGGGCGCGCTACCAGCGCAGGCTCAGCGGTCCGTTGCTCGACCGGATCGACATGGTCTGCCAGGTCAGCGCGCCCCCCGCCGCCCAGCTGGTCGACGGCCGGAACCCGGCGGCGGAATCGTCGAGCGGCGTTCGTAGGCGGGTGATCGCGGCGCGCGCGGCCCAGGCCGCGAGGCTCGAGGGGCAGACCGCGGCCTGCAACGGCGAGATGGATACCGCTACCGCGCGGCGCCATGTCCGGGTCGGAAAGGGGTCGAGACGCCGTCTCATCAGATCGCTGGAGTCGGGCGCGCTCAGCGGCCGCGGCCACGACCGCGTCCTGCGGCTGGCCCGGACGATCGCCGATCTCGGCGGGCGCGAGCGCGTGGTCGAGGCCGACCTCGACGAGGCTCTGGGTTACCGCCTGGTGTCTCCGGAGCTGGTGGCCGTATGACGGGCGGCGGCGGGGCTGGCTCCCCGGGCCAGGTCGAGGGATCGGCGTGCGAGCACTGCCTGCGGCGCGGCATGCTCATCGGACTGCTGGCCGCACGGATCGCGGACGAGCTGGGCTCGGCGCGGCGGAACCCGTCAGCGGTGCTCGCGCTCGACGACGAGCGGCTGGTGGCGGCGCTGGCGGGTGCGGACAAGCGTCACGAGGCCCAGCGTTTCCTGGCCACGTTCGAGGCCGCCGAGGCCGAGGCCCGCGTGCTCGCGGCAGGCGCGACGGCGGTGTGCCGTCATTCGATCTTCTACCCGACGCGGCTCCTGCAGCTACCCGACCCGCCCGCCGTGCTGTTCACCAAGGGGCAGGTGGAACGTGGCTTCGCGACGCTGGCGCGCGGCTCGGCCGTCGCGCTGGTGGGGAGTCGGCAGGCCTCACCGTACGCGCTCGACATGGCGCGCGAGCTCGGGCACGGGCTTGCCGCCGCGGGCATCACCGTGGTCAGCGGCCTCGCGCTCGGCGTGGATGCCAGTTCGCACGTCGGGGCGCTGGAGGCGAGTGGGTTTCCGGTTGCCGTCCTGGGGGCCGGTCCGGACGTGGTCTACCCGCGCGCGAACGTCCGGCTGCATGAGCGGATCGAGGCCAAGGGCCTGCTGATCTCCGAGCTGCCACCCGGTCAGCGCCCGTTCCGCTGGAGCTTCCCGGCTCGCAACCGCATCATGGCCGGGCTCTGTGAGGCCACGATCGTGGTCGAGGCGGCCGAGGGGTCGGGCTCGCTGATCACCACCGACTTCGCCCAGGACCTGGGCCGTGTCGTCGGCGCCGTCCCCGGCCCCGGTGGCTGGGCACGGGCCCGCGGAAGCAACGCACTGCTCCGCTCCGGCGCCGCGGTGATCACTCGTACTGAGGACGTCCTCGACGAGCTGTCCGGGATCGGCGTCCGGCGCAAGGATCACGACGAAGAGGACGACGAGGGGTCACCCGCCGAAGGCGGAGGGTCGGAGCACGCCGTCCTCGACGCGCTCACGTCCGGTGGAGGCGTCGACGCGGCATGCCAGGCGACCGGGCTGGGCGCCGCCGAGGTGCGCGCGCTGCTGGCACGGATGGAGGATTCCGGGTGCCTGCACCGCGACGTGTTGGGCGGCTACGCGAGGGGATCCCCGTGATCGCCTGCGCGCACCTATCCTTGGCGCGCCGCCGGCCGGGCACCCCTGACCATGGACGCCACCGCCCCTCCACGACTGTTGTCCATCGCCGGCTCGGACTCGGGCGGCGGCGCGGGCATCCAGGCCGACCTGAAGGCCTTCGCGCGCTGTGGCGCCCACGGGATGACGGCGATCACGGCGATCACGGCGCAGAACACGGTCGGGGTGACCGCGGTCCACCCGCTGCCCCCGGAAGCGGTCATCGACCAGGTACGCGCCGTGGCCGAGGACATCGGCGTCGACGCCGTGAAGATCGGGATGCTGGGCGACGTGGCGACGATCGAGGCCGTCCGGGAGGCGCTCGGGCTGCTCCGCGGGGTCCCGGTGGTGGTCGACCCCGTGATGGTGTCCGAGAGCGGATCGGTGTTGCTGCGCGACGACGCGCGCACTGCCCTGCGAGAGCAGATCCTCCCGCTCGCGACGGTGGTCACACCCAACCTGCCGGAGGCGCGCGTGCTCGCGGAGCGCCCCGACGAGGACGACGCGCGCGAGCTCGCGTGCCGGATCCGCAGCTTCGGCCCGGCCGCGGTGGTCGTGACCGGGGGGCACCGCCGGGAGGGCAGCGACCTCTACTACGACGGCCAGGATTTCCGCGAGATCGAGGGCGAGCGCCACCCCGACGGGGCGGCCCACGGCTCGGGCTGCACCCACTCGTCCGCACTCGCGGCGTTCCTGGCGCATGGGCACTCGCCGCTCGAGGCGGCGCAGCGGGCGCGGGTGGTGGCCGGGGAGGCGGTTCGCGACGGGCTGCGCTCGATAGGGCGCGGTGTCGGCCCGGTGGACGCGCTCGGGATCGCGAGCCGGGGGCCGGACGCCTGAGCGGCGCCTGAGCTTCCGACCGGACTGCGTGGCGGGGAACCTCTGCCATAATCGGCGGTCTGCGGCCGTACGCCGCTTGCAGTGCGAAGGAGACCGAGATCAAGTTCCTGCGGATGAAACCCGGCCATGGCGAAGTGCTCCTGACGGAGGGCGATCCCCAGCTGGCCGAGGACGAGGAGCGGCTGGTGGAGGAGTTCCGTCGCCAGCTCGACGACGGCATGTGGGCGGCGGTTCCGACCGAGAACGCCGGCAGCGGCCGGCGTGAGGCGCTGATGGTGCGCGACTACTCGGACATCCCGCCCAGGGCCGAGCGGGTGATCTTCTTCCCCCGCGCCGCGGGCGGCTGATCCGCTCCTGATGCTGCTCGCGCTGCTCGTAATGGCCGTGGTCGCCGCGGCCCTGGCCGCGCCGCTGGTGCTCCGCTGGGCCAGGACGAACCACGCGGTCATACGGCAGCGCCGGATCGACCGGGCGGCCATCGCGCCGCCGCAGATGGGCTACGACCCGGGTCGCGAACGCCGAGCTGAGCAGCGCGCCCGCCAGCTGCTGCGCTCGTGCGTGAACGAGGAGGAGTGGGCGATGTACCGCGACCTCGGTTTCCTACGTGTGCACGGCCGCACGCCCGGGACCCGCAGCACGGCTGCCGCGCGCCGCGCGCCGGGCTACGCCTACCTGGTCTACCCGCACAAGCCGATCGTGGCCTATGTGCCCGAGGACGGACGCCTGTTGAGCGAGTACTGCGTCCAGTTCCCCGACCTGCACGGCGAGGGCAGCACACGGCTGCCGGCGTCGGACGACGTCCTGGCCAAGTGGATGGCGCTGACCTCGGACGAGAGCCGCGTCATCGGCCGCGCGAACATGCACCTGG
>DASQLM010000023.1:0-7980 GCA_035630015.1 Thermoleophilaceae bacterium | reverse complement strand
CACGGTGTACGTGACCCACGACCAGACCGAGGCCATGACCCTCGGCGACCGCGTCGCCGTCATGCGCGCCGGGGTGCTGCAGCAGGTGGGCTCGCCGATGGAGCTCTACAACACGCCGCGGAACCTGTTCGTGGCCGGGTTCATCGGCTCACCGGCCATGAACTTCATGCCGGCGACCATCGAGGGCGACACGATCAAGCTGCCGATGGCCGATGCGGCGCTGCCCCCGGGCCTGCGCGAAAGCGTGGGCCGCGCCGAGGGCAGCCAGCTGATCGCCGGCATCCGCCCCGAGAGCTTCGAGGACGCCTCGCTGGTGGACAGCGGCCACCTCGCCCACGGCACGCGCTTCAAGACCAACCTCGAGCTGGTGGAGTCGATGGGCGCCGAGCTGTACGTGCACTTCAAGGTGACCTCGGACGCCGAGCTGGAGTCCGACCAGCTGCGCGAGCTGGCCGAGGACTCGGGCGCCGGCGAGGTCCCCCGCAGCGGCGAGGAGGGCGAGATCGTGGCCCGCCTGAACCCCGAGAGCAAGGCCACCCAGGGCCAGGAGCTCGAGCTGTGGCTGGACTCCACCCACATCCATCTGTTCGAGGCCTCGAGCGGCGACAGCCTGACCTCGTCGTAGAGGTTTGCGCCGCGGCGTTTCGGGACATTCAGTGGTTCCGTTTTGGCGCCGCCCGATGAGAAAGAGACCGAGGCGGGGTACTGCCCGCACTGCCAGCTGCTGGTCGAGCGCGAGGCGGGGAGCCCATGGCCGGCCACGCCGCAGCGCTGCCCGCACTGCCAACTGCTGATCGGCCAGGGCCGCGGGCTCAGCGAGCCCTCCAGCGAGCCCGGCGCCAAGGGCACCGCCGCGGGTGTGTTCAGCCGCCGCGCCAAGCGGGCCGGTGGCGGCGAGGACGCTGCCGCGCCCGAGGACGTGCTGGCGGCCATCCGCGCCGTGGCCGAGACGCGCGGCGAGCGCCCGGACCGGCTGCTGATGGTCGATTACCAGCAGGAGGCGGCCATCGATCCCGACCTGCCGCCGCTTCCGGACGTCTTCGAGGCGTTCGGCAGCTGGAAGGGCGCGCGCCGCAAGGCGGCCGAGGGCGGAGGTTAGGCGGCTGTACGGCGGGTAGGCCCCCCGTACATGCCTGACGAGAAAAAAGACGAGAAGGACCTGACTTCGCCCCCGAGTGGGAACACGCACAAGGCCACCCAGCCTCCGGGCTCGGGTGAGCGCGACGAGGACGCCATCCGCAAGGGCGAGGAGAACCTCGACCGCGCCGGCGGCGGCCACTAGGGCCCGAGCCGCTCGACCTCCCACTCCCCGACCGTGTGCCGGTAGCGCAGGCGGTCGTGGAGCCGGTCGGGCCGGCCCTGCCAGAACTCGACCATGTCCGGCCGGAGGCGAAAGCCTCCCCAGTGCGCGGGGCGTGGCACCTCGTCGGGATAGCGCGCCGCCGCGTCGGCGTAGGCCTTCTCGAGAATCTCGCGTGACTCCACCCGCTGCGACTGCGGGCTGGCCACCGCGCTGATGCGTGAGCCGTGGGGGCGGGAGGCGAAGTAGGCGTCGGCCTCGTGCTCCTCCAGGGGCTCGACACTGCCCTCCACGATCACCTGGCGCTGCATCGCGATCCAAGGGAACACCGCCGTGGCCCGGGGGTTGGCCTCCAGCTCGCGGCCCTTCCGTGAGCGCCTGTTCGTGTAGAAGCACAGACCGCGCTCATCCAGGCCCTTGAGCAGGACGGTGCGGGCCGACGGGACGGCGTCCATGTCCGCGGTGGACAGGACCATGGCGTTCGGTTCGGTCAGCTCCGCCTCCACCGCGTCGGCGAGCCAGCGCTCCAGCTGTTCCGACCACGTGGCAGCCAGAGCGTCCTCGCGCAGCGGCCCGGCCCCGTAGTCGCGGCGCATGCCCTCGAGGTCCTCGCTCATCCGAAGAAGACCTCGGCCGTCTCGTACAGCGCCGGGTCCAGCAGCTTGGGCTCGGCCAGCGCCTCGTCGATGGACACGCGCTCGATCTCCGTGCCCCGCAGCGCCACCATCTTCCCGAAGTTGCCGTCGGCCACGGCGTCGGCGGCGGCCACGCCGAAGCGGGTGGCCAGCACCCGGTCGTAGGCGGTCGGGGTGCCGCCGCGCTGCACGTGGCCCAGGATGGTCATGCGGCTCTCGTACCCGGTGCGCTCCTCGATCTGACTCTCCAGCTCCACGGCGATCCCGCCCAGGCGGGCGTGCCCGAAGGCGTCGGTCTGGCCGGTGTTGGACGGACCGTCGCCGTCGGCGGGCACGGCGCCCTCGGAGACCACCACGATCGAGAAGTTGCGCCCGCCGTCGTGGCGGCGGCGCAGGCGATCGCACACCTCCTCGATGTCGAACGGCCGCTCGGGCACCAGGATCGCGTCGGCGCCGCCGGCCATGCCCGCGTACACCGCGATCCAGCCGGCGTGGCGGCCCATGACCTCCACGATGATCACGCGGTTGTGCGACTCGGCCGTGGTGTGCAGGCGGTCGATGGCGTCGGTGGCGATCTGCACCGCCGTGTGGAAGCCGAACGTGAAGTCGGTGCCGCCCAGGTCGTTGTCGATCGTCTTCGGCACACCCACCACGGGCACGCCGTGCTCGGTGTGCAGGCGCCGCGCCACGCCCAGCGTGTCCTCGCCGCCGATGGGGATCAGCGCGTCGATGCCCTGGCGCTCCAGCGCGGCCAGCACCTGCTCGGGCCCGCCCTCGTCCTTGAACGGGTTGGTGCGCGACGTGCCCAGGATGGTGCCGCCCCGCGGCAGGATCCCGGCGGTGGACTCCAGCGTCAGCGGCTGGGTGTCGCCGTTCATGGCGCCCGCCCAGCCGTAGGGCAGGCCGACCAGCTCGTGGCCGTGGCGCTTGATGGCGGTGCGCACCACGCCGCGGATCACGGCGTTCAGCCCGGGGCAGTCGCCGCCGCCGGTCAGGACTCCGACCCTGGTCATGCCGCGAGACTACTGAGGCGGAACCCAGCCGCCGAAGACGCGCTCCAGCTCCAGCGCGACGGCGATGGACACGTGGTCGCGGTCGCGGCCCGCCACGGCCTGCACGCCCAGCGGCAGCCCCTCGTGGTTCAGGCCCATCGGGATCTCCGTGGCCGGCAGGCCCATCAGGTTGAAGATCGCCGCCGGCAGGATCACCCAGGGGCGGCCCACGGTGCGCCCGTGCCGCGGCGCCACGCGGCCGAAGGGCGGGTGCAGCAGCACGCCGTCTCCGATCACGCCCTCCACCTCGCGCGCCAGCGCGCGGCCGGCCTCCACGGCCTTGTGGTTGCGCGCGTCGGGCACGCGCTCGGCCAGGCGCTCCACGGCCAGCAGGATGGCCAGCGCGATGGTGTGGTCGCCGCGGCCGCGGAACGCCTCGCGCAGGATCTTCCGGATCGGCGCGCGCGTGCCCGGCTGGCCGCCGACCTGGATCCACACCTCCTCGACCTCACCCGACGCCAGCGTGGCCAGGTAGTACTCCATCGCGCGCCGGATCGTGCGCAGCGACTCGTTGCGCACGCTGGCGCCGGCGGCGGCCAGGGCGCCGGCCGCGCGCTCGCGGACGTCCAGCAGCTCGCGCGAGATCCGCGGCGGGGTGATGTCCTGGCCCACGATCACCGGGAGGCCGCTGAGCTCGACGTCGGCGGGATCGCCCAGCGTGACCTCGCGCGTGTCCGGGTCGGTGCCGTCGGGGCCGGCGATGGCGCTCAGCACCGGCATCAGGTCCTCGGCGCGGCGGACGATCGGGCCCACGGCCAGCATCCGGGTGGGCTCGCCCACGGCCTCGGGCCACTGGCCGCTGTTGGGCACCAGGTGCGCGGTGCACTTGTGCCCGAAGACCCCGTTGAAGAACGCCGGCAGCCGGATCGACCCGCCGATGTCCGAGCCCAGGCCGATGGGGGCGCCGCCGCTGCCCACCAGGGCGCCCTCGCCGCCGGACGAGCCGCCCGCGGTGCGGCTGGGGTCGTAGGCGTTGTTGGTGCGCCCGTAGACACGGTTCTCCGACTCGATCCACATCGTCAGCTCGGAGGTGTTCGTCACCCCCAGCGGGATCGCGCCCAGGTCCAGCAGCCGCTGTGTGGTGGGCGCCGACCGGGTAGCCAGCGTCCCCTTGCGGGCCACCACGCCCGCCGTGTTCGGCATGCCCTCGAAGCCGATCGACTCCTTGATCGAGCACGGCACGCCCAGGTAGGGCGGCAGCTCGTCGCCCTCGTCCGCCGTGGCGATGCGGGCGTCAGCCGCGTCCGCCTCCGCCCGCGCGGCGTCAAAGCGGTCGGCGGCCACGGCGCCCAGGCCCGGCTCCACGCGGCCCAGCAGTGCGATGTGCGCCTCCACGACCTCGCGCGAGCTCAGCTCCCCGGCCCGGATCGCCCGGCCGAGCTGGACCCCGGACCGCTCGGTGATCGCCTCCCCCGCCACGGTGCGCCAGCCTACCTGGGGGGCGAATGCGGATGCTGCGGCGACTGGAGTACCGAATGGGTACACAAGTCACCCGAGCGATTGCCGCACTGGCGGCCTCGCAGTTCGGGCTGGTGACTCGAAGACAGCTGCTCACGGCGGGGATAAGCGCCCGGCAGATCGGCGTGCGTGTCAGATCGGGCGTGCTCGTCCCCGTGCATCGCGGCGTCTACCGCGTGGGCCACGAGGCTCCCAGCACGGACGCCTCCTACCTTGCCGCCGTTCTGGCCTGTGGCGCCGGGGCGGTCCTCGGAGGGCGCGCTGCTGCGTGGTGGTATGGGCTGGTGAAGGGCGCTGCGCCTGAGCCCGAGGTGATCGCCCCGAGGAAGCGGTGCGTCCCGGGCGTGACCTGCCGTCGTGGCCTCTGGGACCGAGCCGCGTTCCGGGGCATCCCCACCCTGACCGTGCCCGCCAGCCTCGTGGACATCGCGGGCCGACTGGCGGTCGACGACCTGGCCCGCGCGTGCCACGAGGCAGGCGTGCGCTACCGGACCACGCCCGCCCAGGTCGATGCCGTACTCCGCGTTCGCTCGAACAGGAGGGGCGCCGCAGGACTACGGCGGGTGATGAGCGGCGACGAGCGTCTGGCGCTGAGCCGGCTCGAGGCGGCCTTCCTGGCGCTTCTCCGCGCCGAAGGCCTGCCGCTACCGGTGACCAACCGCGTCGCGTCCGGCCGGCGCGTCGACTGTCGCTGGCCCGAGCAGCGGCTGACCGTCGAGCTGGACAGCTTCACGTTCCACAACTCGCGGCACACGTGGGAGCGCGACCACGCGCGGGAACGCGAGGCGTATGCGCGAGGCGACCAGTTCCGGCGCTACACCTGGGCGGACGTGTTCGAGACGCCCGCCCAGATGCTGGCCGAACTGCGTGGCCTCCTGCTCTAGGCCCGGTTCGCGCGTTCGGACAGGAGTGCCGTGGCCTCGGGCGACGCGGGGCCGGAGCCGTTGGCGCCCTGGCCGTTGCCCTTGCCCAGCCCGGCCGCCACCTTGGCGCCCAGGCCGGCGTCCACGTTGGCCCAGTAGGCGATCACGCGCTCGTGCATGTCGCCGGTGACCTCGGGCTTGCTGGCGTGACCCACGATGCCCTCGACGAGCGCCTCGCGGTTCACGTCCTCCATGACCTCGTTGTAGAGGGTCCGCGCCTGGACGAAGTCGTCGTCCTCGGCGTGCTTCTTGTTGGCGTAGCGGCCCAGCTCGGCGGCCTCGACGTCCCAGCCCAGGTCGGCGCCGTGCTCGGGCCCGACCGCGGCCGGACCGCCCCTGGTGTTGGGCGCGTAGTTGGGCACGTTGCCGTCGTTGCGGTAGGTCATGTGACCGTCACGCGTGTAGGAGTTGACCTCCGAGTGCGGCGCGTTGATGGGCAGCTGCTCGTGGTTGACGCCCACGCGGTGCAGGTGCGTGTCGTGGTAGCTGAAGATGCGCGCCATCAGCATCTTGTCGGGCGACAGGCCGGTGCCCGGCACGAGGTTGGCCGGCTTGAACGTGGACTGCTCGACCTCCGCGAAGAAGTTCTCCGGGTTGCGGTTGAGCGTCATCTTGCCGACCTCGATCAGCGGGTAGTCGCCCTTGGGCCAGACCTTGGTCAGGTCGAACGGGTTGAAGCGGTAGTCCGCGGCCTCGGCGAACGGCATGACCTGGACGTACAGCGTCCACGACGGGTAGTCGCCCTTGTCGATCGCCTCGATCAGGTCGCGCCGGTGGTAGTCCTTGTCGGTGCCGGCGATCTCGTCGGCCTCGGACTCCGGGATGTTCTCGATGCCCTGGTCAGTGCGGAAGTGGTACTTGACCCAGAACTTCTCGCCGCCCGCGTTGACCCACGAGTAGGTGTGGCTGGAGAAGCCGTGCTGGTGGCGCCAGCTCCTGGGGATGCCGCGGTCGGACATCAGGATCGTGACCTGGTGCGCGCTCTCGGGCGACATGGTCCAGAAGTCCCACTGGATGTCGTGCGAGTGCAGGCCGGTGCCCGGCTCGCGCTTCTGCGAATGGATGAAGTCCTGGAACTTCGAGGGGTCGCGGACGAAGAAGACCGGCGTGTTGTTGCCGACCATGTCCCAGTTGCCCTTGTCGGTGTAGAACTTGATCGCGAACCCGCGCGGGTCGCGCACCGTGTCCGGGAAGCCCTGCTCGCCGGCGACCGTGGAGAAGCGCAGGAAGAGCTCGGTCTCCTTGCCCGTCTGGAAGTGGTCGGCCTTGGTGAACTGGCTGACGTCCTGGGTGACCTGGAAGACGCCATGTGCGCCGCCGCCCTTGGCGTGCACCACGCGCTCGGGGACGCGCTCGCGGTTGAAGTGCTGCATCTTCTGCACGACGTAGTGGTCATGCAGGGCGATGGGGCCCTGTTCACCGACCGTGAGGGAGAACTCGTCGCTGGTCGCGGGGATGCCCGCGTCGGTGGTCGTGGGCTTCTTCTCGTCGCTCATGGGCCGACTATACGGCGCCTACGTACTCCCCTCCAGATGCCGTCAACGGCCCTCATGTGGTTTCGCCGCGACCTGCGGGTGCACGACCTCCCGGCGCTCGCCGGCGCCGCGCGGGCCGACCGGCTCGTGCCCGTGTTCGTGTTCGACGACCGGCTGCTGAGGACCGGCCGCTTCCCCAGCGCCAACCGCACCGCGTTCATGCTCGGCTGCCTGCGCGAGCTGGACGCCGAGCTGCGCGACCGAGGCGCCGGGCTGGCGATCCGCCACGGCAGGCCGGAGCGGGAGATCCCCGCGCTGGCCCGAGAGGTCGACGCCGAGGACGTGTACTTCACCGCCGACTCGTCCCCCTGGTCGCGCCGGCGCGACCAGCAGGTGATCGACGCGCTGGCCGCCGACGGTGTGCGCGCCCACGCCTCGCCCGGCGCCTTCGTGGTGGACGACCCGTCGAACCTGCGCACCGGGCAGGACAAGCCCTACACCGTGTTCACCCCCTTCCACCGCACGTGGGAGAACGAGGGCCGGCGCGAGCCGGCCACCACCCCGCGAAAGCTGTCACCGCCCTCCGGTCTGAGGACGGGCCGGATGCCGTCGCTGTCCGACCTGGGCGTGGTGGAGGAGCCCGACCTGCCGTTCGAGCCGGGCGAGAAGGCCGCGCGCAGGGCCATGTCCACATTCCTGCGTGAGCCGGTGAAGCAGTACGACGACCTGCACGACCGCGCGGCCGGCGGCACGTCCCGGCTGTCGCCCTACCTGCGCTGGGGCTGCCTGTCGCCGCTGGAACTGGAGGAGAAGGCAGCCGAGCAGCGCGGCGCGGGCGCGGCGGCCTTCGTGCGCCAGCTGGCCTGGCGCGACTTCTACGCCGCCGTGCTGATGCACTTCCCGTTCGTGGTCGGGAAGGAGTTCCAGGAGAAGTACCGCGATCTGGAGTGGGCCCGGAAGTCGCAGAAGCTGGACGCGTGGAAGCAGGGCCGCACGGGCTACCCGTTCGTGGACGCCGGGATGCGCCAGCTGGTGGCCGAGGGCTGGATGCACAACCGGCTGCGCCTGGTGGTGGGCTCGTTCCTGACCAAGGACCTGCACCTGGACTGGCGCCTGGGCGAGGCGTTCTTCATGGAG
>DASQLM010000022.1:0-2318 GCA_035630015.1 Thermoleophilaceae bacterium | reverse complement strand
CGGCTACGAGATCCGGCGCGCGGCCGTGGCCCGCGGCATCCCCTGCATCACCACCATGAGCGGTGCCAGCGCCGCCCAGAGGGCCATCCGCGCCGCGCGTGGGGAGGCGCCGCCGATCGCCTCGCTGCAGGAGCTGCACCCTGCCGCCAGGGAGGTCCCCACGTGAGCGACCGGACCCAGTGCCCGCCCGAGCGGCGGGTGGCCGAGGTCAAGGGCGTGCGCCGTCTGGGCGCCTACGACCTGATCACCGCCCGCGACCCCGTCGGCCCCGAGGATCCCCAGCCGGGCCAGTTCTACATGCTGGCCGCCGGTGACCGCTGGGGCGGGGGCGCCGGCGAGCGGCCGTTCCTGCCCCGGGCCTTCTCCCACGCCGGCGCCCGGCGCCACATGGGGGGCGGGGTGGAGCTGGACTTCCTGCTCGAGGACGTCGGCCCCGGCACCCGCCGCCTGGGCCAGCTGACCGAGGGCGAGCCGCTGATGCTCCTGGGACCGCTGGGCGCGGGCTTCCGGCCCGCGGACGAGAGCACGAGGCCGCTGCTGGTGGGCGGCGGCATCGGCGTCGCGCCCCTGCTGTGCCTGTACGGCGAGCTGCTGGGCCGGCGCGACCCCGCCGGGGTGATCATGGGCTTCCGGTCGGCCCCGCACGCCGCGGCGGCGGAGCTGTTCGGCGGCGACGCCCTGGTGGTCACCGAGGACGGCTCGGTGGGCCAGCGCGGGCTGGTGACCGAGCCCCTGGCCGCCGAGCTGGACCGCGACCCGGCCGCCACCGTCTACTCCTGCGGGCCGCCGGCGATGCTGGACGCGGTCCGGGCGCTGTGCGCCGAGCGGGGGGTGGAGTGCCAGCTGGCGCTGGAGTCCGGGATGGCCTGCGGCTACGGCGCCTGCTTCGGCTGTGTGGTGCAGACCGCCGCGGGCTACCAGCGGGTGTGCGTGGACGGGCCGGTGTTCACCGGGGCCGAGCTGGCGGGGACGCCGGCGTGAGCGACCTGGCGCTGGACTTCTGCGGCGTGGCGCTCGAGGGCCCGGTGCTGAACGCGTCCGGCACCTTCGACGCCATCGCCGCCCGGCGCGCCTTCGGCGACGCCCTGCTCGAGCGGTTTCCCTTCCACGCCTTCGTGACCAAGACCGTGACGGTGGAGCCCCGTCAGGGCAACCCGCCGCCGCGGCTGTGGGAGACGGCCGGCGGCATGGTCAACTCGATCGGGCTGCCGAACAAGGGCCTGGACGCGTTCGTCGCCCAGGATCTGCCGCAGCTGGCCGAGCTGCCGGTGCCGCTGGTGGTCTCGGTCATGGGCTTCGACCACTCGGAGCTGGCACGGCTGGTCGAGACGGTCGGGGCGCGGGACGAGGTGGCCCTGATCGAGCTGAACGTGTCCTGCCCCAACGTGGAGACCGGCGTCTTGGTGGGCGCGGACCCGGGGGAGACCGACGCGGCCGTGCGGGCGGTACGGGACCGGACCGCAAAGCCCCTGGTGGTCAAGCTCAGCCCCAACTCGGTGGATCCGGCGGACGTGGCGCGTGCCGCCGCCGCGGCAGGCGCGGACGCCATATCGCTGATCAACACGCTGAAGGGCATGCCCCTGGATCCGCGCACGCGCCGGCCGTGGCTGGGCGGGCGTACCGGCGGACTCTCGGGCCCCGCGGTGCGCGTTGTGGCTCTGGAACAGGTCTCGGCGGTGGCCGAGGCGGTCGACATACCCATCGTGGGGATGGGAGGCATCAGTTCGGGTAGCGACGCGCTGGACTTCCTGAGCGTGGGCGCGACGGTGGTCGCGGTGGGCACGGAGAGCTTCCGCGACCCGTCCGTCGGACGCCGAATCGGGTCGGAACTGTCCGCCTTCGGCGGGCATCAGACCATCAGGAAAGGTCAACCAATCTCAACCTCGAGTCGAGCTTGAGATGAATTCAGCAGGAAAAGCCCCAACAGGCGTCGACGTTGCGAAATCCGTGTGTATGATCGCCGCCTCATGCCGGTCGCGAACGAATCGTCCTCCCAGAACCCTTCCGCCGCCGGTCTGACCCCGGAGCGCTCGCTGACCCAGCGGATGGACGCGCTGCAGCGCGCGAACGAGATCCGGACGCGCCGCGCCACGCTGAAGCGGGACCTCAAGGCCGGCCGTGTGAAGATCCACGGCCTGCTGCTCAATCCGCCGGAATACCTGCAAACGGCCAAGGTCTTCGACCTGCTGCTGGCCGTCCCGAAGTACGGGCGGGTCAAGGTCAACAGGATTCTCACGCACTGCCGGATCTCGCCGAGCAAGACCATCGGCGGCCTGTCCGAGCGCCAGCGCAACGAGCTCGTCTCGTACCTCCGGCGA
>DASQLM010000021.1:0-2210 GCA_035630015.1 Thermoleophilaceae bacterium | reverse complement strand
TCCGGCCTGGCCACCGTGTCCCTGATCACCGCGGTGATCGGCATGTACTGGGACATCGCCCTGCACATCGGCGTCGGCCGCGACGAGGGCCCGCTGGCCAACCCCGCCCACTACTTCATCCTGGCCGGGCTGTTCGGCATCTTCTCCGCCGGCTTCCTCGCGATCGTGATGCCGAAGGACAATCCGGGCCCCACCTCGATCCGTGTGGGCCGGGACTGGCACGCCCCGCTGGGCGGCGTCCTGATCTGCGCCTGCGGCGCGTTCAGCCTGATCGGCTTCCCGTTGGACGACGTCTGGCACCGCCTGTTCGGCCAGGACGTGACCCTGTGGGGCCCGACCCACCTGATGCTCATCGGCGGCGCCGCCATGACGCTGGTCGGCATCGCCGTGCTGCTGGTCGAGGGCGCCCGCAACGTGGGCGCCCGCAGCCTGCCGCTGATCCTGACCATCCCCCTGTGCGGCGGCCTGCTGCTGGGCCTGGCGACCTTCCAGGCCGAGTTCGACTTCGGCGTGCCCCAGTTCCGGTTCGTCTTCCAGCCGATCCTGATCATGCTGGCGGCGGGCGTCGGCCTGGTGGCCGCGCGCGCGTTCGCCGGCCGCGGCGCCGCCCTGGGCGCGGTCGCGTTCTTCCTGGCCGTCCGCGGCGTGCTGGCACTCCTGGTCGGCCCGGTCCTGGGCGAGACCACGCCGCACATGCCGCTGTTCGTGGTCGAGGCGCTGGTGGTCGAGGCGGTCGCCTTCGCCGTGGCGCCCCGCGAGCGGCCGCTGGCGTTCGGCCTGTGGGCGGGCGCCGCCATCGGCACCGTCGGCCTGGCCTCCGAGTGGGCCTGGTCGCACGCGTGGATGCCGCTGCCCTGGCCCTCCGAGCTGTTCCCCGAGGGTGCGCTGCTGGGCTTCGCCGCCGCCATGTCGGGCGCGCTGCTGGGCGCCTGGGCCGGATCGCGCCTGTCGCTGACCCCCGCCCCGGGGCTGCCCTCGCTGCGCCGCGCCGCCGTGGTGGGCGCAGCGGGCGTGGCCGCGCTGGTGGCGTTCGCGCTGTACAAGCCGGCGGACGAGGGCGTGCGCGCCCAGGTGGCGCTGACCGACGTCCGCGGCGGAGCCGACCGCACGGTGAACGCCGACGTGCGCCTGAGCCCGACCGGCGCCGCCGACGACGCGGAGTGGCTGACGGCCACCGCCTGGCAGGGCGAGGGCCTGGTGGTCGACCGCCTGCGCAAGGTCGGCCCCGGCCACTACCGGACCACCGAGCCGATCCCCGTGAACGGCAACTGGAAGGCCCTGATCCGGCTGCACAACGGCAACTCGCTGACAGCGGTGCCGGTGTTCCTGCCGCGCGACCAGGCCATCCCGGCCAAGGAGGTTCCGGCCCGCGCGGAGTTCACGCGCACGTTCGTGGCCGACCACCAGATCCTCCAGCGCGAGCAGAAGGCGGCCGCGTCGTGGCTGACGATCGCGGCGTACCTGGTCGTGGTGGCCATCTCGTTGGCGCTACTGGCCCTGCTGGTCTGGGGGCTGCACCGGCTGGCCTCGGGCGGAGGCGGCGCGCCGCGCCCGCCCCGCGAGGCCGCGGCGCGCGCGCCCGAGCTGGCGGGCAGCCATGCCTGATCTACCGCTGGCCCATCACGCGGCGGTCTCGGCGCTGCCCTTCTTCGGGCCGATGCTGGTGATCGTGGCCTTCCTGGCGATCTCGCGGCTGCGCAGTAACCGCGAGACGCCCTAGCCACGATCGTCACAAGGCGGTATCGTTCCAGGCACACCTGGCCCTGCGGTCAGTGACCCCACCCCGAGCCGGCATGCGGCCGACGGCGCTCACCACGCCACGAGGCAAGAGACCCGGGCACTGCGGTCCTATCGCGGGGCCGGCGTACGTTCACGGGGTGCCGGACCCTGAGTAGGGTCAGGCGATGCCCACCGAACAAGCACTCAAGGACACCGTCGCCCTGGTCACCGGGGCCTCGAGCGGCATCGGCGAGGCCAGCGCGCGCGACCTGGCCGCCCACGGCGCCGCGGTCGCGGTGGCCGCCCGTCGCGGCGACCGCTTGGAGCGGCTGGCGTCCGACATCGAGGAGGCCGGCGGGAAGTCGCTGGTCATCGAGACCGACGTGACCGACCGCTCCCAGGCCCAGGCCGCGGTGCAGCGCACGGTCGACGAGCTGGGCCGCCTGGACACCGTGGTCAACAACGCGGGCGTGATGCTGCTGGGCCCCGTC
>DASQLM010000020.1:0-3872 GCA_035630015.1 Thermoleophilaceae bacterium | reverse complement strand
GGCGAAGAAGCTGGCCACGGTCATGATCAGCACGTCGCGGTTCTTGATGTGGGCCAGCTCGTGGGCCATGACGCCCTCCAGCTCGGCGGGCGAGAGCGTGTTCATGATGCCGGTGGTGGCGCACACGGTCGCGCTCTTCTGGGACCGGCCGAGGGCGAAGGCGTTGGGCATGGGCGTGTCGGCCACGGCGATCTTGGGCTTGGGCAGATCGGCCTGGATGCACAAGCGGTCGATCATCGAGTGCAGGCCCGGGGCCTGCTCGGGGGTGACCTCCTTGGCGCCCATCGAGGCCAGCGCCAGCTTGTCCGAGGTGAACAGCTGCAGCAGCGCCAGGCCGCCGATGACCACGGCCATGATGGCCGCGCCGGCGCCGGCGGCCAGCAGCGCGCCGGCGAAGGCGACGTACAGCAGGCCCAGCAGGAACATGGTCACCAGCATCCGGAACTGGAGGCCGGGATCGCGCTTGAAGACTGCCTTTGAAGTCGCCATCTGAAGCCAAGTGTAGGGAAGGGGTGCAGGATCCTTTGCACCCCCCGGGAAACAGGCCGGGATCGCGACGACCCCGTGCTACGGTCCTGCCTCTGGCGGCCCCGGAAAGTCCTGCATAACCGCAGTAAACGGGGCCCCGCCACCGCCTCTTCGAACCCATGCGCAAGTACTTCTGGATACCCCTCGTGCTGGCCGTCGCGGCCTACGTGCTCTCACCCCTCCCGGGCGAGTCCAAGCCGTCGCTGGACAAGCGCATCCAGGGCAAGCGCGCCCAGGTCCAGAAGGCCAAGGCCAAGGAGGGCGTCCTGACCAAGGACATCGTGGCCTACAACAACCGTATCTCCGGGCTGCAGGGCCAGATCAGCGGCACCCAGAAGCGCCTGACGGTGGTCCAGGACGACCTCGACTCCGCCCGCAACGAACTGCTCGAGGTGCGCGACAAGCGTGAGGTCGCGCGCGACCGCCTGGAACGCACCCGCGCCGAGCTCAAGCAGGCCCGGGGCGGTCTTGAGGACCGGCTGGTGGAGCTGTACAAGGCCGACCAGCCCGACGCCCTGACCGTGGTGCTGGAGGCCGACGGCTTCGCCGACCTGCTGGAGCGCACCGACTACCTGGAGCGCATCTCCGACCAGGACGGCACCGTGATCCGCAAGGTGCGGGTGCTCAAGGCCCGCGCCGAGAAGGTCGAGCGCCAGCTGGCCGGGCTGGAGCGCAAGCGCCAGGTGGCTGCCGAGACGATCCTGCGCCGGCGCGACGACATCGCCGCCGCCCGCGACCGCCTGGCCACCGCCCAGGGCGACCTGCGCAGCGCGCGCAACGGCCGCCGCACGATCCTCGCCAGCGTCCGCCAGGACCGCCGCCACGCCCAGGAGGACCTGGCGGCCATGGAGCGCGAGCAGTCCAAGATCCGCAGCCAGCTGGCCGGCGGCCCCGGCGTCAGCGCCGGGCCGATCAGGAAGGGCTCGGGCAACCTGATCTACCCGACCAACGGCAGCTTCACCTCACCGTTCGGCTCGCGCTGGGGCCGGCTGCACGCCGGCATCGACATCGCCGCCCCCGTGGGCACGCCCATCCGCGCGGCCGACTCGGGCCGGGTGGCCATCGCCGGCATGACCGGCGGCTACGGCAACTACACCTGCATCCAGCACAGCGGCAGCATGTCCACCTGTTACGGGCACCAGTCGCGCATCGGCGTGTCGGTGGGCCAGTCGGTCAGCCAGGGCCAGGTGATCGGCGCCGTGGGCAACACCGGCAACTCGACCGGGCCGCACCTGCACTTCGAGGTCCGGATCGGCGGGAACCCGGTGGACCCCATGGGATACCTCTAGGCGGCACCGGTCTCACTAGGGTCCGGGCGCATGCAGCCCGAACTCGAGCTCGGCCCACTGACCCTCCAGACGTTCGGCATCTGCTTCGCGTTCGCGTTCCTGGCCTCCGGGGCGATCGTGGCCAAGCGGCTCAAGGAGCTGTCGCTGCCGGTGGACTGGGCGTACGAGATCGTCTTCGCCGCCGCCATCGGCGGGGTGGTGGGCTCGCGGCTGGACTACCTGCTCCAGAACTGGAGCGACGTCTCCGACGACCTGCTGGGCAACCTGTTCTCCGGCTCGGGCCTGGTGTGGTTCGGCGGCCTCGTCGGCGGCGCGCTCGGCGTGATCCTGTGGGCGCGCTGGCGGGGGTTCCTGGAGTGGCGGCTGTTCGACGCCTGCGCCCCCGCGCTGGCGATGGGCTACGCGGTGGGCCGGATCGGCTGCCAGCTGTCCGGGGACGGCGACTACGGCAAGCCCACCGACATGTGGTGGGGGATGTCCTACCCCGAGGGCACCCGCCCGACCACCGACCAGGTGCACCCGACGCCGGTGTTCGAGACCGCGGCCATGGCGCTGATCGCGCTGCTGCTGTGGAACCTGCGCGACCGCTACCGGCCGGGCGTGCTGTTCGGCCTCTACCTGGTGCTGGCCGGCACCGAGCGGCTGCTGGTCGAGTTCATCCGCCGCAACGACGCCGTGGTGGCCGGGCTGACCCAGCCGCAGCTGATCAGCATCGCGATGATCGTGCTCGGCGCGGCGATCGTGTGGGTCAAGCGGCCCGTGGCGGCGGCGCCGCAGGCCGCCTGAGCCGGCCGAGCGCCGCCCCGCCCGCGGCCGCGGCGCACAGCGCCAGCGCCACCGACGCTCCCGCCGCCCCACCCAGGTGGAACGACGAGTAGAGGCCGACCACCCCCGCGCCGACGGCCACTGCCGCTCCCGCCGCCATCGCCCTTCCGGGGCTGCGCACCCGGTCGCCGACGGCCATGGCCGGGGCCACCAGCACCGCCAGCACCAGCAGGCTGCCCAGCCCCTGCACGGCCACGGCCACGGCGGTGGCCAGCACCAGCAGCAGCGCCAGCCGCACGCGGCCGGGGCGCAGGCCCAGCGCGCCGGCGCCGCCGGCGTCGAAGGCGACGGCGGTCAGCGGCCGGTGCAGCACGGCCAGCGCGGCGCCGCCCGCCAGCGCCAGCGCGCCCGCCGCGGCCAGGTCGGCGGCCGACACGCCCAGCGGGTCGCCGAACAGCAGTTCCTCGAGCCGCGCCGGGGCATCCGGGCGCAGCGCCAGCAGCCCCCCCAGCCCGAAGGCGCCGCTGACCACCACGGCGGTGGCGGTGTCCGAGCCGATGCGCCGGTCGCGCGAGGCGATGGCAACGGCCACCGCGGCCACGGCCACGCCGCCCGCCGCGCCGACGATCAGCGGGGCGCCCGCCAGGGAGGCCAGCACCAGGCCGGGCAGCAGCCCGTGGGCCAGCGACTCGGACGGGTAGGCCAGGCGGAAGCTGCGTACCCAGAAGCTCAGCGGCCCGCACAGCAGGCCCAGCAGCACGACCTCGAGCAGGGCGCGGCGGTCGATGCCCGACTCCAGCGGTCCGGTCAGGAAGTCGATCATCAGTGCTCGTGGTGCTGGACGGCCACCGCGCGCACGGGCCGGCCGCCCTCGCCGGCGGGGATCACGATCAGCTCGTGGCCGTAGGTGGCCTCCAGCACCCGGGCGTCCAGGACCTCGGCGGGCGGGCCGAAGGCCACCTGGCCGCGGTTCAGGCACAGCACCGAGTCGAAGGCGCGCGCGCCCTCGACGTCGTGCGAGGACACCAGGAGGGTCCGGCCCTCGGCGCGCAGGTCGGCGAACAGGGCGGTGATGGTCTCGGCGCTGGCCGGGTCCACGCCGGCGAGCGGCTCGTCCAGCAGCAGCACCTGGGCGTCCTGGACCAGCGCGCGGGCGATCAGCACGCGCTGGCGCTGGCCCCCCGACAGCGCGCCGTAGGGGGTGTGCTCCAGGCCGGCCAGGCCCACGCGCTCCACGGCGGCGCGGGCGCGCTCGCGGTCCGAGCGGCGGGCGGGCAGCCACCAGCGGCC
>DASQLM010000019.1:0-3250 GCA_035630015.1 Thermoleophilaceae bacterium | reverse complement strand
CGCACCAGCACGTAGATGGTCCCGTCCCGCTCGAGCAGCTGCTCGACGAGGTGGCGTCCGATGAAACCGGTCGCACCGGTCACGAAGTAGTTCACAGTCCAGCCTCTCTCTTCCCTCTATGGCCGGCGCGAGCATATCCCGCGGGTCGAGTAGCTTGCGCGGGGAGTGCCGCAGCAAACGCTGACCCTGAACGAGGCCGCAGAGATCGCCGGGGTGTCGCCTGCCACCCTGCGCCGCTGGCTGCGGTCGGGGCTGATCCCCCAGATGAAGGGCCGCAGGCAGGCCGCCTGGACCTCCGAGGCGGCCAGCCACGCGCGCCTGGTGGCCCGCCTGCGCGAGCGCGGGCACCGGCTGGACGACATCCGGGCCGCCACCGAAGAGGGGCGCCTGGCCTCGCACCGGATCGAGCAGCTGTTCCCGGAGGTCCACGGTGACCGGACTGTGGACGATGCCGCCGAGCTGACGGGCCTGGAGCCGGCCCTGATCGAGCGCTTCTGGGTCAGCCTGGGGCTGCCCACCCAGGGCCTGGAGACCATGACCGAGGAGGACCTGCAGGCGCTGCAGTACGCGGCCTCGATGCTGTCCACGGGCTTCCCGCTGGTGGCGTTCCTGCAGCTCGCGCGCGTGTACGGGCAGGCGCTGCGCCAGATCGCCGACGCCGAGGTGCGCCTGTTCCACCTCTACGTGCACGAGCCGCTCATGCGCGAGGGGATCCCGGGCATCGAGATGGCGGAGCAGATGGAGCATCTGGCCCGCGATCTGCTGCCGATGGCCTCGCCGCTGATGGACTTCGTGCACCAGCGCTTCCTGCAGCACTACATCGAGCAGGACGTGGTCGGGCACATGGAGATCGACCGCGAGGAGGGCGAGGACCTGGGCCGCGTGCGGGTGGCCATTGCGTTCTGCGACCTGGCCGGCTACACGCGCTACACCGAGGAGCAGGGCGAGGACGAGGCGGTGTCGTTCGTCGAGCGGTTCGTGGAGAAGGTGGGCGACACGCTGCCCGACGACGCGCGCGTGATCAAGACGATCGGCGACGAGGTGATGATCGTGGGCCAGGACGCGCAGGCCATCACCGACTGGGCGGTGGGCTTCCAGCAGCTGTTCGACGACCGCCCCGAGCCGCGCGTGGGCATCCACTACGGCGCCACCCTCTACCGCGACGGCGACTACTTCGGACGCGAGGTGAACACGGCCTCGCGCGTTGTGGCGCGGGCGCGCGGCGGTGAGGTGCTGGTCACCGACGCCGTGGTGGAGCGCGTCTCACAGTCCGACAACCTGGCGTTCGAGAACGTCGGCCAGGTCAAGCTGAAGGGCTTCGACGATCCCCGCCAGCTGTTCCGCGCCGCCCCGCCGCCGGAGGACTGAGGACGGTGGCCGAGCCGGCGCTGGAGGCCGCCCGCGCGAGCGGGCTGGTGACCGAGGGGGCACCGCTGCTTGTCATGCTCTCCGGCGGCGCCGACTCGGTGTGCCTGTTGGATGTGGCCCTCCGCCTGGGCGCCGACGTCTCCGCTCTGCACGTGAACTACGGCCTGCGCGCCGAGTCGGGGCAGGACGAGGAGCACTGCCGCTCCCTGTGCGAGCGCCTGGGGGTGGAGCTGACGGTGGTACAGGCCCGGCTGGCGGCCGAGGGCAACGTCCAGGCCCAGGCGCGCGATGCCCGCTACGCGGCCGCCGAGCAGGCGGCGTGCGCCGACTACGCCGCCGCCCACACGGCCTCCGACCAGGCCGAGACGGTGCTGTACAGGCTGGCGGTGTCGCCGGGGCGCCGGGCGCTGACCGGCATGGAGCCCCGGCGCGGACGGCTGGTGCGCCCGCTGCTGGACGCCACGCGGGCGGACACGCGCGACTACTGCCGGGAGCGGGGGCTGCCCTGGCGCGAGGACCTGTCCAACGACGATCCGCGCTTCGCCCGCGCGCGTGTGAGGAACAGCCTGCTGGCGGCGCTGCTCGAGGTGGCGCCGGCGGCCGAGGGCGCCGTGGCCGAGACGGCCCGCCAGCTGCGTGAGGAGGGCGAGGTGCTGGACGCCGTGGCCGCCGAGGCGCTGGCCGGCCTGGGCGGCGGCCCCGTGGTGGAGCTGGCCGCGCTGCGCCAGCTGCCGGCGGCCACGGCGCGGCTGGTGCTGCGCGCGCTGGCCGGGATGCCGCTGGACACCACGCGGGTCGGCGAGATCATGACGCTGGGCGAGGAGGGCGGAACCCGTTCCCTGGATCTGGGCGAAGGGCTGCGCGTGGTCGTGGAGTACGGGATGCTGCGCTTCGACCGCGCCGGCCCTCCACCGGAGCCCGTCCCCGCCTCGCTCCCCGTGCCCGGCACCACCCGCTTCGGGGACTGGGAGGTGCGGGCCGGGCCGGCCGGCGAGGTCACCGTGGCCGTCGACGGCCCCCTGGTCGTGCGCGCGTGGCGGGACGGCGACCGCATCCACCCGGTCGGCCTGGGAGGAAGCAAGACGCTCGGCGACCTGTTCACCGACCGCAAGGTCCCGCGCGAGCTGCGCCGCACGCTGCCGGTCGTGGTCAGCGGAGACGACGTCGTGTGGGTCGCCGGGGTCGCGGTCGACGAGCGGTTCGCGGCGCCGGACGGCGCCGGGGGGGCGGTCGGGTTGTCCGCTAGCCTCTCGCGCCCGTGAAGGATCCCCATATCGGCGAGATCCTCGTCCAGCAGGACGAGCTGGCACACCGCGTGACGGCGCTCGGTGAGCAGATCTCGGCCGACTATGCCGGTCGCAGCCTGCTGCTGGTCGGCGTGCTCAAGGGCGCGATGTTCTTCCTGTCCGACCTGATGCGCCAGCTGGACGTGGACTGCGAGGTGGACTTCATGGCCGTGGCCTCGTACGGCTCGTCCACGGATTCCAGCGGGGTGGTGCGGATCCTCAAGGACCTGGACGCCCCGATCGAGGGCCGCGACGTGCTGATCATCGAGGACATCGTGGACTCGGGCCTGACGCTGTCCTACCTGCTGCGCACGCTGAGGGCGCGCGAGCCGGCCTCGGTCGAGGTCTGCGCGCTGCTGACCAAGCCCGAGCGGCGCAAGGTGGAGACGCCGATCCGCTACACCGGCTTCGAGATCCCGAACAGGTTCGTGATCGGATACGGCCTCGACCACGCCGAGCGCTACCGCAACCTGCCCTACGTAGCCGCATTGGAAGGCGCTTCCTAGCCAGTCGGAGGGGCGCTACCCCCTTGCTAGGCTGTGGTTTCAGCCGCTCTGCGGCTTTTTCTCTCTCATGAGCAGATTCTTCAAGAGCGC
>DASQLM010000018.1:0-2645 GCA_035630015.1 Thermoleophilaceae bacterium | reverse complement strand
CCGCTGCGACGGACAGGGAGGGATTCGAACCCTCGATACGGTTCTAAGCCGCATACTCCCTTAGCAGGGGAGCGCCTTCAGCCACTCGGCCACCTGTCCTGGCTGCGGCCGATTGTATGCACCGCTATTGGTGGTAGTCGTGCAGGCCGGTGCCCCAGCCGCCACAGAAGGTGTCCAGCGCCTTCAGCCCGGCGAACAGCCCGCCGAAGGCCAGGCCCACGGCCACGAACCCAGCCAACGAGGATGCGGCCACGAACAGGCCGACGCTCTCGAAGGACCAGAACCACAGGCGCCAGTCGATGTCGCGGCGGCGCGGCCGGGGACCGGGATCCGGGTCGGGATCGCGGGTGTCGATCAGCATCAGGAACACCCTGTGTCCCAGCGTAGCTACACGTGGGTGTCGGGCAGGGCGGCGTAGTCCACGGACTCGACGCGGTTGCGCCCGTCGCCCTTGGCCACGTACAGGGCCTTGTCGGCCGCCTCGACCAGCTGGCCGGCGTCGCGCGCACCGGCGCCCGCGATGCCTGCGCTGACCGTCAGCTCGAGCGCCTCGGGGACGCCGTGGCGCCGGCGGTCGGCCCGCGCCTCGGGGCTGGTCAGCGTGTTGCGCACCCGTTCGGCCAGCAGGCAGCCGGCCCGGGCGTCCGTGTCCGCCATCAGCACCATGAACTCGTCGCCGCCCGAGCGCGCGGCCGCGTCCACGCCGCGGGTCTCCTGGGCCAGGACGCCGCCGACCCAGGACAGCACGCGGTCGCCGACCTCGTGGCCGTGCTCGTCGTTCACGTCCTTGAAGTGGTCGATGTCGAAGATCGCGACGGCCATCGACGTGTCGGCGCGCAGTGCGCGCCGGACCTCCACGTCCATCCGCTCGTCGAGCCCGCGCCGGTTCAGCAGGCCGGTCAGGGGGTCGATCCGGGCCTGCTCCTCGAGGTTGGTCACCAGCCTGGAGTTGCGGCCCGCCAGGTAGCGCACCACGGCGGCGACGACCGTCACCGACGCGACCACGTCGATCCAGCGGTCGATGCTGACCTGGTCGGCGGGCATGGACAGCAGGGCGATCCCCTGGGCCAGGGCGACGAAGGCCACGATGAACACGGCGCCTGCGCGCCCGTAGAAGTAGGACATCCACAGCACCGGCCACATGTAGAGCACGGCGCCGTCGGTGGGCCCGCCGCTGGTCTCGGCCAGCGCGTAGGCGATCGTGGCCACGCCGATCGGCGCGAACACGGCAAGGGCCAGGCGGGGGAGCCGCGGTCCGGCGACGATCGCGACCGAGGCGGCGACCAGCGCGACGATGCCGGGGACCAGCGAGTTCTGCGGCCCACCCGGGATCGCGCTCTCCACCCCGGCGATGATGATCGCGCCGAGGTAGATGGCCGCGGCGCTGTAGGCCATCGTCTTGCGCTCCTCGAGCCCGGCCGTCTTGTCGAGATGCCTCATCACGATCGCATCGGCCGGGTGCGGGCGGCCCTTGAACTGCGGTTGCGGCGGCGGACCGATCGCGGACCTCAGGCCGAATTGCAGGCAAATAAGCCCGAATTTGTTCGTAGCCTTGACATAAAGGTTCGTGACATTGGATACTCGCGCCGCCGTGGGGAGAGGGAATGAATCGCCGCCGTCCGTGCGCGAGCTCAACCGGAGCCGGGTGATCGAGGCCCTGCGCCAGCTCGGCGTGGCCAGCCGCGCCGACGTGGCCCGTCACACCGGGCTCTCGCGCACCACGATCTCCGGGCTGGTCGCGGAGATGCGCGACGAGGGGCTGGTGGTGGACCGCCCCGACCCGGCCAACGGCTCCCCGGCCAGCGGCGCCGGCCGCCCGCCGACCCCGATCGGCCTGAGCCCGCAGGCGGGCGCCGCGCTGGGCATCGACTTCGGCAAGCGCCACCTGGCCGTGGTCGTGGCCGACCTGTCGCACACGCTGCTGGCCGAGGACCGCCGCGAGATGGAGGAGGGCTACGACTCGGCCCTCGGCATGGACACGGCCGCCGAGCTGGTCGAGGAGGTGCTGGGCCGCGCCGACGTGCCGCCGGCACAGCTGCTGGGCGTCGGCCTGGGCCTGCCGGGGCCGATCCACGGCCCGTCGGGCCAGGTGGGCTCCTCGGCCATCCTTCCCGGCTGGGTCGGCCTGCACGTGGCCCGTGAGATGGAGGATCGGCTCGACCTGCCGGTGCACGTGGACAACGACGCGAACCTGGGCGCCCTGGCCGAGCTGTTCTGGGGCGCCGGCCGCGGGGCCTCCGAGCTGGTGTACCTCAAGGTGGCCACCGGCATCGGCGCCGGGCTGGTGGTCCGCGGCCGCCTGTTCCACGGTGCCGGCGGCACGGCCGGCGAGATCGGCCACCTGACCATCGACGAGCATGGCCCGCTGTGTCGCTGCGGCAACCGCGGCTGCCTGGAGACCTTCGCGGCCGGCGACGCGCTGGTGGAGTTGCTGCGCTCGAGCCTGGGCCACGAGCTGACCGCCGATGAGATCGTCGAGCAGGCTATCGAGGGCGACGTGGGCAGCCGGCGCGCGATCGCCGACGCCGGGCGCCACCTCGGCCACGCGGTCGGCGCCGTCTGCAACCTGCTCAACCCGTCGCTCGTGGTGGTCGGTGGCAGCATCGGCCAGGCCGGTGACCTGCTGCTGGGCGAGATGCGGGAGG
>DASQLM010000017.1:0-2219 GCA_035630015.1 Thermoleophilaceae bacterium | reverse complement strand
TCGCGTGCGGCGTCGCAGCCTACGGCACCTTTAGCTGATCCGCAACAGCCTTTTGCGCGAAGTCAGGAAGAAGTCGGGCAGGCCGTGGTCAGGTGCTCTTCGGGGGTAAGGTGCCAGCACGGGTGAGCGGTTGCGCCCACCATCGGCTGCCGCCCGCGGAGCAGGAGGAGGCCATCGTGAAGACCCAGAAGGAACGTGACGAGGAACGCCGGCGCGGCAAGCTCGCCGAGCTGGAGAAGCAGGTGCAGAGCGGGTCGCTCGTCATCCGGAAGATGACCGCGGAGGAGCGGGAGCAGAACCCGCCCCGTCCGCGGCCGCCGCGTCGCGCCTGAAGGCGCGCTGCCGCGCTAGAGCGGGGTGACGTTGGCGGCGTTCGGGCCCTTGGGCCCGGCCTCGGCGTCGTAGGATACCTTGGCGCCCTCCGCCAGGGACTTGAAGCCCGAGCCGGAGATGGCGCTGTGATGGACGAACAGGTCCTTCGTGCCCTCGTCGGGCGTGATGAAGCCGAAGCCCTTCTCGTCGCTGAACCACTTCACGGTTCCAGTTGCCATGTTGCTTCCTCCACTGCGTCGTGTGCACTGCGTACGCGGGAAGAAGCGGGAAGCAACGACTGCGGGCGCTGGGCACTGCGGTTACCGGATCGCTGATTTGCGTCCGGCGGTGACCACACCACGGTAGCGCGCCGGAGGAATCGGCGCGCGGCGGGCACCGCATCGGCCTCGGCCGCCCGGCCCCACCCGGAGGCGGGACCGGACGGCCGAGCGGGTTAGAACAGCCCCGCGGCGAGCGCCGCGTGGCGGCCGCCGACGACGGGCAGGGAGAGCTTGCTCGCCTTGGCGTCCATCGTGATCACAGAGCCGTTGGTGCTGGCCCGTCCGCCCTCGAACGCGGCGGTGTTGCCGAACAGGTGCCCGGTCACGACCACCCCGATCCGGTGACCGGCCTTGAACGTGTGCTCGGTCGGCATGGTCGGGATGGAGAACGCGTACTGCTGGCCGATCGTCACCGGCGCGGCCGCCTGGTACCACAGCGAGTCGCGGTTGGAGGAGTCCAGCGTGCCGCGGGTCACCCGCCACTGGGTCACGGACTGGGTGGGCTTCGCCACCTCGCGGTAGCAAGCCGTGTCGACGGTCTCCGGCGACTCGATGCACCTATCCCCGATGTCGCACGGCGTCCCGTCGCCGGCGGCGCCCCAGCAGGTCCGGGTGGCCGTGTCGCGGACGCCCTCGCTGCCGCGCGTCACCATGTCGAACGGCGCGGCGCTGTAGTCGACCACGAGGACGCCGAGGTCGGACTGGTCCGTGCTCAGCGACGCCAGCAGGTCGAGCTGCGCCCTGCCGGAGAGCCGCACGTCGCCCTTGAGCGGCGGGGAGAGGAAGACGCGCCGGTTCGCCTGCGCGCCCTCGGGCGAGTTCATGTAGCTCGTCTCGCTCGTCGAGTTGCTGCCGACGAACGACAGCGTCGAGCCGCGGCCGCCGCCGGCCGAGCCGGTGAACGTGCCGGGCGCGGCCTCGCCGGCACCGCGCAGGAACAGGTTGACCGTCGCGGTTCCCGGGACGGGCCAGGCCGCGTAGTCGTTCCAGACGTCCTTCTCGTCCTCGATGGTGACCGCGGGCTCCGTCTCGATCCCGTTGTCCACGCCCTGCAGGTGATGGTCGAACCAGCGATGCAGCGTGTCGACCCACTCGGCCCGGCGCGACTCGAACGGGTCGGTGTGCCCGCTGCGCAGCAGCCACAGCTTGCGCTGCACGCCGTTGGCCCCGAGCGCCTCCCACCACCGGTCGACCTGGTTCATCCGGACGTTGTCGTCCTGGAACCCGTGGACGGCGAAGACGGCGGCCGTGACGTTGGCCGCGTCCTTGACGTGATCGCGCGCGAGCCAGAACTCGTTGACGTCCCCGTGCGCGTCGCCGTCGATCGTGTTCACGAACGCGTTGAAGTCAGCGCACAGCGGTCGCCGGTTCGGCAGGTCGACGCCCTCGGGCGGGTTCGGGCCGGTCGTGATCTGTGGGTTGAGGCTGGCGCCCGGGTAGTTCGTGTTGTGCCGGATGCCGCCCGTGCGCGAGTAGAAGTACCAGTCGGAGATCGCGGAGATGGGCACGATCGTCTTGAGGCCCTCGACGCCGGTGGCCGCCACGCCGTTGGCGAGCGTGCCGTCGTAGGACTTGCCGATCATCGCCGAGCTGCCGTTGTGCCAGTCGGCGACCACGGGCTCCGAG
>DASQLM010000016.1:0-2131 GCA_035630015.1 Thermoleophilaceae bacterium | reverse complement strand
TACCGCGAAACCCGGCCGAGGCTGTTCGCCAAGGGCGAGTGGTTCTTCCTGGCCGTCCGCCTGGACGGCGGCGCCGCCGGCCGCGGCCGGTACCGCGTCCGCGTCGACCGCACGGCCAACAAGGACATCGAGCTCCAGATGGCGAAGGGCACCCCGGCCGCCCGCCGCGACGTGTTCGGCCTCGACCTCGCCGGGGCGGTCGACGAGCTGGCGGTGTGGCAGCGGGCGCTGTCGGACGAGGAGTTGGACCGGCTGTACCGGGCCGGGACGGACGGCCGCCCGTTCCCCGGACCGGCCGTCGCGCCCGAACTGCCGGCGAAGCCGTGACCGTGTGCGCGGGAGCAGGTCGTCCAGACCCGCGCCCGACCCCGTGCCACTGGTACTGGCTTCCGGGCGCGGGCGATCAGTCCCGATCTAGCCGAACGGCCTCAGCTCGACTGCTGCCGAATCTCCGACTCTCACGCGGCGGGAGCAAGTGTCGTGAGCAACAGTTCGCGAACGGGCGGGGGCAGTTTCTCGAGGGCCCGCTCGGCGCCGGCCTGTGGCAAAACGGCTTCGGCCCACAACCAGCGGCGAACGGCACACAGCGCATCCGAGAAGCTCACGCCCTCCTTCCCACGCCAACCCACGCCACCCACGCGCTTCTCCTCGGGCAGCAGCGCGAACAGCCCGGCCACCACCGAGTACAACCCCAGCAGGCACGGGGCCGCACGCAACACCGTCTTCTCGCGCCACCCGCGCGTCGATTCCAGGCCCAGGTGGGCGCGCAGCTCCTGGAACGTGGTCTCGATGTTCCACCGCGACGCGTAGTGCGCGATGATCTGCGCCGGCGGCAGCGCCGTGTCGGTGGTGAAGAAGTACTCCTCGCGGTGGGTGCCCGTCAGGTCGCGCACGAACACCCAGCGCAACGGGACCAGCCCCTCGCCGCCCTTGTACCAGTGGCCGGCTCGGCTGACCGTGCCCACGCGCCGCCTCCCGCCGCCGTACCAGCTCACGGTCATCTCGATCAGGATCGGGGTGGTCGTCGCGACCTGCCGAGGCTTGGGGAGTCGATCCCCCTTGATCCGGGGCCGGCCATTGCCGGGGTACGGGGGCGGCGGGGCGAACAGGTTGGCGTCGGGGTGGAGCTTGCTCACCAAGCTCAGGCGGTCGCGGTGGCGATGGCAGAACCGGGCCACCGCGTGCGTCCCGTAGCCCGAATCGCCGACGAACAGAAAGGTCCGGTCGGGGAACCGGATCAGCACCAGCCGCAGGAGCCGGCACATCAGCCGCGCGGGCGTGCGGTGCGGGCGGCCTCGCTTGCGGTTGTCTTCCTCCGCGCGGTACAGGTCGATGAGCACCGGCAGCGCCCACGGACGAGTCGCGAAGGGGAGTTTGACGAGAACCGCGAGGACGACCCAGCGGTGCCCGTACCGCCAGGCGGTGAAGGAGTGGGACGACCGCACGGGGTCGCGGTGCCGCGCCTTGCCGTGGACGTGCTTGCCCTTGTGCCCATCGACGGTGTCATCGCCGATGAGTGTGACCGAGCCGTCGGGAACGAAGTGCCGCAGGAGGAACCGTGTGAGCGCACATCCCAGGGCGACGCCCGACCACGGCGCGCGGGAGAGGACGCGCTGGTAACTGGTGAGGTGCCCGGGTGCGAGGTGCCGGAGGGTGCGGATCAGGTTGGCGACCGTGCGCCGCCCGGTCGTCAGGATCGCGCCGACCAGCAGTGTGGAGAACCGTTGGCAGGTGGGAGTGGTGAACGTGAAGGCCAGCGCGTTGAGCAGCGGGTGGGCCTCGGGTGGTAGAATCACGGCGGCCGTCCGTGGGCGAGGGCCATGGGGTCGTTTGCAACCCTCATGCTACCTCGCCACGGACGGCCATCCAGAATCGGCAGCAGTCGAACTCAGGGGGACCGGCATGGAACCCGCAGTCAACAACTTGGGCCAGCCGGTCGGCTTCCCGCTCGCCGGCTGGGTGCCGCCGCCCGCACCGCCACGCGAGCCGATGTCGGGCCGGTTCTGCCGGCTGGAGCCGCTCGACCCCGAACGTCACGCGGAGGCGCTGTTCGAGGCGAACACGGCGGACGTGGACGGGCGGTCCTGGACCTACCTCGCCTACGGCCCGTTCCAGTCCCTGGCGGACTACA
>DASQLM010000015.1:0-11238 GCA_035630015.1 Thermoleophilaceae bacterium | reverse complement strand
GTGGTCAGGCCGCCGATCTCGTACTCGGACAGCGCGCGGATCATGCGCCGGGTGGACGCCTCGCGGTCGACGTCCCAGACGATCAGCTTGGCGATCATCGGGTCGTACAGCGGCAGCACCTCGTAGCCCTCGCGCGCGCCGGAGTCCACGCGCACGCCCGGGCCGCTGGGCTCGACGTAATGCGTGATCTGGCCGGGGGCCGGGGCGAAGTTGGTGGCCGCGGTCTCGGCGTTGATGCGGCACTCGATGGCGTGGCCGCGCAGGTGGATGTCCTCCTGGGCGAAGGCCAGATCCTCGCCCGCGGCGATCTTGATCTGCTCGCGCACGATGTCGATGCCGGTGACCATCTCGGTCACGCAGTGCTCGACCTGCACGCGGGTGTTCATCTCCAGGAAGAAGTACTCGCCGTCGTCGGAGAGCAGGCCCTCGATCGTGCCCGCGGAGTAGTAGCCCACGGCCTTGGCCGCGTCGGTGCCGATCTTGCCGATCCGCTCGCGCAGCTCGGGGTCGACGGCGGGGGCGGGGCTCTCCTCGATCAGCTTCTGGTGGCGGCGCTGGACCGAGCAGTCGCGCTCGAACAGGTGCACGGTGTTGCCGGACTGGTCGGCCAGGACCTGCACCTCCACGTGGCGCGGGTTGGGCAGGTAGCGCTCCAGGTAGACCGTGGCGTCGGAGAAGAACTTCTCGCCCTCGCGGGCGGCGCCCTCGAAGGCGTCCTTGAGCTCGGACTCGTCCATGGCCACGCGGAAGCCCTTGCCGCCACCGCCGCCGGCGGCCTTGATGGCCACCGGGTAGCCGATCTCGTCGTCGATCAGCTTCTTGGCGTCCTCGACGGTCTCGACCGGGTCGGTGGTGCCGGGCACGATCGGCACGCCGGCGTCCTTCATCAGCTCGCGGGCCTTGGTCTTGGAGCCCATGGCGTCGATGGCGCTGGCCGGCGGGCCGATGAACGTGATGCCGGCCTCGTCGCAGGCCCGGACGAACGGGGCGTTCTCGGCCAGGAAGCCGTAGCCCGGGTGGATGGCCTCGGCGCCGGACTCCTTGGCGACCTCCAAGATCTTGTCCACGTTCAAGTAGCTCTCGGCCGCCGGGCCGCCGCCCAGCAGGTACGCCTCGTCGGCGCGCTGCACGTGGGGGGCGTCGCGGTCGGGCTCGGAGTAGACGGCCACCGACGCGACACCCAGCTCCTCGAGGGTGCGCATGACCCGGATGGCGATCTCTCCGCGGTTGGCTACGAGGACCTTGGAGAACATGCGGCCGGGGAGATTATCCATCAGGCGGGGTCAGCGCCGGGCGCGAACGACCTTGCGCTCGCTGAGCGCGTGGCCGTAGCCGTCGCGTGCCCGTACCGCCACCACGTAGCGCCCGCGTCCGATCCGCCCGCGGGCCACGCTGCGGCAGCGGCGCCGCTCACCGACGCGGACCGCCAGCGAGCGCGTGAGCGCCCTGCCGCCCCGGCCGCGCACCCGCAGGCGTGCCTTCGGCACCGCCCCGCCGATGCCGCGCAGGCACACCTTCAGCGCCCCCTTCCGGCGGCGCGTGGCCACGAGCACCCGGGCGTGCGGGGCCAGCCGGACCGAAGCGCGCGTGAAGTAGCCCGGCCGGTCCTGGCCGGCGCCGCGGGCCGCAGCGGTGAACTGCTGCGCCCGGTGCGGGCGGCCGAGCGGGACCGGGAAGCGCAGGCGGCCGGCGCGGTCGGGACGCGCGACGCGTGTGCCCGCCGGTGTGGAGACGTCGACCGCGCGCAGGCCGCGGAACGTCGCCGGCGTGGTGACCGACGTCGTGCCGGAGCCGGTCAGCGCCATGCGCAGGTCGCCGGCCACCTCGAGCCGCATGAACTCGAGCGCACGGCCGCGGTCGGCGGCCACGTGCCAGCCCCACACTCCGAAGCGCGGTTCGATCGAGCGGTGCTCGAACTTCGCCGGGGCCGGGGGCGGGTCGGCGAACACGCGCTCGAACACCGCCAGGGTGTGCAGGGTCTCGCGCCGGAAGTTGGCGACCGTGTGGCAGCCCGCGCCGTAGTCCTTCCACGTGTGCCGCATGCCCAGCGCGTCCAGCCGCCGGTGCATGGACACGCTGGCCTGGTACACCCCGGCCTCGACGGCGCAGGAGACCGAGTCCGCCGAGAGCGGGTTCTCGCCGAGCGCCGGGTTGGGAACGCCGTTGGCGGTCCGGACCTGCAGGTCGAGATGGCGCAGGTTGGCCGCGAGGTCGGTGGGGTTGTGACCGCGCCAGCGCACCTCCTGCTCCGATCGCGGCCCGTAGATGGCGTCGGCGGGGGCGTCGTCGAACGTCGAGCTCAGCGACAGGACGGCTCCGTTGGGCTGCAGGTTGCTGTCCACCGCCCCGGAGAGCGAGGCGGCCGCGGCGAACAGGTCCGGGTGGTGGGCGGCCAGCATCGTCGCCCCGTACCCGCCCATCGAGATCCCGAAGATCGCGCGCTGAGACCGGCTCGCCCGCGTCCGGAAGCGCGCGTCGATCAGTGGGATCAGCTGGTCGATGACGTAGGTCTCGTACTTCGGCGGCCCGAACGCCCCGGCGTTGAACCAGTCGCTCCAGTAGCCGCTGTTCCCGTTCGGGGAGACGATGATCGCCGGGTGCCCGCGCGCGAGCTTCTCGCCCCCGAGGAAGTTGTTGAAGGTGGCGTAGGTGTTCATCGTGCCCGCCGTGACGTAGGTCACCGGCCAGCGGCGCCCGGGGGCGGCGTCGTAGCCCACGGGCAGGTTCACGTGGACCTTCGTGGGGCCGGCGAACGCCGAGGTGGCGATGGTCAGCTCGATCACGCGCGCCGAGACCCGCCGTTCGCCGGTGATGCGGGCCGCGTCGGCGTTCGCCGTCCCCGCGAGCATCACAAATGCCAAGACGAGGGCCAGGAGCGCCAGGGGCAGACGGAAGCGGGAGGCCATGGAGGCGGGCATCATCGCGGCTTGGCCGGCGCCACGTGCTGGTAGTAGCGCGGCGGGCCGCCGGCGAACCGCCAGGGCGGCTGGAGCTTGCACGGGGTCGCCAGGCCCAGCCCTGGACCGGCATGGGCGCAGCTCGACGACGTCAACCCGCCCCGCAGCGGCATGAAGCCCCCGGGCGCCCGGTAGGCGTTGTGGCGGTTGGTGGGCAGGCGCTGACCCTGCCCCAGCACCAGCTCCGGCGACAGCGCGAACATGGTGCGCAGGTGCGGGACCTGCTTGCCGGCCAGGTTCGGCGACTTGCCCATCGTCGACGCGGCCATGTTGGCCATCGTGGCCACGATCTCCTTCCGGTAGGCGGCCACATACGGGATCACCGGCATGACCTCGGCGGCGGCCGGGGCGAGCTGTGTGGCCAGCGGCGACATCGCACGGATCACCTTCGTGGTGGCGGGCAGCGCCCGGCGGGCCGTCGGGAGGAGGGAGTCCAGGTCGGCCAGCGTCGCCTGGATCTGGGGCGAGGCGTCTCGGAGCGCGACGAGCGCGGTCCGCAGCTTGGGCGCGACCGGGCGCAGCTCGCGCATGGTGGGCCCGGCCAGGGTGGCGGTGCGCTCGACGGCGCCCGCGCTCGCCCGCAGCTCGCGGAGGAACGCCGGAGTGGCCCGGACCGTGTCCGCCAGCTCGCGGTCGCGGCTGGCGGTGGCCGACAGCGCGCGGTTGCCGGAGCGAACCAGAGCGCGCACCGACCCCTGCTCGTCGCCCACCGTCTGCAGCACCGTGCCGGTGTCGCGCACCACGCCCCGGACGGCGCCGCGCTGGTGGTCCAAGATCGCCAGGAGCTCGTCGAGCTGGCGCGTCCCGACGGCCAGGCTGCCCAGCGAGTCGTTCACGTCCTGACCGCGCCCCTCGGTCATCGTCGCCGTGTTGGTCAGCAGCTCGCGCATCCGTCGGCGGGTGGTCTGGTCGAGCATCCCCAGGACCCGGTCGAGCGGCTGGGTGTCGGCCACCTGGCGCGTGGGGAGCAGGCCGCCGTCGGGCAGCCGGGGGTCCGCGCGGCGCCCCGGCGAGACCTCGACGAACGTCTCACCAAGCAGCGTCTTCTGGCGCAGGATGGCCCGCACCCGGGCAGACAGGGGGGCGTACCGCGCGTTGATGGAGAGCGTGGCCTCGGTCCGCAGCCCGCGGGGGCGGACGTCGGCCACCGAACCCACGTTCACGCCCGAGATCCGCACGTCGGCGTTCGGTGTCAGCTGGCTTGCGTTCTGGAACAGCACGCGCACCTCGTACTGCTTGGGCTGGAGCGGCACCACCCCCCCGACGCTGCGCCACACGAACAACGTCAGGAGCACGGAGGAGACGGCGAACAGCGCAGCCACCAGCAGCGTCATCCGCGAGGGCAGGCGGGTGATCACGGCGTCCTCCCCGGGCAGGCGGTGCCCAGCAGCGTCTGCACGAGCTGGGCGACCGCGGGGGTGGGAACGCCCTGGGCGGGGCAGATCAGGATCACGAAGCCGCGGAAGACGGACCCGTGCGCATCCTGGGAGGACACCATCGAGTTGCCGTTGTGGGCCAGCCAGGCCAGCCAGAACAGATAGCTCTCGGAGTCCTTGCGCGGCTTGTAGGCGATCTGGTTCGTGGTCCGCCCCAGGACGCGGAACGACTTCGTCAGCGGTGGGACCGCCGCCGCCAGATCGCGCGAGGCCGGCCGGACGTCCTTGGCCAGCGGGGCCAGGTTGTCGATGAACCGCGTGGCCTCGGCGGTGGGGAGCGGCACGACGCCGCGGACCGAGTCCGGCGTCTCGCGCAGCGCGGTGGGGAGCGCGCGCAGGGAAGGGTCCAGCGCGGTGAGCGAGCGGTCAAGAGAGCGGGCAAACCGCGGTGTGCGCCCCAGCGTGGTGCGCGCCGCCTGGAGTGTGCCCGGCAGCAACTCCAGCGCGCGCCGGAGCGAATCGTCGTTGCGGGCGAGGGCATCCAGCGTGGCGTCGCCCGCGTGGACCACCCGCGTCAGGTCCCGGTCGCGGCTGGCCGTGGCCTCGGTGATCACGCGCAGGTTGTGCACCAGGGCGGGGATCGTCTTGCGACGGCTGGCCAGCAGGCTGGATATCCGGCGGAGCTGCGCCGCCGTCGGCCCGAGGCTGCGCAGCGCGCGGTTGAGGTCGCGCTTGCGGCCCTTGAGGCCCACGTCTAGCCCGGCGATCAGGCTCCGCACCCACGCGCGCGTGTCCGAGTCCAGCGCGCGCCGGAAGCCGTCGGCGTCGACCGGCGTGATGGTGTCCGCCACGTCGATCCGGCCGCCATCGGGCAGGCGCCCGGCCGCGCGCCGGCCGGGGTAGAGGCGGATCTGCATGTCCTTGAGCGGGGTGTTGGGCACCAGCTGCGCGGTCGCGTCGGCGTACACGTGCGGCAGCTCCGCGGGGTCGATGCTCACGGTGACGACCCCGCGCCCGCCCTCCAGCCTCGCCCCGTCGATCTGACCGACCTTGACGCCCGCCACGGTGATTGGCGAGCCGGTGCCGGGGGTCACTGCGTCCGCGTTGTCGAACTCCAGCAGGAGCTCGTACCGGTCGGCGAGCGGCGACTCGAGCCGCTGCTTGTTCAGCACATAGGCGGCACAGGCCAGGCCGGTGAGCACGATCGCCAGGATCGGCCACAGCCAGCGGGCCTCCCGTCGCAGCCTCACGGGCGGTCCCCCCGCATCACGCGCTCCAGGCCCTCGGGGTCGAGCAACTCCTTCAGCTCGACGCGCCTCGTGGTCGCGCGGGGCGCCGGCAGCGGCTGGAACCCGGCCGCGCCGCTTGGGGTGGCCAGCACGGGCTGCGGCTGGCGCGAGCAGGGGGCGCGGCTGTTGAGCGGTGGGAACGTGCGGCCGGGCCGCGGGAGGGGTCGCGAGCGCAGCGTGCCCGGGGCCGCGGCCAGCAGCTCCCCCGCGCCCGGGAAGGCCGCCAGCGACTGCCCGCCCATGCCCAGCTGGTAGCGGACCGTTGGCCCGTTGGCGTCGAAGTTCTGCGACGCGCCGGCCAGGCCCACCGTGGAGTGCACCAGGTCCTGCCACACGGGCCGGCCCGTGGACAGCGCCCCATCGGGCACCTTCGCGTTGAACAGCGGCAGCACGTGCGAGCTGAGGCAGTCGGCCAGCGGCTTGGTGTCCGGGAACGCCCGGGCGAGGTGCCCGACGAGCCCGGGCACGTCGCGGAAGGCGGTCTCCAGCGCCGCGATCGTCCGCGCGCGCCGGCCCGGGGCCGTGAGCCGGCCCAGTGAGCGGACCGCGGCCGTGGTGTCGCGGAAGGCCCGCGGGGCGATCGGCAGGGCGGGGGCCACGTGCCGGGCGGCGCGCTCCAGGGCGGGCAGCCCGGCGTCCAGGGACCGGACGGCTGGCGGGGTGGCGCGCAGGACGCGGTTGAGCTCGGCGATCGAGGCGGACAGCTGGGTGTCGCGGGAGCGGACCGCCGATGCCGTGGTGGCCAGGTTGTCCACCAGGGACCCCAGTCGCTCGGGGGGACGGTCCAGCGCGGCCGCGACTCTGCTCGTGGCCCGCACCAGGCGGGACACGTCGTCGGGGCGCGTCCCCCGGGCGGCCTCGGCGAACCACGCGGTGTCGCGAAGGAGCGGGCGCAGCTCGGGGGCGAGCCTGCGCAGTCCGTCCGCGCCCCCGTCCGCCAAGCCGCCGGCCACCGCGTCGAGGCTCGTGCGAAGGCCTTGACGACCGGGGTGGTCGAGCACGTCCATCGTCTGGTGGAACTGGACGGGGATCGAGGTCTGCGCCAGCGGGATGGTGCCGCCGTCGCGCAGCTCGGGGGCGCTGGGGCTGCCTGGCTGCAACTCGGCCAGGAAGCCGCCCTCCAGGAACACCCGCGGCCGGATCCGCACCGTGGCGTCACGGTGGACGGGGCGGGCGCTGTCCTTCAGCTCGATCGTGACGACGGTGGTGTTGCCCGGCCCCTCGCCGATGTCGACCACGGCGCCCACGGTGATGCCGGCCACGCGCACGGGGGATCCGTCGCGCAGTCCGTTCGAGCTCTTGAACACCGCGTGGACGCGGTAGCCCGAGGAGAACGGCAGCGAGGGGTTGAAGGTGAAGTAGGTCACCAGGACCAGCCCCACGATCAGGCCCACCGCGATCGCGTAGGGCTTCAGCGGCACGGCCTCGCGCACCCTCACGGGCCGCTCCCCCCGCCCTGGAGGCCGGGCGGGTTGCCGATCACCTGGCCGGGGCCGAAGCCCTCGTTGCCCGCCTCGCACTCCCGGGCGTCTGCGTTCGGGTACGGGTTGGCGTGCAGGTTCGCCGACGGCCGCCCCTGGGGGACCATCTGCGTCGGCTCGTCCAGCGGGGCCATGCGCACCCAGTTGCCGCCGGCGTTGCCGTCGCTGGTGATGTCCACCAGCCGCCGGATCCAGGTAGAGGCCACGCGGCAGTGCTGCTCGGCATCCCAGGTCGTCTTCAGCAGCGCGCCGAGGCCGAGTGTGGCCGAGGCGCCGAACGTGGCCAGGTCCGTGGAGCCCAGCAGCCCCAGCGCCCTGCTGGTCTCCGGGTTGCGCGAGAAGGCGTCCACGCCTCCCAGGAACCGGTCCACCGGACGCGCCATGCGCCCCAGCTCGGGGTCGAGCCGGATGGCGGTGGCCGCCACGCGACTGAGGCCGCGCGCGCTGGGCGCCAGGACCGCCGCCGCGGGCTGGAGGTCGCGCGAGACGGCCACCGTGTCGTCGAGCACGGGGTTGAGCCTTCGCAGCGTGCGCCGGGTGGCGCGGGCGGCGGGCGGGAACTCCTCGATGCTCTCCCCGAGCGACGCCCCGGCGGCGTCCAGCGCCCCGAGCGTGTCCCCGCCGGCGCGGACCAGCGGGCCCAGCTCGGCCGCGACCGGCTCGAGTGCCGTGGTGGCGGCGGCCGCGCCGCGCACGAAGGCACCGAGCCGTGTCTCCTCTGCAGAGAGGTTGGACAGCACGGCCTGGAGCCGGGGCAGCATCGAGGCCGTGGTGCCGATCGTCTCGTTCAGGTCGCCGCCACGGCCGGCCACCGCGTCGCCCAGCGAGGCGATCACCCGCTGGAGGGCGGCGCGGCCCTCCGGGTCGAAGACGGCAAGTGCGTCCTCGATTTCGACGGTGTTGGCCGAGTTGGCCAGGGGCAGGGTCCCGCCCTCGGGGAGCGTCCGGCGGGCCTTCCCGGGCACGAGCTCCACGTACTTGCCGCCCAGCACGGAGGCCAGGCGCACCTCGGCGGTGGTGTCCACCCCCAGGGGACCCGCGCTGTCCTCCAGCTGGACGTCCAGCACCGCGTGCGGGGGCACGTCGCCCCTGCGCGGCACCGCCTCGATCGCCAGCACCTGGCCCACTCGGGCGCCGCCGACCTTGACGTCGGTGTTCTTGATCAGCTTGCCGGCGTCGGGCACGGCGATCCTGACGTCGTAGGTGTCCTCCCAGGGCAGGCCGTTCTGCGCCGTGTACGAGACGTACATGAGCGCGGCCGCGATCACGAGGATCAGCACGCCCCCGATCCGCACGTCCGCGTACCACGGCCGGCGCGTCGCTCTGGGTCCTCGCACCGTCATCGCAGGAGGTAGTCCAGGAGGGGGACGTCGGGGGGGCCGTCCGGCGCGGGCTCAGCGGCGGGCGGGGTGGGGGTGACGGAGGCGCGCTTGCGCGAGGGCTCTCCTGCGTCCTTCGAGGGGCCGCCGGACGTGACGCCGGAACCCGCGCCGCACTCGGGGCGGGGGCTGGTGGCGTAGGTCGTGCACGACGTGCCCAGGTAGGAGGGCAGCAGGTGGCCGTTCCCGTCGTAGCGGGCCGAGGCCAGCGCCGACGTGTAGAAGAACCTGAGGAGGTTGGCGTTGAAACCGCGGTCCTCGAGCGTGGTGAAGATCTTCTCCGCGGTCCGCGTGCTGGGCAGCGACGTTCGCGCGTAGGTGCGCAGCAGCCCGGACAGTGGGGCGGTCCGCCGTGCCGTCGCGGCCCCGCGCCGCAGCACGGGCCGCAGCCGCCTCAGGGTCGGGCGCGCCACCCGGGCCAACCGGGGGATGTCCGCGGTCAGACGGTTGACGTCGGGCGCCGCGGTGCCGATCTGGTCCAGCAACGGCTGGCCGGCCTCCATGACCGCGTCCAACTTCTGCAGCGCGGGGGTGCTCTCGCGCAGCAGGCCCGGCAGCTCCCGGGTGCCCTCGGCCAGGGCCGCCCGGTGGGTCGCGGTCTCCGTGGTCACCCGGGCGCCGTGGCGCAGCAGCCGGCGCAGGTCGCCAGGCCGACGGGCGAGCTCGCGCGCGATGGTGCCCGTGGCGTCAACGGTGGCGGCCAGGTCGTCGCGCTGGCGGGCCAGGGTGGCGGCGGTCCGGCGGGCCAGCGCGAGCGACGGGTTCAGCCGGCGCAGCACGGCGTTCACGTCCTGGCCGCGACCCGCGTTGGCCATCCCGAGCGAGGACAGCAGCACGGTCAGCCGGTGGCGGGTCGGGGTGTTCCAGACCTCGAACAGGTCGGTCAGGCTCACGGGCTGTGTGGTGCGCTCCACCGGCACGGTGGGGGCGCGGCCGCCCCTTCCGCGTAGCTCGCGGGCGTCCGGCGACCCGGGGTCGCACTGGACGTAGTTCTCCGCGATCAGCCCCTGGGGCTTGATCGTGCAGCGGGCATCCGTGCGGAAGGGGGCAAACCGGCGGTCCACGCGCATGTGGACCCGGGCCTTGTAGCTCCTGGTCACGGACACGTCCTCGATCGAGCCCACGCGCGCGCCGGCAACCTGCACCAGCTGCCCCGGGATCAGCCCCCGGGAGTCGTCGAAGACCACGTCGACCCTGTAGTCCGAGTCGCCCGACGAGGGCGCCGCGATGGCCGCGGCGATCCCGCAGCACGCGGCCGCCACCGCCGCGGCGGCCCACGGGCGCCGGCGGGTCACGGGCTGTGGCTCGGGTCGCAGTTGCCGGCCCCGGACCCCGGCCCGGCGGCCCAGGGGTTCGAGCGGTCGGGGGCCGGCTCCTCGGCCGCCCCCGGGCAGCGCGCCTCCAGCCGCGTCCGCAGCCCGCCCAGCCTGCCGCCGGGCAGCGCGGGAAGCAGCCCGGTCAGCGTGTTGGCGGTGGCGAGCAGGTTGATCCGGTTGTAGTGGCCGTTCGCGTCGTAGGCGGCCGCCGCCGTGCCCCCGAGCCCGGTCACGAACCCGGCCACAAGCTCCGGGGTGTACGGGCGGGTGCCGGCCAGGAGGGGCCGGGCCTGCCGCAGGGCCCTGGTCGTGGACGCGATCGCCGGCGTCGCGGGTCGCTCCAGCCGGGGCAGCGGCGCGAGCGCGCGGCGCGATTGGGGCACCAGCCGGCGGACCTGCGCCAGCAGCGGCAGCGCGTCGTCGACGGTCGGCTCGACGACCTCGAGCAGCTCGCCGAGCGGCTTCAGGGCGGGCCGCGTGTCGCGCACCACGGGGTTCAGGACGGGCAATGTGCGCGTGCGCACGCGCCGCAGGGTCCGCCGGGACATCGCCAGGGCGCCGGGCGCACGCGTGAGCGAGTCGGCCAGCGCCTCACGCTCCGCGGCGACCGCGTCGAACACGCCGGCGGTGGCGTCGATGCCGGTGGCCAGCCCGTCGCGGTGGCGGGCCAGCACGCCGGAGACCGAGGCGGTGTGGGTGAGCATGGACCGCAGCGCGGCGTCGTCGCGGGTCAGCTCGCGGTTGAGCTCGGTGAGCTGTCCCACCGCGGGGTTCAGCACCGCCAGGCCCGCGTTCGTCTGGCGTGCGGTCTCCGGGTTCAGGGCCACGGAGGCGTCGCGCACGATGCCGCGGATGTCCCTGCGCACCTTGGGGTCGAAGCCGTTGAGCAGCGCGTCCAGGTCCACCACACCACGCGTGTCGTCGGGCCCGAGGACGCCGCCGTCCGGGATCTCGCTGGCGGACTCGGGTCCCGGGGACAGGTCGACGAACCGGTTGGCCACCCCCGACAGGCCGACGGTCCGGACTGACGCCCGGGTGCCGCGGCGCAGTGGCGCGACGTCGCCGTCCAGGGTCATCTCCACCTCGGCCAGCCCGTTGTCGGTCAGCCCGATCGCGGACACCTTGCCCACCTTGCGGCCCCCCACCTGGACCAGATTGCCCGTGACCAGCTGGCTGCCGTCGGCGAACTGCGCGTTGACCACGTAGCCCGAGCTGCCGATGCCCAGGGCCAGCGCCACCACCACGGCAGCGACGGCGCACAACGCGCCCAGGGCCAGCAGCCTGAGCTTGCGGGCGCGGCTCATCCGCCGATCGGCGCCCGTGGGTTGGAGCCCCAGAAGAGCTGGGTGCCCAGCAACCCGATGGTGTGGATGCCGATGATGTTGGCCACCATCGACTTGGCGGTGGCGCGGCCCACGCCCACCGGCCCGTTGGCGGCGT
>DASQLM010000014.1:0-13319 GCA_035630015.1 Thermoleophilaceae bacterium | reverse complement strand
GGTGGTCATGGGCGCGCTGGCCAAGGAGCCCGCGGCGCGGTGGCAGACCGCGGCGGACTTCGCCGACGCGCTGGAGGCCTGCAAGCCCTACGTCGAGGCGCAGCAGGGCGACGGTGACAACGGCACCAAGGACTTCGCCGCCGTGGCCGCGGCGCCCGTGCCCATCAACGGCGACGCCGGCGAGGACGAGGACGAGGAGAAGAAGCGCCGCTGGCTGCCCTGGCTCATCGGGGGGCTGGTGCTGCTGCTGATCGCCATCATGGCCTACGCGTTCACGCGGCCCGAGGAGACGTCGGTGCCCAAGGTCGAGGGGCTGACGCTGACCAAGGCCCGCGACCGGCTGGAGCGCGACGGGTTCGAGAAGGTCAAGGTGGAGCGCGAGCGCAGCAACGCGGAGGTGGACACGGTGCTGCGCCAGGACCCCGACGCGGGCGAGGCCGCCGCGGCCTCGGACACGATCACGCTGATCGTCTCGCGCGGTCCGGGCAACGTGCGTGTGCCCTCGGTGCGCAACACCTCGCGCCAGCTGGCCATACGGGAGCTGCAGAAACAGGGCCTCGAGGTCACGGCCGACACCGAGGCGTCCGGCTCGGTGCGCAAGGGCTTCGCCACCCGCACGTCGCCCGGCGAGGGCACGTCGGTGGAGCGCGGCTCGCGCGTGCGGCTGTTCGTCAGCTCCGGCCCGGCGCGGATCGAGGTGCCGGACGTGGTCGGCCTCACGCGGGAGGCGGCCGAGACCCGGCTCACCCGGTCGCGCCTGGACGTGAACGTGGAGCTACGCGACTCCGACGCGCCCGAGAACGAGGTCATCCGCCAGTCACCCGCGGGCGGCTCCAGCGCCAGGCGCGGCGACGAGGTCACGATCGTGGTCTCGCGCGGTGAGCAGCAGACCGAGGTGCCCAACGTGACCGGGCTGGGCCTCAGCGACGCCCGCCGGGTCCTGCGCGGGGAAGGGCTGGGCGTGACCGTCCGCCGGCGCACGACCACCACGCAGGGCGACGACGGCGACGTGCTCGAGCAGCGGCCGTCGGCCGGCCAGGACGTGGACGAGGGCAGCTCGGTGATCATCGTCGTCGGCGATTTCCAGGCGCCGGACGAGCCCGCGACGACCACCCCGGGGGCGACCACCCCCGAGGCCGCTCCGTGAGGGTCGCCGTGCTGGCCGGGGGGCGCTCCAGCGAGCACGACATCTCGCTGGCATCGGCCGAGGCCGTGCGCGAGGGGCTGGCGGAGGCGGGCCACGAGGCGGTGGACGTGCGCATCGCCGCCGATGGCGCCTGGACCGGGCCCGGCGGCCCGGTGGCGCTGACGCCCGGCGGCGGCCTCCTGGACTGCGACGTGGCCTTTCCGGCGCTGCACGGCGCCTACGGCGAGGACGGCGTGGTGCAGGGCCTGCTGGAGGCACTGGACGTGCCGTATGTGGGCGCCGGCGTCATGTCCTCCGCGCTGTGCATGGACAAGGTCACCTTCAAGGAGCTGATGTCCGCGGCCGGCCTGCCGCAGGTGGCCTACGCCGGCATGCGCGAGGGCGACGACCCCGCGAAGCTCGACCGCCTGGGCCTGCCGGTGTTCGTCAAGCCGGCGCGCATGGGCTCCTCGGTCGGCATCACAAAGGTCAGCCGGGCGGCCGACCTGCCGGCGGCGCTGGCCGCGGCCTTCGAGCACGACCCACTGGTGGTCGTGGAGGCCATGTCCGAGGGCATGGAGGTGGAGTGCTCGGTGCTGGGCAACCTCGACCCCGAGGCCTCGGTCCCCGGCGAGATCGTGCTGGATGCCGACTGGTACGACTACGAGGCCAAGTACCAGGCGGGGGGCATGGAGCTGGTGGTGCCGGCACGCCTGCCCGACCACGTGCGCGAGCGCGTACGGGCGCTCGCGGTCGACGTGTTCCGGCGCGTGGACTGCGCCGGGCTGGCCCGCTGCGACTTCTTCGTCGAGGACCCCGGTGGCCAGGGCCGCGTGCTGGTGAACGAGCTGAACACCATGCCCGGCTTCACCGCCACCAGCGTCTACGCCAAGCTCTTCGGGGAGTCGGGCGTGGCCTACGCCGAGCTGCTGCAGCGCCTGCTGGACCTGGCGCTGGAGCGCCATACGCGCGAGCGCGGCTACCGCTTCTAGCGGTACAGGTTCAGCTCCTGCAGCGCGGCCTTGTTGTCCTCGGGCAGCTTGGTGATCCAGAGCAGGTAGCGGCGGTAGCGCCCGGGCTGGTCGAAGCGGATCGTCTGCTCCTCGCCCACGCGCGTCGGGCGGCTCAGGCGCTTCCAGCCCTCGATCCCGTCCGGCACCTCGTTCGAGCCGTACACCGCCGCGGTGAAGCCCGGCGTGGAGGTGGTCACCTTCAGCGCCCGGCCCTCGACCGGGCGGCCGGCGTCGACGAACAGGCCAACGCCCGCCTTGCCCACGCCCTCCAGGCCGTTCTCGTAGCGCTCGGTGTCCCACTGGGTTGAGGGGTTGCTGTCCAGCACGTTCTGGGGCGACTCCGGCGACTCGCTGTCGTCGCCCTCGGGGTCGTAGTCGTTGGCCGCGTTCGAACCCAGCGACACGGCGGTCAGCCCGGCGGGGCGGGGGGTGGAGGGCGGCCCCGCGCCCTTCTCGGTGCGGGAGGCGAAGTAGGCCACGCCGGCGCCGGCCAGCAGCAGGACCGCCAGCACCGTCAGCAGCCAGCGGCGCGGGTTGCGCAGCCGCAGGGGCACGAAGCCCTTCGTGTCCCCGGGTAGCGCCCGCAGGAGGGTCGTGGCCTCGGTCCCGGCCTCGCCGGCCCGGGCAACCTCGATGCCCAGCACCTGCTCGAGGTCCTCGGTCATGTCCTCCGCCGAGGCGTAGCGGTTGCCCAGCTCCTTGGCGGTGGCGTGCTCGACCACCGACGCCAGCGCCGCCGACACCTCCGGCCGCACGTGCTGGACGTCGGGCAGCGGTTCCTTCACGTGCTTCATGGCCACCGCCACCTGCGTCTCGGCCCGGAACGGGACCTCGCCGGTGAGCATCTCGAACATCACCACGCCCAGCGAGTAGACGTCGGACTGCTGGGTGACCTCGCGTCCCAGGGCCTGCTCGGGCGAGACGTAGTCGGTGGTGCCCAGCACGCGCCCGTCGGCGGTCAGGCCGGCCACGTCGACCTCCAGCGAGCGCGCGATGCCGAAGTCGGTGACCTTGGCGCGACCCTCCATGTCGATCAGCACGTTCTGGGGCTTGACGTCGCGGTGCACCAGTTGGCCCTCGTGCGCGCAGGTCAGCGCCCGGCCGATCTCGATCCCGTACGCCACGGCCTCGGCCACGGGCAGCCGTCCCATGCGCTTGATCCGCTCCTTCAGCGTCTCGCCCTCCACGTACTCGAGCACGATGTAGGGCGTGCCGTCGTCCTCGCCGAAGTCGATCACCGTGACCACGTGCGGGTGCGACAGGCGGGCCACCGCACGGGCCTCGCGGCGGAAGCGCTCGAGCTGGTCGGGCTCCTCCGAGATGTCGCGGTGCATCAGCTTGATGGCCACCCACCGCTCCAGCGTGGGGTCCCACGCGCGGTAGACGGTGGACATCCCGCCGGAGCCGATCTTCTCCTCCAGGCGGAAGCGTTCGTTGAGGAGGGTGCCGATCACGCTCGTTCTATTGTGCGCGATTCGCTACGCCGGACCGAACCCCTGGTCCGCCCGCCCGGCCAGGCCGTCCGCCGGGACCTCGACCAGACCCGCGCTGTCGGTCACCGAGCCGATCACGGCGGCGCCCGGATGGCGCTCGGCGGCCACCGCCACGGCGTCGTCGGCCTGCTCAGCCGGGACGACGACGCAGAAGCCGCAGCCCATGTTGAAGACCTCGTGCATCTCGGCGGCGGGGGCCGAGGAGCGCTGCGCGATCAGGCCGAAGACGGGCGGTACCGGCAGCGGGCTGTCGATCCGGTAGCCGACCTCAGCCTCCAGCCGCAGCAGGTTCAGCAGCCCATCGCCGGTGATGTGCGCCAGGCCGCGCACGTCCAGGCCGGAGGCCAGCAGGTCGCGGGTGGCGCGCACGTAGATCACCGTGGGCTCCAGCAGCGCATCGCCGACGGACAGGCCGCCCAGCTCGGAGGGTGTCTCGGTCAGATCGCCCAGCGCCTTGCGGGCCAGCGTGAAGCCATTGGAGTGCACGCCGCTGGCGGGCAGGCCGACGATGGCGTCGCCCGGGCGCACCGCGGCCCCGGTCACGATCCGGGGGATGTCCACCAGGCCGACGCACATGCCCACCAGGTCGATGCCGCCGGGCGAGGGGTGGCCGCGGATCAGCTCGGGCACCACCGCCAGCTCGCCGCCGGGGATCTCCACACCCGCGTCCTCGGCGCCGGCCTTCAGCCCCACGCCGATGGCCTCCAGCAACCCGGGGTCGGCCTGCTCGACGGCCACGTAGTCCAGCACGGCGATCGGGTCGGCGCCAACGCAGACGATGTCGTTCACGTTCATGGCGATGCAGTCGATGCCGACGGTGTCGTAGCGGCCCATCTGCTCGGCCACGATCAGCTTCGTGCCCACGCCGTCCGTCGACAGGGCCAGGCCGGTGTCCCCGGCCAGCCGGAGCACGTTGGCGTAGTGGCCCGAGCCCAGCAGCGCCCGCCGCTCGCGCCCGGTGTCGATGGTCTTGAGCACGTCCACCAGCGCCGCCACCCCGGCGCCGGCCTGCCCGGTGTCCACGCCGGCGCGCGCGTAACTATCTCGGTGCGGTGCTCGCCGGCCGGCGGCCGGCTGCGCTCCTCCCGCTTGGCTGTCGTCGCTCACGCGCCGGGTTGTATCAACGTCGGCGCACTGCGAGGGCGGTGGAGTCGTCCACCAGGATCCCGGCCCAGGCCCGGACCGCTTCGTGCACGGCGTGCACCAGGTCCTGGACCGACCCGCCCGCGCCCCGCTGGCCGTCCAGCGCCTCACGCAGCCGGGCGACGCCCAGCATCTCGCCGTGGCTGCGCGCCTCCGTCAGGCCGTCGGTGTAGCTGTAGAGCAGGTCGCCGTGGTCCATCGTCAACGTGTGCTCGTCGTAGTCCACGCCCTCCTCGACGCCCAGCGGCAGGCCGTGGCCCTCGAGCGGCGACGTCAGGCCCTGCGCGCGCATCAGCAGCGGCGGCAGTTGGCCCGCGTTCGCGTAGCGCAGCTCCCCGTCACGCAGCACGGCCATGAACGCGGTGACGAAGGTGTCGGCCGGGAGCCGGGCGCGAAGCATGTCGCCCGTGCGCGTGAGCACCTCGGCCGGCCCGGCGCCGTCCCAGCTGCGGGCCTCGACGAAGAACCGGGTCATGGCGCCGGTGCCCGCGGTGGCGGCGCCCTTGCCGGCCACGTCGCCGATCAGCAGCGCGAGGTCGCCGCCGGGCCGGGTCCACAGGCCGTAGACGTCGCCTCCCGCCAGCTCACCCCCCGCCGGCTCGTACAGCGCGGCCGTCTCGTACTCGCGGCCCACCTGGGGCGAGTCCGGCACGAACCCGCGCGTCAGCGCCCGCGCTACCCGCCGCTCCTGCTCGAAGTGGGCGGCGTTCACGATCGCCCCCACCGAGGTGCGCGCCAGGCGCAGCAGCACCTCGACCTCGTCCTCGCTGAATCCGGGGCCCTCCGAGCGCGCCAGGGACAGGACGCCGAACAGGCGCGGGCCCAGCACCAGCGGGACGTGCACGGACGGCAGCGGGCGGTCGAAGGTGTCGGCGGTGCGCGTCTTGGCCACCTGGGCGGCCTGGGCCGGGTCGATCTCCGGGCCTCCCTCGGCGGGAGACGACGCCGCGCGCGCCAGCTCGCCGCTGGCCAGCATGCGGCTGACCAGCGCCCGGTCGGCGTCCACGGCGGGCCGGGCGTGCTCGACCACGTGGCGCAGGACCTCCTCGGTCTCCAGCGACCCGGATACGTCGGCGGCCGCGCGCTTGAGCAGCAGCTCGGTGCGCGTGCGGGCGGTCTCCTGCTCCAGCCAGGTGGTGCGCTCGTGGGCCAGCGCGGCCAGGTCGGCCATGACCGCCACCGCCCCCAGGTCCTCGCGCGTCAGCGGGCGGGCGGGGTCGAAGCAGGCCACGACCAGGGCGCCGACCACGCGCCGCAGCGAGTCGCGCACGGGGTAGGCGATCACCGACGCGCGGACGAACGCGGTCCACAGCTCGGCGCCGGCCTCCTCGCCGCCGCGCTCCAGCACCTGGCGCAGCGACGGCGCCGCCTCCCAGTCCTCGACGCGGGGCAGGAACAACGGCCGCCCGCGCTCCAGGGCCGCCTCCGTGAACCCGGGCGAGTTGCGCTCGTAGGGCCGGTCCAGCACCGGCTCGATGGCCTCGGCCAGCACCGGCGAGGCGAACCAGGACACGGCCGGGCGCATCCGCCGCCGGCCCTCGTCGACGGTCACGAACGCACCACCGTCGATGCGGGGGTGGCGCCGAAGGTGCTCGGCGATGACTTCGAGGGGCTCGGTGCCGGAGCGGTCCGAGCCGCGCGGGCGCGACCGTGCTCCAGGCACGGAGGTGGTCGCGTGCTGGATCTTCATGGGCGGTCAGGCCCAACATAGGTCCGATCCGGCGGCGGCGCGAACGGCCGGTCAGGCGGTCTCGGTGGCGGCGTCCGGCGGGGGCCGGCGCCAGCGGCGGATGACCAGGTAGGCCACCCCGATCACGATGGCCGCGGCAACCGCGTAATCGACGTAGTGCAGCGAGTCCTTCCACTTCTCCCAGTTGTCGCCGGCCTCCTTGCCGATGAAGGTCAGCATCAGCACCCACGGGATGCAACCCAGCAGGGTGAGCACCGAGAAGCGCCAGAACGGCATCCTGGCCACGCCGGCCGGGAGCGAGATGAACGTGCGGATGATGGGCAGCATGCGCGTGAAGAACACGGTGGCGTCGCCGTGGCGCTCGAACCAGCGATCGGCCATCTCCAGGTGGCTCTTCTTGATGTGCAGCTTCTTGCCGTGCTTCTCGAGGATGTCGATGCGGCCGTAGTAGCCGATCGCGTAGGCGATCCAGGAGCCCACCAGGTTGGCCACGGAGCCGACGGCGACGGCGGCGAACAGCGAGTACTCCCCGTCCGAGACGTTGAAGCCGGCGAACAGCATCGTGGCCTCGGAGGGCACCGGGATGCAGGCGGACTCCAGGGTCATCAGCACGAAGACCCCGAGCAGGCCGAGCGCGTCGACGACGTCGACGGCCACGTTCACGATCGGGTCGGTGATGGAGGCGAGCACGGGCGGCACGGCGAAGTAGGGTAGCCCGTCATGTCCGTACCCCTCTTCGCATCCTCATTGGACCGTTACCTGCCCCGCCTGACCGACCGCATCGCGGATGTGGTCCAGGAGGGCCGGTACATCCTCGGCCCCGAAGTGCAGGCGTTCGAAAGCGAGTTCGCGTCCTATCTGGGCGCTCGCCACTGCATCGGCGTGGCCAACGGCACCGACGCCCTGGCCATCGCGCTGCGCGCGCTCGGCGTGGAGCCCGGCGACGAGGTCGTGCTGCCCTCCTACACCTTCTACGCCACCGCCGAGGCCGCCGCCGACATCGGCGCGGTGCCCGTGTTCTGCGACGTCGACCCGCACACGTTCTGCGTGACGGCCGAGACGGTCCGCGCCGCCATGACGCCGCGCACCAAGGCCGTGATCGCCGTCCACCTGTTCGGCAACGTGGCGCCGATGGCCGAGCTGCGCGAGCTGGGCGTGCCGGTGCTAGAGGACTCCGCCCAGGCGGCGGGAGCCAAGCTGGACGGCGGCATGGCCGGCGCCTTGGGCGACGCCGCGACGTTCTCCTTCTTCCCGTCCAAGAACCTGCCCTGCCTGGGCGACGGCGGCGCCGTGGTCACCAACGACGACGAGGTCGCCAAGCTGGCCCGCCGCCTGCGCTTCCACGGCTCCGACGACAAGCAGACGTTCGTGGAGGTGGGCTACAACTCGCGCCTCGACGAGATCCAGGCGGCGGCGCTGCGCGTGCTGCTGCCCGAGCTCGACGGGTGGAACGCCGCCCGCCGCGAGGCGGCCGCGTCCTACGAGCGCCAGGGGCTCGGCGGGCACGTGTCCCTGCCCGAGCCGGTAGACGGCGCCGAGCACGTCTTCCACCTCTACATGGCCCGCCACGAGCGCGCGGAGGAGCTGGTGGGCACGCTCAACGCCGCCGGCGTGGGCGCCCGCACCTACTACCGCGTACCCGCCCACCGCCAGCCGGCGATGGCCCGGTTCGCCACCGAGACCCCCGACCTGCCCGGGACCGAGGAAGCCGCCCGGACGGGCCTGGCGCTGCCGATGGGCACCCAGCTGACCGACGAGGCCGTAGCCGAGGTGGTGGCTGCGTGCGCATCTGGGTCGACCTGACCAACTCGCCCCACGTGCTCGTCATGCGCCCGGTCATCGAGGCGATGCGGGCGCAGGGGCACGAGGTCGAGGTCACCGCGCGTGACTTCGCCCAGACGCTGGCGCTGTGCCGCCGGTTCGGCATGGAGCACACGGCCGTCGGCCACCACCGCGGTGGGAAGCTGGCCAGCAAGGGCCTGGGCCTGGCCTCGCGCAGCGCCGCCCTGACCCGGTGGGCGCGGCTACGCCGGTTCGACCTGGCGATGGGGCACGGTTCCAACGACGTGACGGTGGCCGCCGCGCTGCTGCGCATCCCCAGCGCCACGGCGTTCGACTACGAGTGGGCCACCGTCCAGCACAACGTCAACTGCCGTCTGGTCAAGGCGGTGGTGGTCCCGGATGCCATCCCACCCGAGCGGCTGGACCGGTACGGGGCCAAGGGCAAGGTGCGTGCCTACCCGGGCCTGAAGGAGGAGTACTACCTGTCGGACTTCAAGGCCGACCGGGCGGTGCTGGACGAGCTGGGCCTGGACGACTCGCAGCCGATCGCCGTGGTGCGCACGCCGCCCGCGGTGTCGCTCTACCACCGGTTCGAGAACCCGCTGTTCGCCAGGGTGCTGGAGCGGCTTGGGGCCGCGGCGCAGACCGTGGTGCTGCCGCGGACGGACGAGCAGCGAGCCGAGTTGCGGGGCGCCGAGGAGCTGATCGTGCCCGAGCAGGCGATCGACGCGCAGAGCCTGATCGCGTTCAGTGACATCGTCGTGTCCGCCGGCGGTACCATGAACCGCGAGGCGGTGGCACTGGGAGCCCCTGTGTTCACCACGTTCGAAGGCAAGCTGGGCGCCGTGGATGAGCGGCTGCTCGGGGACGGCCGCCTCCGCCGCCTGCAGGACCCTGACGAGATTCAGGTAATCAAGCGGGAGAAGCACGGCGGTGAACGAATCCGCCGGGACCCGGCGGATTTGGCCAAACTGCTGCTATCCGCGCGAGAACAGTGAAGTGAAGACACGGATCACATCGTCGGTCGCCGCTCGCCGTCTCGGACAGGTGGGCGTCGACGCCTGCCTGGTCGCGCTGGCCTACTACCTGGCGTTCGTGCTGCGCTTCGACTCGGGCATCCCCGAGCGCTACCAGGAGCTGCTGGCCGTCACGGTCGGGTTCGTGGTCCTGTTGAAGGTGTCCCTGTTCGCCGCCTTCGGCCTCTACTCCAAGCTGTGGCGGTTCGTCGACCAGGCGGACTTCGAGTCGATCGTCAAGGCAGTGGTGGTGTCCAGCTTCGTGCTCATCGCCGGGCTGTTCCTGCTGCCGTTCGGCGTGTCCGACCCGCCGCGCGGGGTCATGGCGCTGGACTTCCTGATCACGCTGGCCCTGGTCGGCGGCGCCCGCTTCCTGGTCCGGGCCGTGGTCGAGCGCCCGCTGCGCCAGCCGCTGGTGCAGCGCGCCGACACCGAGGTGCTGATCGTGGGCGCCGGCAACGGCGGCCAGCAGGTGGCCTTGGAGCTGCGGCGCAACCCCGAGCTCTCCAGCGCGGTCATCGGCTTCGTGGACGACGACCCGCGCAAGAAGGGCATGCTCGTGGCCGGCCACCGGGTGTTCGGCACAACCGAGGAGCTGGCCCGGATCCTGGACGACACCCAGCCCGACGAGGTGGTCATCGCCATCCCGTCCGCGCCAGGCGAGCTGCGCCTGAAGGTGGTCACGGCCTGCCGCGAGCGTGACATCCCGGTGCGCACGCTGCCCACGGTGTTCGAGCTGCTCTCGCGCGGGTCCAACCTGCTGCGCCAGGTGCGCGAGGTCAAGGTCGAGGACGTGCTGGGCCGCGAGCCGGTGCGGGCCGAGACGGACACCATGGGCGGCTACATGCGCGACAGCGTGGTGGCGGTCACCGGCGCCGGCGGATCGATCGGCGCCGAGCTGTGCCGCCAGATCGCCCGGGTCAAGCCGCGGCGGCTGATCCTGGTCGACCACGCCGAGAACAACCTTTTCGAGATCCGCCGCCACCTCGAGGAGGAGCAGCACTTCGGATCCCTGGCCGCCGTCCTGGCCGACTGCAAGGACGCCACCCGCATGCAGGAGCTGTTCGCCGAGGAGAAGCCGTCGGTGGTCTTCCACGCCGCCGCCTACAAGCACGTGGGGCTCATGGAGGAGAACCCGGTGGAGGCCGTGCGCAACAACGCGGTGGCCACCCGGATCGTGGCCGCGGCCGCCGGCGAGGCGGGCGTGGAGCGGTTCGTGCTGGTGTCCACCGACAAGGCGGTGGCGCCCGCGACCGTGATGGGAGCGTCCAAGGCCCTGGCCGAGTGGGCGGTCGAGGCTTCACAGAACCGCTACCGCGACACCCGCTACGCCTCGGTGCGGTTCGGCAACGTGCTCGGCTCCTCCGGCTCGGTGGTGCCCATCTTCCGCAAGCAGATCGCCGCCGGCGGCCCGGTCACCGTGACCGACCCGGAGATGACCCGCTACTTCATGACCATCCCCGAGGCAGTGCAGCTGATCATCCGCGCCGCCGACCTGGTGCCCACGCCGTCCGGGTCGCGGGCTGGGGAGTCCAACGCCCAGCCGCGCTCGTCCACGTTCGTGCTGGAGATGGGCGACCCGGTCAGGATCGTGGACCTGGCCCGCAACATGATCCGGCTGTCGGGCAAGGAGCCCGACGTGGACATCGCGATCGAGGTCGTGGGCCGGCGCCCGGGGGAGAAGATCCACGAGGAGCTGTTCGAGGCCGGCGAGCGTCCCGAGCCGACCCCGGCGGACCGCATCGTGGCCGCCGTCAGGCCGCGTCTGGACGCCTCCTGGGTGGAGGATGCCTTCGCCCGGATCGAGGACCTGGTCTTCAACGGCGACGCCGCCGCGCTGGCCGATGCGGTGGCCCAGATGTCCGCCGAACGGTCGCTGACCGCCCACTACGCACCCGATGCCGGGGAGCGCGGCGTGCCGGACCCCCGCTAGCGCGGTTACCCTTCACACGTTCTCGATGGAGATCCTTCAAGAGATCGGCTCCTACGCCGGCCTTGCCGCAGTCCTGGGCCTGGCCGTGCTGTCCGCCCTGTACTTCTCGCAAGCCCGCGACGTGAAGCGGCTGCGCGAATGGGCGGGACGAGCCCCTGAGCGCGCGCCCGAGACCACCGGGGTCCAGCGCGTGGCCGCCAAGCCGGTCCCGCGGGCGCCCGGCCAGGCCGCGCCGACCCAGGCCGGCACCCCCGCCGCCCCCGCTACGGGCGTCCGCCCGCTGCCGCCGGCCCCGGCCGGAGCCAGGGCCGCGGCCGCCGGAGCGACCCCCGCCACCGCCGTCGGCCCCGGCGCGGCCACACCGGCAGCGCGCGCCGAGGCGGCCCGCACCGACGACGACCAGGACGAGGACACCGACACCGGCGGCGACAACGACAACGTGCTGTCCCAGGACACCGTCGTGCACCCGCCGCCCCCGCCGCCGGGCGTGCCCGACGACGACGATGACGAGGACTTCGACGACACCGGCGACCACGACCAGGTGTCCGAGGAGGACGACGCCCTTGACGACGACGGCGACTTCGACGACACCGGCGACCACGACGTGCCCGACCCCGAGGAACACTGGGAGGACACCGACGACCACGCGCCGGTGGCTCCCCGGCCGGCCACGCCCGCCGCGGGCGCCGCCTCCGGCGGCCCGATCCGCCCGGGTGCGCCCGTGCCCGCCGCCGGCACGCCCGCGCCGGCGGCCTCCGCGAGCGGCTCGGGCAGCGGCAGCATCCTCCCCCCGTACGCCCAGAGCCGCCCCGGCGGACGCGCCGCCGAAGGCGGGAACGGCAACGGGGCCCGGCGCATCTTCTCCTCGCGCGGTCGCGGCATCGCCGTGGTCGCGGCGGGCATCCTGGTGCTCGGCGGCATCGCCCTCGGCGCCACGCAGCTGCTGGGTGGTGACGACGAGCCCGCGAGCTCGGGCGGCGGCTCCCCGGCGAACGCCCAGAACACCACCACGAGCGAGGACGGCAAGAACACCACCCGCAAGCGCGCCCCCGTCAACCGCAGCAACGTCCGCGTCGCCGTGCTCAACGGCACCACCGTTCCGGGCCTGGCGGCACAGATCGGCGACCAGATCGAGCGCCAGGGCTTCCGCCTGGGCACCGTGACCAACTTCAACGACCAGCAGCGCGCCGAGTCGGTGGTGCTCTACGCGCCCGGCGCGGAGCGCGAGGCGGCTGAGGTGGGCCGCCGGCTGAAGATCGCCCAGCGCGAGCCGATCGACGCGGAGAGCCAGGGTGTGGCGGGCGACGCGACCGTTGCCGTCGTCACCGGGCAGGACAAGACGCAATAGCGGTCAGCGGTCAGCAATCAGCATTCAGGCCCGTCCTGATTGCTGAATGCTGAATGCTGACTACTCACGGAAACCGCCCGGCCTCTTTGTTCGAGGCGGCCACTTCCGCCAGCAGCTCTCGGTCTACGAGCGAGACCGTCTTGCCCGCCACCTCCATCGTCGCTCCGTCGTAGGGCGGGTACCAGAAGGCGCGTATGCGCCGCTCCAGCGTCTCCGCGTCCTCGCCGGGCGGGACGCGGCGCATGGCCTCGAACTCGTCCCTGGTCACGTAGCGGCCCTCGCCCTGGGGCGTGCGGGGGAGCTCGGTCCCGTCGATGGCCATGTCCACCACGTCCTTGAACAGGGCCAGCAGCCGGACCTGGCTCTCGATGTCCAGCGACAGCGCGGTCGCGTCGGGCTCGATCGGGAAGCGGTCCACGCGGACCAGGTCGCCCGTGTCGAAGTCCTGGTCCACGAAGTGGCCGGACACCCCCCACTCGGCGAAGCGCTCCAGGATCGCGACGTTGAAGCCGCCCATGCCGCGCATGTCCGGCAGCGGCGCGGGGTGGAAGTTCAGGCAGCCGATCCGGCCCAGCTCGATCAGGGGCGCCCGCAGGCGCTTCCAGAACAGGAACGAGAGCACCATGTCCACGCCGGCCAGCTCGCCGCGCTCGATGCGGGCGTACAGCTCGTCGTCGGTGGTCACCTCGATGCCGTTCAGCTGGGCCAGGCGGTCCAGCCGCTGGGAGTCGGCCGCGCCGCCGGTCTCGGGCGGGGCCACCACGGCCACCACCTC
>DASQLM010000013.1:0-2860 GCA_035630015.1 Thermoleophilaceae bacterium | reverse complement strand
CTCGTCGTCGGAGTCGCCGAAGCCGCCGCGGCGCCAGGACACCTCGAACAGCTCGAACAGCTCGTCGCGCGAGGGCGAGGGGGACTTGTGGAAGCGCTCCAGCACCTGGTGCAGCACGATCCCGAAGCGCTGGTTGATCGTGGACTCCTGGGGGATCCGGAAGACCCGGGCGAACTTGTACTTCAGCGGGCACAGGCGGTAGGTCTCGATGTCGGACGCCGACAGCATCACGCCGTCGCCGCGGCGGGGGATGAACGGGTCAAGCGACGGCTCGGTGGTGGCCGCCCCCGCGGTGGGGATCTCCGCCGCGTCGCGGCCGGCGTCGCGCAGCCAGTCGTCCAGCGGGCTGGACTCCAGTACCTCGCGCTGGGGCGCGCTGGCGCCCTGGCTGAGCAGCGCGTTGACCTCCGACAGCGCCTGCTCGACCTCCTGCCCGGCAGCCGAGCGATCGATCAGCGCCGCCACCTTGACCAGCTCCAGGAAGCGGGCCACGGCCCGGTCCACGTCGGCCGCGGCATCCAGGCGCATCTCACCCAGCTGCCCGCCCACCTGCGCCACCGTGTCCAGCAGCTCGTCGCGCATGATCCGGAAGGTCGAGTGCAGGCCCTCGGCGGGCCCGAACAGCTGCTCCTCCATCACCTCCTCGGGCGCGTCCAGCGCCGCCCGGGCGCGGTCCACGGCCGGGGCCGCCCGGGCGTCGGCGGCGTCCGCGTAGGCCAGCACCAGCTGCTCGCGCGCGCGTGAGGAGGCCACCGCGACCAGCCGCCCCGCGCGGCCCTCGGGGTCGTCCGCCCCGGCCGCGCGGTGCTTGGCCAGCTCGGGCGGCACCGACGTGCGGAGCCGCTCGGGCTCGGCCAGCGCCCCCGCGGTCAGCCCGGCCACGAACACGTGGTCGAACTCCCGGCCCCGGGCCGCGTCGATGTCCAGCACCTGAACCGCCTGCTCGCGCTCGGGCGCCGGCACCTCCTCCCAGTCCAGGCCGGAGTCGGCCACGGCGCGCAGGTAGCGGGCGAAGTCGCGCGGGGTGGCCCCCGGCTCGCGGCGCATGAACGCCGTGGCCAGTTCGGGCATCACCGCGATGTTGCGCAGCCGCTCGACGGTGTCGGCCTGGGTGGCGAACACCTGCTGGCGGCGGATGCCAACCCGCTCGATCAGCCGCAGCACGAACGCGTCCGGGCGCCGGTCCTCGAAGGCCGCGCACGCCGGCCGGTACAGGCGCAGGAAGTACTGGGCGCGGTCGCGGCCCTCGGGCGTCAGCTGCGGCCCCTCGAGGGCGGCGCTGACCGCCGACGGCATGTCGAGCTTGCGCCGCCGGGCCAGCTGGGTCAGCCGGGCGATGTCCACCGAGTGCAGCCCCACCGGGGGCCGCGCCATCACGCGCACGGCGGCGCCGGAGTCGGCCGGGTCGGCCAGCAGCCGCAGCCAGGCCAGCAGGTCGCGCACCTCGGCGCGCTGGAAGTAGGCGGCCGAGCCGTGCAGGCGGAAGGGCAGCGCCCGCTCCTCGAGCGCCGCGCACACCACGGCGCCGTCGCGCACGGCAGAGGGCATCAGGACCGCGACCCGCGCCGGGTCGGTGCCGGCGCCCACCAGCGCGGCCGCCTCGGCCGCCACCGCCTGCGCCTGGGCGCGTTCGGACGCGCAGCGCCAGAAGCGCACCCCGCCGCCCTCGCGGGCCGGCACCCCGCCGCTGCCGCCCGCCGCCGCGCGGGCGGCGGTGACCACGGGCGCCGGGCAGCGAAGGCTGCGGTCCAGGTCCACGGTGGTGGCGTCGGCGAAGGCGCGCAGGAACTCGTCCTGGTTCTGGTCCGGCGACGCGCCCGGCCCCAGCGCCTGCTCGGGGTTGGCGGTCACGGTGACCTCGCGGCCCTCCTCACACAACAGCGCCAGCAGGGCCGCCTGGGCGAAGTTGGCGTCCTGGTAGTCGTCCGCCAGCACCGCGGCCAGGCGGCCGGACACGCGGCTGCGCACGTGCGGGCGCTCGTGCAGCAGCCAGAACGCGCGCAGCACCAGGTCGCCGGTGTCCAGCGCGCCGCGGTCGGCCAGCAACCGGTCGTGGTCGGCGTACAGCTGGGCGAACTCGCGCTCGCGCAGCGCCGCCGTGCGCGTGGCGTCGTCCTCGTGCTCGCCCGCGGCCAGGCGGTCGTCCGCGTAGGCGGCCAGCTCGGCCGGGGTGACCATGTCCTCCTTCAGCCGGTCGATGCGCGAGACGAACGCGGCCAGCAGCGGAGCAGGGTTGCCGCGGATCTCGTGGTGGCGCAGCGTCAGCTGCTCCGACTCCTCCAGCAGCAGCGCCACCCGCTCCGCCGGCGCCACCGGCACGAAGCCCGGATCCAGGCCGGCCTCCACCGCCTCCGTGCGCAGCAGGCTCGTGCAGAAGGAGCCGAACGTGTGCACGGCCAGCTCGTCGTAGGGCGGCGCCACCAGCTCGTACAGGCGCGAGCGCATGTCCTGCGCGGCCTGCGGAGAGGCAGCCAGCGCCAGCACCTGCTCGGCGTGCGCCCCCTGCTCGACCAGCCAGGCCAGCCGGTGCTCGAGCACCGTGGTCCGTCCCGAGCCGGCGACCCCGGTGACCAGGAGTGGCCCGCCGGGATGGGTGACCGCCGCCCGCTGGGCATCGGTCAGTCCGTCGGCCAGGGAGGGCATCGGTCCCAGGATATGCCCGCCAAGCCAAAAGGCCGGACCGGCGTGCTGCCGGTCCGGCCCTTGGCCGATCCTCTGCCACCCGCCCCGGTGACAGAGGAAGCTTCTGGCGGCCATCCGTGGCCGCCGGCGCCATCCGGGCGCCTGAAGGAGAGCCTCCGGCTAACGCCTCGTGCCGAAGGTGGTGGTGTAGGTGGCGCCGCGGTTGCCGGTGGAGACG
>DASQLM010000012.1:0-2987 GCA_035630015.1 Thermoleophilaceae bacterium | reverse complement strand
GTCCGGCGGGCCGTAGACCTCCACGGCCTCGGGGCCGGTGTGCTCGGTGATCAGGTCGCGTGGCGACCCGGTGGCCACCGCCTTGCCGTGCGACATGATCGTCACGGTGTCGGCCAGCCGCTCGGCCTCCTCGATGTAGTGCGTGGACATCAGGATCGACGTGCCCTCGCTGCGCAGCCGCTCGATCAGGGCCCACAGCTCCTGGCGCACCTGGGGATCCAGCCCCACGGTGGGCTCGTCCATCAGCAGCAGCCGCGGGCGGTGGATCAGCGCGCGGGCGATCAGCAGCCGCCGGCGCATGCCGCCCGAGAGCTCGTCAACCTTGGCGCCGCGGCGGTCCTCCAGCCGCGCGATGCCCACGGCCCGGTCCACGGCCGCCTTGCGTTCGGCGCGCGGCACCCGGTACAGGTGCGAGAACACGATCAGGTTCTCCTCGACCGTGAGCGTGGTGTCCAGGTTGTCCAGCTGGGGCACGACACCGCACTGGGCGCGCGCGGGCTTGGACTCCTCGGGCAGCTTCAGGCCCAGCACCTCGATGTCGCCCTCGTCGGCGATGGCCTGCGCGGTCAGCATCTTCATCGTGGTGGACTTGCCCGCCCCGTTCGGGCCCAGCAGGCCCACGCACGTGCCGGCCGGAAGCTCGAGGTCGAGGCCGTCGACCGCCTTCACGGAGCCGTAGTGCTTGACCACCCCGCGCAGGCGCAGGGCAGGCTGGCTGTCGGCGGCGGCGGGGGGCACCGCTGGAGGGTAAGCACAAGGTAGGAGCGATGCCGTACGGCTGGCCGCACCTCCACAATGGGGCGATGCCCGTTCTGGTGGTGGACGACGACCGATCGCTGCGCGACGCCCTGCGCCGCGCGTTGACCCTGGCCGGGTACCAGGTCGAGACGGCCGACAACGGCCAGCAGGCGCTCGGGGGAGCCGCCGCCCTGGATCCGGAGGCCATCGTGCTCGACCTGGGCCTGCCGGACATGGACGGCCTGGACGTGTGCCGGCGACTGCGCGGCGCGGGCAACCGCGTGCCGGTGCTGGTGCTGACCGCCCGCGACGCCGTCTCGGATCGCATCGACGGGCTGGACGCCGGGGCCGACGACTACCTGGTCAAGCCGTTCGATATCGGCGAGCTGAAGGCCCGCCTGCGTGCCCTGATGCGCCGCGCCGGGCCCGAGGACCGCGCCGACGGCGCGCCGCGGTTCGCGGAGCTGACGCTGGACGCCGACCGCCACGGCGTGACCGTGGGGGAGCGGTTCGTGGAGCTGACGCGCACCGAGTACCAGCTGCTCGAGCTGCTGATCCTGAACCCCCGCCGCGTGCTGCCCCACGACGTGATTTACGACCGCGTCTGGGGCTACGACTTCGGGCCGGCGTCCAACGCGCTGCGCGTGTACGTGGGCTACCTGCGCCGCAAGCTCGAGGAGGCCGGAGCGAGGCCGCTGATCCACACGGTCCGCGGCGTGGGCTACGCGCTCCGCGAGCCCTCTTGACGCTGCGCGCGCGGATAGCGGCGGTGGCCGCCCTGGCGGTCGCCCTGGCGGTGGTGGCCACCGCGGTGTTCACCTACGTGGCCGTGCGCTCGTCGCTGCGTGGCGAGATCGACGATTCGCTGACCAGCCGGGCGGAGGGCCTGGCCGGCGCCGGGGGGCCCGCGCCCGGCCCGCCGCCCCCGGTGCGCCGGAACGGGAACGGGCCGCCGCGGGCAGGCCCGCCGCCGGGGCTGCTGCGCCGCGGCGGGGAGTTCCAGCGCCGCCTGGCCCCGCGCACCGAGCCCTTCGGCGGCCAGGGTGCCTACGCCCAGTTCATCGGCGAGGACGGCGACGTCCTCCGCCCGCCCGGTCGCTCGCAGGACCTGCCCGTGTCCGCCGAGGCCCGCACCCTGGCCCGGGAGGGGGGCGACGCCACGCTGGAGGACGCCACCGTGGACGGCACCCACGTGCGGGTGCTGACCAGCCCCCAGCCCGGCGGCGGTGCCGTGCAGGTGGCGCGCTCGCTGGACGAGGTCGACTCGCAGCTGAACCGGATCCTGGTGGCGCTGATCGTGGTCGGCGCCGTGGGGGTCGCGCTGGGGGCGGGTCTGGGCGCCGTGGTGGCCCGCACCGCGCTGGTGCCCATCGGCCGCTTCACGGACCGCACCGAGCGCCTGCGCCAGGACTCCGACCTCAGCGAGCGGATGGAGGTGGTCGGCGACGACGAGCTGGCCCGCCTGGCGCGCAGCTACAACGCCACGCTGGACGCGCTCGAGCGCTCGGCGGAGGCCCAGCGTCACCTGGTGGCCGACGCCAGCCACGAGCTGCGGACGCCGATCGCCAGCCTGCGCGCCAACATTCAGATGCTGGGCGACGCCGAGCGGCTACCGCCGCAGGAGCGCGAGCAGATGCAGGACGACATCATCGGCGAGCTGGACGAGCTGACCAGCCTGGTTGGTGACGTGGTGGAGCTGGCCCGCGGCTCCAAGCCGGCCGAGCAGCAGGACGACGTGCGCCTGGACGAGGTGGTCAGCTCAGTGGTCGGGCGCGAGGCCCGCCGCGCCCGCGACGGGGTGGTCATCGACGTGGACGGCCTGACCCCGACCGTGGTCCGCGGCGAGCCGGACCGGATCGCGCGGGCGGTGACCAACCTGGTGGGCAACGCGGTCAAGTGGAGCCCCGAGGGCGGCAGGGTGGAGGTAGAGCTGGCCGGCGGCGTGCTGTCGGTGCGCGACCACGGGCCGGGCTTCGCCGAGGAGGACCTGCCGCACGTGTTCGAGCGCTTCTACCGCGCGGCGGAGGCCCGCAGCACGCCCGGATCGGGGCTGGGGCTTGCCATCGTGGCCCAGGCGGCCGAGGCCCACGGCGGGTTCGCCGAGGCGGCGAACGCCGACGGCGGCGGGGCGCTGCTCACGGTCGGCTTCGGCGAGCCGCTTCCTACGCCGTAGCGAAGCGCTCGAGCGTGGCCTCGGGGCGCACGCCCTCGAGGTACTCGTTCCAGATGCGGAAGTAGGCCATCTCCTC
>DASQLM010000011.1:0-3679 GCA_035630015.1 Thermoleophilaceae bacterium | reverse complement strand
CTACGCCGACGTGGTCACGACCACCGTCCACAAGACCATCGGTGGCGCACGCGGCGGCATGATCCTGGCCAAGGAGGAGTACGCCAAGAAGCTGAACTCGGCCGTGTTCCCGGGCCAGCAGGGCGGACCGCTGATGCACGTGGTGGCGGGCAAGGCCGTGGCGTTCAAGATCGCCCAGTCCGAGGTCTTCCGCGAGCGCCAGCGGCGCACCGTCGAGGGCGCCGCGGCCGTGGCCGAGGAGCTACTCGGCTCCGGCGTGAACGTGCTCACCGGCGGCACCGACGTGCACCTGGTGCTCGTGGACCTGCGCCAGTCCGAGCTCGACGGGCAGCAGGCCGAGGACCGCCTGCACGACATCGGCATCACCGTGAACCGCAACGCCGTGCCCTTCGACCCACGCCCGCCGGCGGTGTCGTCGGGCCTGCGCGTAGGCACCTCGGCGCTGGCCACCCGCGGACTGCAGGTCGACGACTTTCGCGAGATCGGCCGCGTGATCGCCCAGGCGCTGACCGGCGAGTTCGGCGACGCCGAGAAGTCCGAGCTGGGCGAGCGCACCCGCGCCCTGGCCGAGCGGTACCCGCTGTACCCCCAGTTCGCACCCGCCGCCGTCTAGCGCGAGCCGTTAGGGCCTCCCGCCCGTAGACCGGGCGATGGTCCAGCGCCGCGCACGTTCCGCCGCACCGCCCGAGGCCGCCTGGTCGCTGCTCGCGCGGCCCGCGCGCTGGCACGAGTGGGCGCCGCACATACGCGGGGCGTGGGGGCTCGGTGAGCCCGAGGTGCGCGCGGGCGCCCGCGGCGCCGCCCGGCTGCTCGGCGCGGTGCCCGTGCCGGCAACCGTGACCCGCAAGGTCGACGGGCGCTCCTGGACCTGGCGGGTCGGTCCGGTCGACCTGGTGCACGAGGTGCGCCCGGCGGGCGGCGGGTGCGACGTGGTCATCCAGATGCACGCGCCCGCGCCGGTGGAGGCCGTGCTGGAGCGCACGTACGGACCGCTCGTCGGTGTCCTCGTGCGGCGGCTCGCCGCGGTCGCCGAGCGGGGCTGAGATGGCGCGCTCGCCGGCGTGCCCGCGCTAGTCTGAACAGCTGTGTCGGGCGCCGTAGAGCCAAGAGCGGGACTCGAGAAGCCCAAGCTCCCGCTGCCCGCGAAGCCCCGCCTCCGCGGCGTTTCGCACCAGTGGGCGTTCTTCGTGTCGCTCATCCTGGGGGCCGTCCTGGTGCTCACCGCGCCCAGCGGCGAGGCCATGGCCGCCGCCGGCATCTACTCCGTCTGCGTGGCCACGCTGTTCGGCACCAGCGCGCTCTACCACCGCATCAACTGGCGCACCGACTCGGCCCGCCGCTGGATGCGGCGCCTGGACCACTCGGCCATCTTCCTGCTCATCGCCGGCTCCTACACGCCGTTCGCGATCCTGGTCATCGACGGCACCATGGCCGAGATCATCACCGCCGTGGTCTGGGGCGGCGCGCTGCTGGGCATCCTGCTCAAGCTGGTCTGGATCGACGCGCCCAAGTGGCTGGCGGCGCTGGCCTACGTGCTGCTCGGATGGGTCTCGGTCGTGGTCATGCCCGAGATGATGTCCGACCTCGGCATCACCGCCACGGCCCTGGTCGCCGGCGGCGGCCTGCTCTACACGGTCGGCGCGGTCATCTACGCGCTGCGCCGCCCCGACCCATCACCGACGGTCTTCGGCTACCACGAGATCTTCCACCTGCTGGTGATCGCCGCCGCCGGGCTCCAGTACGCGGTCATCGCGTTCTGGGTCCTCCCCGGCGGCTGATCCGTCGATTCACCGTGCCGGAGCACGGCGAATCGACGGATGGACCGGTGGGGCCCTACTTCTTCAGCCGCAGGCTCGCGACCCAGCCGCCGTGGTCGGACGGCCAGAGGCCGGTCGACGTGCGGTTCTTGGGGTCGGTGCCCACCACGGTGGCTTTCAGGCCCTTGACCTTCTTGCCCTTGACCAGGATGTGGTCGATCCGGTGGTCACCGGGGAACGGGGGCTTGTCGTTGGCCGTCGGGGTCTTCAAGCAGCAGGTGTAGGGCGTCTCCTTGCCCTTGGTGGCCTGCAGCCACGCGTCCTTGAAGCCGGCGCGGATGATGCTCTTGTAGGCCACCGGGCTTGCGCCGTCGGCGTTGGTGCGGTCGGAGTTCAGGTCGCCGACCAGGATGGTGGAGCGGTTCGACCGGGTCGGGCCGCCCTTGGCCACGAGCTCCTTGGCCTGGGCCACGCGCGGAGCCTCGCCGGCGGACTCCAGGTGCGTGTTCACGAACCGGAACTTGCGCCCCTTCAGCGACCCCTCCACCCACGCCCAGCCGCGACGGCTGGTGATGACGCCGGTCTGCACGTCGATGCCGATGTCGGCCTTGAACTGGGCCGACTTCTTCCTGGTCAGCTTCGGCGCGTTCTTGCCGGTGCGGACCAGGATCACGTCGCGCATGGTCAGCCGCACGTCGTACTGCTGCGTGGGCGCCTCGATGTCGGCCTCCTGCTGGGAGATGGCCGTGCGGTACTTCAGGCCCTTGCGCTTGAGCTCGGTGTTCAGCGACTTCAGGAAGTCGTAGACCACCTGCGTCGAGGGCGTGGCCGACCCGTCCTTGACGCCGTTCGGGCTGCGGCGCCAGATGGCTACCTCCTGCAGGCCGACCAGGTCCGGCTTGGTCTTCTTGACCTCGTTCGCCAGCAGCTTGGCGCGGGCGGGGAAGTTGGTGAACTGGATCTGGTTCCAGAGCTCCTGGGTCTTGGACTCGAACGTCGCGCGGTCGGGCGCGCCGATCGGCAGGAAGATGTTCCCGCCCAGGTAGATGTTGCGGGTCATTACCTTCAGGGTGGGGTCCTTGTCCTTCTTCGTGGCCGCGGAGGCGGCGGGCGCGAAGGACAGGGCGGCCAGCGCCGCAGCGCAGACGGCCAGCGCCCAGCGGGCGATACGGGTGGGGCTCATGCAGTTCTCTCCTCTTGGTTCCGGCGGGGGATCTGGAGCGTATATACCGCCAGAGCGCCCAGAGTCGCGGCCGGGCGCCGGGGTAGTGTGGGCACCGATGAACGGCCTCGACGCGCTCTGGGCGTTCCTGGTCGCCGGCGCCGTGACGGTTCTGGTCACCCCGCTGGCGGCGCGGCTGGCCCACCGCGTCGGCGCGATCGACCAGCCGCGCGAGCGCTCGCTGCACGAGTTCCCCACGCCCAGCCTGGGCGGGCTGGCCATCCTGGCCGGGGTCCTGCTGTCGGGGCTGGTGTTCCTTCCCTTCAACACCGAGACGAAGGGCATCCTGGCCGGCGCGGTTCTGATCGCCCTGGTGGGCGCCGTGGACGACGCGTCCGCTGACGGCATGGGCGCCCTGCCCAAGCTCGTCGGCCAACTGGCCGCGGCCGGGATCGTGGTGGCCTGCAACGTGCGCGTCGAGAACCTGACGCTGCCCTTCATCGCGCCATTGGACCTGGGCGACTGGGGGATACCGCTGACCCTGTTCGGGATCGTGGCCGTGATGAACGTCGTGAACTTCACCGACGGCGTCGACGGCCTGGCCGCGGGCGTGTGCACGATCGCCGCGGTCACGTTCGCCGTCATCGCCCTGTCGCTGGACCGCGACGACGCCGGCGTGCTGGCCGCCGTGGTGGCGGGCGCCTCGGTGGGCTTCCTACGGCACAACTTCCACCCGGCCTCGGTCTTCATGGGCGACTCG
>DASQLM010000010.1:0-10318 GCA_035630015.1 Thermoleophilaceae bacterium | reverse complement strand
AGCGTCTTCATCGACCCGCAGACCGAGAAGGTGAAGACGAACGGCACAGGTTTCACCCCGCGCGTCTGGCACTCGTAGTGGTAGTCGGAGACGAGGTTCTTCGCCGCGTTGATGTCGTAGACGACCTGCGTCACGAAGAATCGGCAACCCGCCTCTTGCTTGGCGAGCAGGCGCAGGTGCTCGTCCTCGCGCCGAGCGTGGCGCTCGGGGATCGCGACTCCGCCGAGCGACAATGCCGGGTTGGTGTCGCGACGCAGGGCTTGGGCGTCGGCGAGCGACGTCCGGCCGGCAGTGGCGCGCGATGGTGCGCCGACCAGCACGGTCATGACCTGTCCAGGATCTTGGGCCGAGAACCAGGAACGAAGCTCGGCTGGCGCGTACTTGCTGACCGCCCGGTAGACGACGACCGGTGACGGCCAGGCGGCCAGATGGTTGGCGAGGTAGTCCTCGGGATCCAGCGTCGGCATGAACGGGAACGGCCGCTCGGCAGGATTGCGGTCGGTCTCGTCGTCGATGTCGTAGAGGATCAGACCGTCCAGATCGAGCGGGAGAAGACGGGCGATCGTCGCGTCGGCGATGTCCTGGGCCTCGTCGCGCTCCGTGGCAAGACGCGGCGGGGTGAGCGCGAAGACGAGGAAGCCGCCCTGGCCGGCCTCGATGCGACGAATCAGATCCAAGCGCGAGACCGTACCGAAGCCCTAGCGGCCTCGGCGCCGGGGCCGCTCGCCGAGGCGGATCAGAGATGCGGCTTTCCCCGGATGCCGGCTGGACGGGTTCTGGCGACACTGGGTCCACTACCACCGATGGAGAAAGCCATGCCGAAGGTCCTCGTCCTCAACGCCAGCACCCACGGGCAAACCGACAAGATCGCCTCACGCATCTGTGAGCTTCTTCGTGATCACGGCGCCGACGCCGTGGCCGAGAAGGTGGAGGGCCACGTCACCCTGGACCCCTCTGACTTCGATGCCGTCGTTGTCGGAGCGTCGGTTCACGCCGGCCACCATCAGCGCGAGGTGCTGGACTGGGCAAAGGCCAACGCGACGACGCTCAGCAGCATGCCCTCGGCTTTCTTCTCGGTCTCGCTGAGCGCGGCCGAGGACAGCGACGAGTCCCGCGAGGCGAACCAGGGATACATCGACGTCTTCAGTGAGCAGACCGGCTGGACGCCGGCGGAGACGACCTCCTTCGCGGGGGCGCTTCAGTACCTGGAGTACGACTTCATGACCAAGCTGATGATGCGGTTGATGATGAAGCGCGATCATCGCCCGACCGACACCAGCCGCGACTACGAGTACACCGACTGGGAGCAGGTCGAGGGCTTCGCGCGTGCGTGCGGCACGATGGTCGGCAGCGCTGGCCATGTGCCAGTGGGAGGCGAGTGAAGCTTGGCCGTCTCGACAGCGGAGCCGCCGGCAGAGTTCGGAGGTGCTCGGGAGCTGGCCACCCCTCGGGTGCCCTGTGCGGAACCGAGCCAGTGCGCCGCGGATGTCCGGAAGCAGCTCGCCGACGGAACGTTTGACTATGCCGGCGCGGTCGCGGTGCTCGACGGCGAGCACCTCGCGGGTATCGCTCCGATAGAGGAGGTGCTGGGCGCTTCGCCGGAGGCGACGATGCGCGAGCTCATGCGCGCGAGCCCGCCCACGATCGGAACGGGCTCGAACGAGGAGGCTGTGGTGTGGGAAGCGGTGGCCCGGGGCGAGGCGACGGTGGCGGTCGCGGGATTGCGCGGCGAGTTCCAGGGGCTGGTCCCACCCAGCGCCCTGCTCGGGCTGCTGGTCCGCGAACACGACGAGGATCTGGCCCGGCTCGGCGGCTACCTGACCGGCACCGCTGAGGCCCGCGGCGCCGCACAGGAAGGCGTCGCGGACCGTCTGCGGCACCGCCTCCCGTGGCTGCTGCTGGGACTGGCCGGCGCGATGGCTTCCGCGGTCATCGTCGGAGGGTTCGAGGTACAGCTCGAGAAGACCGTCCTGCTCGCCTTCTTCCTACCGGCGGTGGTCTACATGGCCGACGCCGTGGGCACCCAGACGGAGACGGTGCTCATCCGTGGCCTCTCCGTAGGAGTGAAGCTCCGGACGGTCGTTCGGCGCGAGCTGGCCACGGGGGCGATCATCGGTCTGCTGATGGCAGCAGCCTTCCTCCCGTTCGCGCTACTCGTCTGGGGCGATGGTCAAGTAGCGGTGGCGGTCGGTCTCGCGCTGCTGGCCAGCTGCTCGATCGCGACGGTCGTGGCGATGGTGTTCCCCTGGCTGTTCCAGCGCTTCGGCGCTGATCCCGCGTTCGGATCCGGACCCCTGGCCACCGTCATGCAGGACATCCTGTCGATCACCGTCTACCTGCTCATTGCCACCGTGGTCGTCGGCGCATGAAGCGGCGGGCTTCAGCGCTTGCTTTCGGCGCTGGTTGCGTAGCGGCCTACGTGCTCGTCCTGCGCCCACACTTCGACACCCACGGTGCCAGCACGGATGAGGTGGCCGCCAGCTACCCCGGTGATGATCTGGTGCCCGGTGGCCGGCGCGGCGGAACGATGGCAACCACCATCGCGGCGCCGCCGTCCGAGGTCTGGCCCTGGCTGGTGCAGATGGGGGCCGATCGCGGCGGGTGGTACAGCTGGGACCGTCTGGACAACGGCGGCCACCCGAGCGCGGATCGCATCCACCCGGAGTGGCAGGAGTTGGCCGAAGGTGACCGGTTGGCCTCGGCTGCCGACGGGAGCCACTGGTTCGACGTCGCGCTGGTCGAACCCGAACGCACGCTGGTGTTGCGCGCGTCGATGACGGTCCCAGGGGCCAAGCCGTTCGACCCCGGCGGCGAACTGCCTCGCGCATATATGGACAGCACGTGGGGCTTTCATCTGCGCCCGACCAGCACCGGGGGCACCAGGCTGCTCACGACCAGCGTGGTCCGGGCCAATCCCCGCTGGCTGACCGAGCCGGGTAACTGGCTGTTCTGGGATCCGGCCCACTGGATCATGCAGACCAGGCAGTTCCGTGGACTGCGGCGCCGCGCCGAGGGCCTCTGACATGCAGGACTGGGCGCTCGCCCTCGGACTGGTGTTCGCGGTGAACCTGCTGCCGGCTTTCGGGCCTCCGACGTGGGCCGTGCTGATCTCGCTCAAGTTCTCGCTCGATCTCGACGCCGTGCCGCTCGTGCTGGCCGGGGCGGTCGCCGCCGCGCTGGGGCGCCTGTGCCTGGCGTACGGCGCAAGGCATTTCCGCGGGAGGCTCTCGCACGAGCGGCAGGAGAATCTCGACGCCGCGAAGGAGCTGGTCACGGGAGGGAGAGGCCGGGCGCTGGCGGGGATCGGCCTGTTCGCCGTGTCGCCGTTGCCTTCCGCCCAGCTCTTCGTGGCGGCCGGACTGGTGAACGCCCCACTGCCCACGCTGACCGCGGCGTTCTTCGCCGGCCGACTGGTGTCGTACTCCCTCTATGTGGGAGCGGCGAGCGCCGCTGCCGCGTCGCTGGGCTCGCTCGTAACCGACTCCCTGACCTCACCGATTGGCATCGCCCTGCAACTGATGATGCTTGCGTTCGTGGTCGCGCTCGTGCGGATCGACTGGGTTGGACTGCTCAACAGACGCTCGCCGTCGCGGCCGGCGGCTGACCGCGAGGCGGCGCTCGCTGGACCGGGCCGCTAGAAGCGCCACCCCAAGAGCGGTGAACCCACCGAGTACGGGGATGGCCACGCGGGCCGCCCTGGGGGTCAGGACCAGCTCGAAGAGCGGGATGGGGTCGCCTATCCGATCTCCGAGGCCGGCCAGCGGACAATCACCGTGGTTGGCGGCGACCAGTGCCCCTTCAGCCGCCAGGAGACCCATCGCGAGACGGAGGAGCGGACCGCGCCGGCCGCTGATCGCGCACACCCATACGAAGCCGATGCACGCGAGGAAGGCGATCGCGATCAGGCCGTGTCCTGTACGCCAAGCCAGGACGACGCTTGAGCGGCGCTGTCCCGATCTCAAGCCATCACCCGCTCCCGAGGTGGAGGGTGTGCCCTGCGGGGGCGCGTTCGCAACAGCCACGTGAACCGCAGCACTGCGGCTGCCAGGATCGCGGCGGCGATCCCCGCAGCCGCCAGGCCCAGATCGGGGAACCAGTAGAGGGTGGCGGTCCATCCGCCGATCAGGCTCGGGTAGCCCAGCACGAGCGCAGCCAGAACAACGCGCAGCGGGACAGCAGCGATCGCGCGCCGGCGGTGACGGGGTGGGCGGGCACGCCTGACGCTCAACAGAGCGCGCACCAGACCCGTCGCCGCGGCGATGGCCAGCAGCGCGAGCACGAGGTCGACGAAGAAGTAGAAGCGGTGGATCGAGGTCCCGGTGTCCACGGGGGCACCGAGCAGGACGTCGACGGCGTTGCGCTGCATCCGCGAGATGGCGAACGGGTTGCCGGGGACCGCCAGCTCGTTGCTGGCGTTGACCAAGGTCACGACGGCCATGCCGCGCCTGGGCAGCAACACCATGAGCGAGCTCGAGTCCGCCGCGTCGCCCGGGTGCAGGACAGCTGGTTGCTTCCAGGGGCCGCCTACGAACCAGCCCATGGCGTAGTGCGACTTCGCGCCGTCGGCCCACCCGCCGAGTTCGGTGTCCGGCTTGCCCGGGGCCAAGAGGGTGCGCAAGCCCTGCTCGGAGACGACCCGGCGGCCGCCGGGACCGACGCCGTGATTCAGGTACATCGCCAAGTAGCGGCCCATGTCTCGCGCGGACGCCATGAGGTAGCCGGCGGCGAGCACGCCTGATCTGTGCGTGGGGCCTGTGCGATCGGCGAAGCCGAAGACGTAACGGTGCCCGGCCGCCAGGCCGGCCCGTCGCGCGGGACCAGGGGCCGTGAAGCTGTTGGACATACGCAGCGGGGCGAAGATGTGGCGCTCGACATAGCGCCCGTACGGCTCGCCCGATGCGCGCTCGACCACCAGCCCGGCAAGGACGTAGTTGGCGTTCACGTACTCCATCTCGGTCCCTGGCCGGGAAGCGGGCGGCTTGCCCCGGAGCTCCGCGATCGCCTCCATGGGCGTGCCGTCGGTGGCAGACTTGAGAATGGGCCCGCCAGCCGCGTTGCCCGGCAGGCCGCTGGTGTGTTGCAACACGTGACGGACGGTGATGCGGTCGGCGGCGCTACCGGCAAGGCGGAACTCGGGCACGTACCGGCGCACCGGCGCGTCCAGCTTCACCTTGCCGGCGTCGACCAGCTGCATCACGGCCAGCGCGGTGAAGGACTTCGATGCCGACGCCAGCAGGAACGGTGTGTCAGGCGTCACCCGGCGGTCCCCGTCGTTCGCCGAGCCGAAGCCACGGGCGTGCGCGATCCGGTCGCCGGCCACGACCGCGACGGCGAACCCCGGAGCTCCGTTGGGCCCCATCCGCTCCTCGATGGTCTTGTCCATTCGATCGAGCGTCGCCGCGGTCGGCACGGCGGCAGCGGATGGTGCAACGGCGAAGCAGAACAGGCCCAGGGCGGACCCCAGGAGGACTCCCGGGAACCGAGGCATCAGAGTGGGTTTTCGGCGGGCGTCAGCGCAAGCAGGGCCAGCTCACGGCCGGCCCTGCGCGCCGCGCTCTCCAGGTGGCGATTGGATGCCACCAGGCGCCCCCACAAGACAGTTCGCTCCTCGCCTGTGACCTCGTGGGCCGAGACCTCCATCGTGCGCGCTCCCACCTGTACCCGTGCACGCAGGTGCTCGCGGAGGTTCAGGCACCAGGCCGGGGGCCGGGGGGCGCCCGCGTTGGACGCGACGACGACGAAGGTCCCGTCGACGGCGAGATACTGGACCGGGGTCCGCCGTGACCGCCCGGTGTGTCGTCCGGTTGTCTCCAGCACGAGCACGGGGCTACCTCCCATCCGTCCGAGCAGGCGCCCATGCGACCACCTATAGACGGTGGCGTGAAGCCGGGTCATCCACCGCTTCATGACGCCGGTGGTACGACCAGGACGGGGCGCGGGCTGTGCTGGGCGACGGCGCCGGCCACGCTTCCGAGCGCCCCGACGATGCCGGTCATCCCCCGGGTGCCGAGGACGACCGCCGCTGCGTCTCGCTCGTTGGCGGTGTCCAGCAGGCCCCTCCAGGTGGGGCCGTCGCAGCGTACGGACTCGCTGTCGCAGCCCCTCCCGTCGGCAGTCGCGACCTGCGCCGTCCGGGCGGCTGCCTCCGCAGCCTGTTCGTCCCTGCCCCTGTCGAGTTCCTGGGCCATGCCGGCAGCGGCTCCGGCGCCCACGGCCATGTAGGGGACGTTGGCTTCCAAGGAGCGCCAGAGCGACACCACCATGCCGGGGCCGCGCAGCAAGGTGCGGCCGAACCGGGCGGCTCGATGGGAGTTGTCCGACCCGTCGTCGCAGAACATCACCGGACCGTCGCCCGGTTCGGTCGCCGTCGCGGGCACGACCAGGACGGCGGGCTCTGCATGGTGGAGCAGTCCGTCGGACGTGCTGCCGAGCAGGGTTCGAGCCACACGGGAGCGGCCGCGGGCGCCGACAGCGATGATCTCGATGTGGTGCTTCGTCGCGTATTGGTTCAGGGTCCACCAGACGTTGCGTTCGAGACACAGCGGGGCCGAGCTCGCGTCGAAGCCGGCGTCCAGGGCAAGAGCGACCCCCTCGGCCACACGCTTCTCGGCGCGATCACGATCGTTCTCGTCGATCATCCCGGCAGCATCGGCAATCGCGCCCGGCGACGGCCCCGCGAGCGGGGCCTGGGCCAGCATCGCGACTCCTTCCCAGACGCTCGCAACCACAGCGCGGCGCGCCGTGAGTAGCTCGCCGGCGCGAGCGATTGCGATCGCGCTCTCCCGGGATCCGTCGTAGCAGAGCAGGACGGTCGCTTCGGGGTGGGACCCGTTTGTCGCTGACCCGGTCATGCGCCGTCAGTTCCGTCGTAGCCGATGATGATGTTGCGGTACATGCGGGCCTCCGAGGTTCCGCCGCCGACGATGCCGGCAGGGTCGAGACCAGACTCCCGCTGACGGTGGCCGCCGGCATCGGTTGAGCGCCGCACCGCGAGTCCGTAGATACCCGCAGCGGTAGGCGTCGTTTGCCCGGATGTCCAGGCTCCGGCTGCGATCTAGCTTTCGGGTATGAACCGATTGTCAGTAGTCATCGCCGGCGGCGGGGTAGCCGCGCTCGAAGCTCTGCTGCGCCTTCGCCGCCTCGCGGACGATCGGGTCTCGATACGCCTACTCGCTCCCAACGAGGACTTCGCGTATCGCGCCTTGTCGGTGGGAGAGCCGTTCTCCCTCGGTGCCGCCGAACGTCACCCCTTGGCCCCGCTGGTCGCGCACGCCGATGCCGAATGGGTCAAGGACACCCTGCGGTCGGTCGAGCTTGAGCGCCGGATCGTGCATACCGGCAAAGGCGAGGAACTCCCCTTCGACGCGCTCGTGGTGGCGGTCGGAGCCCGCCCGCACGCCGTGATCGATCACGCGCGGACCTTCGACGACGCGCACGCGGACGAGTTGCTCCGCGGCCTCGTGCAGGACATCGAGGGGGGATACGTCAAGCGGGTGGCCTTCGTCAGCCCGCCCGGCCCCGTGCACCCGCTGCCGCTCTACGAACTGGCCCTGATGGCGGCGCAGGGCGCGTACGACGCCGGCGCCACCGACTTCGGGGTGGACCTGATCACAGCGGAGCCCCGCCCACTTCCGGCATTCGGCGCCCAGGTGGGAGCGGTTGTCGGTGACCTGCTGAGCGAAGCCGGGATCCGCGTGCATACCTCCACGGAGGTCCGGGTCCCGTCGAAGGGGCACCTGGTCCTGAGCCCCGGCGGGGCGGAGCTCACGGTGGACTCCATCGTGGCCCTCCCACAGCTGATCGGTCCATCGGTCGGGGGCATCCCCGGCCGCGGGGCGCACGGCTTCATACCCGTGGACGCACGATGCGCCGTGCCGGAAACCGACGGGCGGGTGTTCGTCGTCGGTGACGCCATGGACTTCCCCCTCAAGCAGGGTGGCGTGGGTGCGCAGGCTGCCGACGTGGCGACCGCCGCGATCGCTCGCGCTGCCGGGGCAGAGGTCGATGTCCCTCCCTTCCGCCCTGTCGTCCAGGGCAAGCTGCTCACGGGTGCCGGGCCGAAGTACCTGTTCGCCCGCTACGTCGGCGGGCAGGGGTTCGAGGCGACGATCTCGGATCTGCCGGCGGAGGGATCGGACCACAAGGTGGCCGCGGTGGAGCTCGCTCCCTACCTCGAGCACGCCGCCACCAGCGTCTGACCGGACGCTCTGCGTGACGGAGTAGCGTGGGCCAATGGAGTCGGCCGACATGGAATCCGGCGGCCTCGACGAACGCACCCTCCGGCGGCTACTGGAGGTCGGGCGCGTGCTCGTGTCCGAGCTCGATCCGGAGGCGGTGCTGCACCAGGTCCTCGAAGTTGCGCGTGAGCTGACCGGTGCCCGCTACGCGGCGCTTGGCATCCTCGACCCGGCCGGCCGTGAGCTCGAGCGCTTCATCACTTCCGGCGTGGACGACGACACGCGGCGGGCGATCGGTGAGCTGCCCCGCGGGCGTGGTCTGCTGGGGGAGTTGATCGAGAATCCCGAGCCGCTGCGGCTGGAGCAGCTGGACCGCCATCCACGCAGCTACGGGTTTCCTCCGGGCCACCCTCCGATGACCAGCTTCCTCGGAGTGCCGGTAGTGGTCCGGGGCGAGGCATACGGCAACCTGTACCTGACTGATCGCGAATACGGCCCGTTCGATGCTCGCGACGAGGAGACGCTCTCGGTGTTGGCGCGGTGGGCAGGGGTCGCGATCGCGAACTCCCGCCTACACGCGGGGATGGAGCAGCAGCGCGACGACCTCGAACGGGCGGTGCGGGGGCTGGAGGCCACCACGACGATCGCTGCAGCGGTCGGCGGCGAGACCGACCTGGACCGCATCCTGGAGCTGATCGTCAAGCGTGGACGGGCGCTCGTCGAGGCGCGGACCGTGCTCATCCTGTTGGCCGAAGGCGAGGAGCTCTGCGTCGCGGCATCCGCCGGCGAAGCCGACGACGAGCTGGGCGCCCTGCGCATTCCGATCGCCGGTTCGGCTCCGGGGGCGGTCTTCCGGTCGGGCGAGTCCGAGTTGCTGGGCGACGTACAGGATCGCCGGCAGCTGGGGCCGGGCGGTCTCGCCGGCATCGCCAAGACCGCCCTGCTGGTCCCGCTGACATATCGCGGACGGACGTCGGGGGTCCTGGCTGCCTTCGATCGGCTGCGCGGCGCGCCCGAGTTCGACCTGGAGGACGAGCGGCTCCTGCAGTCGTTCGCGGCCAGCGCGGCGACCGCCGTGGCCACGGGGCAAACCGTCCAGGCCGATCGCTTGCGCAACAGCATCGAATCGGCCGAACAGGAACGCGCGCGCTGGGCTCGCGAACTCCACGACGAGACGCTGCAGGGTCTGGCCAGCCTGCGAGTGCTCCTGGACACCGGCGCCAGGCGCCCAGGTGGGGCCGAAGCGGCCCTGTCTGCCGCCTCGGAGCAGGTCGGGGCGGAGGTGGAGAAGCTGCGAAGCATGATCGCCGAGCTGCGCCCTGCCGCCCTGGACGACATCGGTCTGGACGCCGCGCTCGCGACGCTGATCGCCCGCGCCGGGATCACCCAGGGCCTCGAGGTCGTGGCGCACGTGGACCTCGCCTATGAGGCGGGTCGTGCGCCCAAACGGTTGGCGATCGAAGTCGAGAACACCGCGTACCGGCTCGTGCAGGAAGCGCTGACCAATGCCGGCAAGCACGCAGCGGCCCGTCGCGTCACCGTCGAAGTGCGCGAGCTCGCGGGCACGCTGGACATGAAGATCGTCGACGACGGCGACGGGTTCGATCCCGACCGACCAAGCGGGGGCTTCGGGCTGGCCGGGATGAGAGAACGAGCGGCCCTCCTGGGCGGCGATCTCAAGGTCGTCTCGGCTCCGGGTCGGGGCACCACGGTGCACGCGACCATCCCGGTCGGCTAGGTCCCGAGCAGGGCAGCAAGGGCCAGCATCAGCGCGGCCCCGGCACTCGCTCCCACCAACGCCTGTCCACGGCCGCCGGACCGGAAGGCCTGCGGCGCGAGCTCGAACACCACGAGCGCCAGCATCGCTCCGGCCGCGAACCCGAACGAGAAGGGCAACAGCGAGGTGACCTCGCTGACCAGCGCGTACGCCAGGACCGCCCCGACCGGTTGTGGTGCGCTCGTGCCGACGGCGGCCCAGAACTGTCGCGACCGGCTGGCGCCGGCGGCCTCCATGGGAATGGCGACGCTGGTGCCCTCGGGGATGTTCTGAAGGGCGATGGCCAGGATCACGAACAGGCCGAGGCCGGCGGTCTCCGAGGCGTAGGCCGTGCCGATAGCGAAACCCTCTGGCAGGCTATGTA
>DASQLM010000009.1:0-17010 GCA_035630015.1 Thermoleophilaceae bacterium | reverse complement strand
CTGCCGGCATGATCGAAACCGAAGGTCTCACCAAGCAGCTCGGCGGGCGCACCGTCGTCTCCGACGTGACGTTTCGCTGCGAGCCCGGCGCCGTCACCGGCTTCCTCGGCCCCAACGGCGCCGGCAAGACCACGACGATGCGGATGCTCGTCGGCCTGTCCGACCCCGACAGCGGCACGGCCCAGATCCTCGGCGGGCGCTACCGCGACCTGCCCAACCCGGGCCGGCGGGTGGGGATCCTGCTCGACGCGTCGGCGCAACACGCCGGGCGCCGCGGCCGCGAGGCGCTCGCCGTGTCCGCCCGGACGATGGGCGTTCCGGCGCAGCGCGTCGACACGCTGCTCGACCTTGTCGGCCTCGACGAAACGGCGGCCGGGCGGCGCGTCGGCAAGTACTCGCTCGGCATGCGCCAGCGCCTCGGCTTCGCCCATGCACTGCTCGGCGACCCCGAGGTCCTGATCCTCGACGAGCCCGCCAACGGCCTCGATCCGGAGGGCATGCGCTGGATGCGGGGGCTGCTGCGCGGCTTCGCCGACCGCGGTGGCACCGTGCTGCTCTCCTCGCACCTACTGGCCGAGGTCGAGGCCGTCGCCGACCGGTTGATGATCATCGGCGGCGGACGGATCCAAGCCCAGGGCACGCGCGCGGAGCTGCTCACCGAGTCCGCGACGATCGTCGAGGCGGACGACCTCGTCGCGCTCGAGGCCGCGCTGCATCGCGCCGGCCTGGCGATCCGCCCCGCCGAGGGCGACCGCCGGCTCGTCGACGCCGAGCCCGAGCTCGTCGCCCGCGCGGCAATGGCCGGCGGCGTCGTGCTGCGCCGGCTCACCCCAGCCGAGGGCGCTGGCCTCGAACGCCTCTTCTTCGAGCTGACCACGTCGGACGCAAGGGCACCGTCATCGCAGACCGACTCGATCCACCCCGAGCTGTCAGGAGCCACCGCATGAGCACCACCACCCTCGCCGCACCGATCCGCGTAGACGCTGCCGGTGTCCACGCGCGCCCCGGCCTCGGCCGCCTCGTCGCCGTCGAACTGCGAAAGATGGTCGACACCCGGGCCGGCCTCTGGCTGCAGGTTGCGACGGTGGCGATCACGGTCCTCGCCGTCATCTTCGCCTGCTTCGACGGCGGCGCGACGGACCCCACCTTCCAGTCCGTCCTCAACGTCGGGCTGCAGCCGGCGGCCATCCTGCTGCCGGTCGCCGGAGTCCTGCTCGTCACCTCGGAATGGTCCCAGCGCACCAGCCTGATCACCTTTGCGCTGGTACCGGTGCGCTCGCGTGTGCTCGGCGCCAAGCTGATCGCGAGCCTCGTCCTCGCCGTCGCGATGTTCGTAGCGAGCGTCGCCATCGTCGCCGCGGGGGTGCTCGTCGCGTCGCCGGGCGTCGACGGGACCTGGGCGGACTCCGCGCCGCTGATCGGCCAGTCGGCGGTCTACCTGACGGCAGGGATGGTCGTCGGCGTCGCGCTCGGCGCGATCCTGCTCGCCTCGGCCCCCGCCATCGTCGCCCTCTTCGCGTTGCCGGTCTCGTGGTTGGCCGTGGTCTCGCTGCCCTTCCTCGCCGACATCGCGCCGTGGGTGTCCACCGCGCGCGCCCTCAGCCCGATGCAGGAGGAGGTCATGAGCGCCACCCAATGGGCGCATGTGGGCACCGCGCTCGCACTCTGGATGCTGCTCCCGCTCGCCATCGGCACCTGGCGGATCAGCCGGCGCGAGGTCACCGCATGACCCGCTCGCCGGCCGGCCGTCACCACTCCCTTGGGGTCTCGCCGCGGTGCCGGTCGTAGGGCCGTTAGTGCCCGCTACCGGCAGGCAGGCGAGGACCATGAGCGCCAACGCGCCAGTGGCTGGGCCCGAGAAAGGGCGGGCGGTTCATGCGACGCGGCCTCGATGCCGATACCAAGCAGCAGTACCTGCCTGGGGGCCTTTCACTTGGTCGGCTTCAGCTCTCGTGCAGGAACACTCCACCGAAGAGTCCGACAAGGAGCCTCTCTTGGAGCATCAGCGGGATTGTCGGATCGACGCAAGCGTGGCGGGGCCGGGTCGGATCGTGGTCGTCATCCCGGCGCACGATGAGGAGATTCTGATCGGAGAAGCCCTCGAATCCCTCGGCATGCAGACCAGAAAGCCCGACGAGGTGATCGTCGTTGCCGACCGCTGCGGCGATCGGACTGCGGAGGTTGCCGCAGCGCGGGGCGCCGCGGTCATCGAGACGGTCGGCAACGTGCACCGAAAGGCGGGGGCGATCGACCAGGTGTACGACCTTCTCCTCCCCCGCCTGACCGATGACGACGCGGTGCTGATGATGGATGCCGACACGACACTGTCGCCGACGTTCATCTCCGAGGCGGCCAAACGCCTGCGCGAGCCGGAGGGTGACGGCGCCCGCGTGGGAGGGGTCGGCGGGATCTTCTTCGGCTGCTTTCCGGTAAAGGGCCTGATCGGCCATCTCCAGAACAACGAGTACGTCCGCTACGCCCGGGAGATCGGCCGTCGCCAGGGCCGCTCTGACGTGCTCACCGGCACGGGGACACTGTTCTCGGTCCGGGCGCTCCGCGATGTCAAGCGCGCGCGTTCGTGCGGCGAGCTGCCGACCGGCACGGGGGTCTACGACACCGAGGCCCTGACCGAAGACAACGAACTGACCCTGGCCCTCAAGCAGCTGGGCTACCGCTGCGTGTCGCCGAAGGCATGTGTGGTCGGCACACGGCTCCCGACGACCATCAAGGGGCTGTTCTATCAGCGTCTGCGCTGGCAACGGGGCGCGTTGGAGAACCTCCGGGCCTACGGCGCGACGCGTCAGACGCTTCCCTACATCGGGCGCCAGGTACTGACCTACCTGGGTGTCGCCCTCGTCTCGTTCTACCTGACGGCCCTCACCTACGGGGTGCTGAGCACCGACTCGATCGGCTTCGCGCTTCCCTGGGTCGCGGTCACGGTCTTCATCGTGTTCGAGCGCACCTGGTCGGTGAGAAGGGGTGGGTGGCGCTCGATCGTGCTCTCCGGGCTGGTGGTGCCCGAGATCGCCTACGACCTGTTCCTGCACTCGGTGTACGGCAAGGCCGCCACCGATACCGCGAGGGATGCCGGCGAGACCTGGTCCGCGCCGAGCCGCGAGGGCGCCCCCCGGGAGCGGCGTTTGCGCCGCCTCCGGAATGTCTTCGCGGTCGTCTTCTACGAGGCGGCCGCCGTCGCGATCATCGTCGCGCTCGCGCTCGCCTGTGCCATCAGCGGGGTCGCATGGCCGCTGATCGCGTTTCTGGTGCTCACCTTCACCGCACACGCCGCCCTCCGGCTCGCAGGGCTGGACCCCCTGGGGCCCATCCTCGGCTCCGGTGAAAACGTCGTGCGCGACGACCCGCCCGCCACGGGCGCCAGGCTCCAGGGCTTCGGGGGACGCGACGTCCAACACTTACCCCCGCGCATATCCCAGCCCGGCTGAGCGACGAGCTTAGGCCGAGTGCGGCCCCCGGTTGCAGACTCGACGCGTCAAGCTCAATTCCCCCGTCCATAGCCCCAGGCTGTCGGGAGGGATGCCCTGCAGCCCCAGCGGTCGAGCCTGATGCGGAGGTCGGTGGTTCGAAACCACCCGCGCCCATCGGCTTGAGACCCGCTTCCAACGCGGGTCTCGTCGTTAGGCCTCGGGGCTCGGGCGCTTGAAGCCCGTCAGGTAGGCGAGGTTGCCGCTGCGATCGCGCCAGGGCCGTGATCCCCAGCGGATCAGCGCTCGCGCAGCGGGCGCCGGGAGCCGGTGAGAGCCCTCGAAGTGGGTCCAGTAGTCGATCTGGGTCTCCAGCCCGTGACTGTCGAGCAGCCTGGCCAGCCCCTCGGCGTCGATCGGTCCTTCGTCGTGGCCCGGGATCTCCAGGCCGGGCGGTGGCGCGGCAGGCGTCCCGCGTCGAAGGCGGCGCCGCAGGCCCTTCATGCGCTCCCACGCGCGGAGCGCCGCCGTCGACCCCACGCACGGCTCGCTGATGAAGAAGCGCCCGCCGGGGCGCAGCACCCGGGCACACTCGGCCACCGTCTGATCAAGTTCGGTCAGGTGGTGCAGGACTCCCTGGCAGGTCAGCAGGTCGATTGAAGCGTCGTCCCACGGCAGCTGGCGGACGTCGCCCGTGACGAGCTCGACCCGGTCGGCGTACCCATCGCGGTCGATCCGGCTGTGGGCGTAGCTCAGCATCTCCGGCGAGTGATCGATGCCCCTTACCCGGAAGCCACGGGCGGCGAGCTCGACGGTCACCAGGCCCGTGCCGCAGCCGACGTCGGCCGCCTCGCGACCCGGAGCCTTGGCGGCCAGCGAATCGAGCGACGGGCGGATGACGAGGTCCACATACGGGCCGAAGATCGGCAGCAGGACGTCCTCGTAGACGTGCGCCGTGGCCGCGTGGAACTCGCGGTCGGCCTGGGTGTGGTGGTCCGTATCCGCGCCGGAACCAGGGTTCACGCGCCCGACCCTATGGCTTCGACGTGTCCCGTGCCGGGAGGGCATCCTCGCGTCCCCGCCGCCCGGCGCGGTGAAGCGGCGCAAGCCGCGTTGCAAGCGTGGTACCGGCCAGGGATGGCCCGGGAAAGGCCGAACGTGCGAACTCCCGTGTCGACGCTGGCGCTGATCCTGCTGGGCCTGATCCTCTGGATGCTGCTGTTGCTCGTGGTCGTCGTCGTACTGGTCGCGAACTCGCGCAGCGCCCGTTCTGATCGCCGCGAGGAAGCGGATGCGCTGATGGGCGAACGCCGCCGGGGCGCGGACAGGCGCACCGGCCAGCCCGACACCCGGCCGGTGCGGGTGGAACGCCGGCGTGGCCACGACCGGCGACAGCCCCACGTGATCGCCTAGCCGTAGGAGTTCCAGAGCGCGGCGGTCTCGCGCTCGGCCTCCTCGGCGTGCGTGCGCTGGAAGTTCCTGCCGCCGCGGGCGAAGGTGGCGGCCACGGCCGCCGGGACCTCCCGGTCGCCGACCGCGTGGTCGAGCCACCTGACGGGCCGGACGTGGTGGATGCCGACCGCCCGCGCACCGGCCGAGTCGTCGTAGCGCCAGGGCCCGGTGATCCGGCCGAGGCGATAGTCGCCGTCCGCGACCTCGGTCCAGACGAAGGTGCCCTCGGGAAGGTCGGCGAAGTGCTCCACCATCCGCGCCGCCTTCGGGCCCTGACCGTCGCCGATGCCGACCAGCCCGTGCTCCAGGCCGTAGGCGGCCCCGGCGCCTCGGGGCAGGTCGCGGTCGCGGGCGCGCATCGGTGCGCGGTAGATCGGTTCGGCGTCCCCCACGCGGCGGAGCCTATGCGCGGCCGAGAACCGGCCTCAGCCGCGGCCGGCCCAGGACGGCGAGCCCCGCCAGGCCGAGCAGCACCGGAGCGGTGCCGGCGATGAGCAGCGCCACGCTCGGGCCGACCCCCGCGACCAGGGCGCCGCCCACGCCGATGGCCGCCAGCTCCGCGCAGTTGCGCGCGGCGCCGTAGGCGGCGAAGGCGCGGCCGTGCATGTGGTCGGGCACCCGTCGCGCCAGCAGCGTTCGGATCAGGGCGTTCTTCGCGCCGTGCCCGACGCCGCCGATGCAGTAGCCCAGCAGCGCGGCGGGCACGACCGCCAGGGGCACCTGCCCAGCGATGCCGATGCCCTGGACCACCAGCCCCGCCAGCGCGGCGGCGGCCACCAGGCGCGGCGGCACGCGCGGCGCCACGGCGCTGGCCCCGGCCACCATGCCCACCATCCACGCCCCGGTGAGCAGCGCGTAGACCTCGTCCCCGGCGTGCAGCACCTCCTTGGCGTAGAAGACCTCGGCGATCAGCGTGATCGAGACCAGCGCGAGCGCCGCCACCGCCGCCCCGACCACCACGCGCAGCACGCCGTCGTCCCAGAGCCGGCGCAGGCCGGCCATGGTCCCCGAGGAGGCGCGGTCATGATCGTGGTGGCCGGGACCCCCACGATCGCGACCGGCGGCCACGGGGCGGCGGCGCGTGCGCAGCGAGGCGGCCACGGCCGCGATGGCCACGAAGCTGGCCGCGTTCACGGCCAGCGCCGCCGCGGGCCCGGCCACGCCCGTGAGCGCCGCCGCCACCACGGGTCCGGCCGCGAAGCCGGCGTAGCGGGCGCTCTCCATGGTCCCGTTGGCCCGGGCCAGCCTCTGCTCGCCGGCGATGGCCGGCATCAGCGCCGCCTCGGCGGGCAGGCTGACCGCCGACCCCGCCGCCAGCAGCGCGGACAGCGCCAGCAGCGCGGCCAGGTCGCCCACGGTGAGCGCCAGGGCCGCGGCGACGACCGCCTGGAACAGCGACGCCCCCACCAGCACCCGGACGCTCTCGACCCGGTCCACCAGCAGCCCCGCGAGCGGCGCCATGGCCACCACGGGCACGAGCGTGGTGGCCAACAGGGCCGAGACGGCCACGCTGCTGCCGGTGAGCTCGTGCACCGCCAGCACCAGGGCGATCAGCGCAAGCATGTCGCCGAGCGCCGACAGCCCCACCGCCGCCGCCAGGCGGCGCAGGTCACGCGGCGCGTGATCCATCGCCGGCGGGCTGGATGTTGTGGTTGCCGTGGAACGCGTTGCCGGCGTCCCAGCACGCCTTCACCTGCGCCAGGCGCCGGGCGTTGTAGGCGCCGAACCCGGCCTTGACGCGGTCCTCACCCTCCTGCCCGATGAAGTTCGGGTAGGTCTGGCCGCTGCCGTGGGGCCGCATGGCCTCCCGGAAGCCGCGCCCGTACTCGGCCATGGCCTGGTCCTGAGCCGGGTCCTGCCACATCAGCAGCGGGTGCACCACCCATGCGGCGTCCCGGCCGGCCAGGGGCGAGTGCCCGGCGCCGCGGGCCACCTGGCCGCCCCAGGGCACCACGAACATCTGCGAGCCCTCGCCCGGCATGCGCGCGGTCAGCGCGTCCACGTCCGCGATGGCGGCGTCGGTCAGCGCGGGCACCTGCTCGGCCGTCCACCAGTTGCGCAGGCCGGGCGGGTCGTCCAGCGCGCACTGGAAGTCGGCGTAGGTGGTGGGCATGAAGAAGTCCGCCGCCGGCGGCCCGTACGAGCGCAGCGCGGCCAGCGCCTGCTCGCCCTCGGCCACCGAGCCGTCGAACATCCCGCCAAGCAGAACGGCCGGCCGCCCCTGCAGCTCCTCGGGGATCCCCTCCAGCTCCGGCGCGGCCGCGATGCTCAGCAGCCCGATGCCCAGCTGCTCCGGCGCGTCGGCCATGACCTCGCGCGCCAGCCGCAGCAGGTCGGCCCGGCGCGAGGCCGGGTGGACCACGAAGCCGGCCAGCAGCTCGGAGGCGATCGGGTACAGGCGGAACTCCATGGCGGTGACCACGCCGAAGTTGCCGCCGCCGCCCTTCAGGGCCCACAGCAGCTCGGGGTTCTGCGCCGCGTCGGCGCGCACCAGCTCGCCCTCGGCGGTCACCAGCTCGGCGGCCAGCAGGTTGTCGCACGCCAGGCCGTGCTGGCGCTCGAGCCAGCCCGAGCCGCCGCCCATGGTCAGCCCCGCGACGCCGGTGGTCGAGACGCGCCCGCCGGTGGTGGCCAGGCCGTGCTCCTGGGTCGCGCGGTCCACCTGGGCCCAGGTGGCGCCGCCGCCGACGCGGGCAACGCGCCGGCCGGGGTCCACCTCCACGTCCGCCATGTCGCGAACGTCCAGGACCAGGCCGTCGTCGACCAGGCAGACGCCGGCCACCGAGTGGCCGCCCGCGCGCACCGAGACCGGCAGCCCCTCGGCGCGGGCGCAGGCCAGCGCCGCCACCACGTCGTCGGCCGCGGCGCAGCGGGCGACGGCGCGGGGGCGCCGGTCGATGGCACCGTTGAACAGCGAGCAGGTGTCCTCGTACTCGGCGCTGCCGGGCTCGTGCAGGGCCCCGCCGAGGCGGAAGCGCAGCTCTTCGAAGTTGCTGATGGCGATGCTCATGGCGGGCGAGTCCTCCGTCGTGGTTGACGGGGACCAGCTTCCGCCGCCCGGGGCGCCGTGGCTTCGCCCGTTCCGGCCATCCGGCGAAGATGGCCGGAACCGGCCATGGCCCTGCGGGGAGGCGGTTAGAGCAGGTTCTCGCGGGCCGCGTAGGCCACCGCGGCGGCGCGCGAGGGCAGCCCCAGCTTCATGCGGACGTTGGCCACGTGCCGGTGCACGGTGTGCGGGCTGACCACGAGCCGCTCCGCCACCTCGGCGTCGCTCATGCCGCCTGCCACCAGCCGCAGCACCTCGAGCTCGCGGACCGTCAGCTCACCCGGCTCGCCGGGGGTGCCGCCGGCCCTCGGCGCCCGTCCCGCGGCCCCGAGCCTGCGGAACGCCTCGTCCGCGGCCACCCTCTCGGCGGTCGCAGGCTCGTCGCGGCCGAGCGCGCGCAACGCGTCGGCCAGCACCACCCGCGTGCGCGCCTGGTCGTAGGGCGCCGCGCTCTCGGCGAACAGGTCGATGGCGTCCTCGCACAGGCGCCGGGCCTGCTCGTGGTCGCCGGCGGCCACCGCGGCGGCGCCCGCGGCCAGCCGGGCCCGGCCCTTCAGGTAGGGGGTGCTCAGCGCCGCCGCGGTCTCCGCCAGCTCGGCGCACGCCGCGCCGGCCGCGTCGAGATCGCCCTGCGCGGACTTGGCGCCGGCCAGCAGTTCCAGGGCGGGGAACCGGTCCAGCACGGCGCCCTCGGGCAGGCGGCGCAGCACCCGCTCGGCCGCGTCGGCCGCGCCGGCGGCATCACCGGCCTCCAGCGCCAGGTTGCCCAGTCCGACCAGTCCCAGTGGGTGGGCGCCGGCCTGGTGGAACAGCTCGGCCGCCTCGTCCCGGCGGCCCTGGCGCGCGCGCAGCTCGCCCAGGCGGGCCAGGCCGCCGCCGGCCATCGGCGGCCGGGTGGCCTGCATCGCGTCCACGGCCGCGACCAGCGCCGCGTCCGCGGCCGGCCAGTCGCCCTGGGTGGCCAGGATGCTGCCGTAGGCGCTGCGGCACATGCCGGTCATGTAGCGCCCCTGCCAGCGCTCGCCCGTGGCCACCATGGCCCCGCACCACTGAGCGGCGCGCGGGTAGTCGCCCACGCCCTCGCAGCCGGTGATCACGCAGCACAGCGCCCACGCCGGCGACAGCGGCAGCTCGAAGTCGTCACCCGAGGCGCTGGCCGAGGCCTCGTCGAGCAGCCGGATGCCCTCCTCGACCCGGCCCTGGCTGACGACCGCCCGCCCCTTCAGGGCCAGGCCGACGGCCACGAGGTCGTTCACGCCCAGCTCGCGGCCGACCCCGACCGCATGGTCGGCGACCGCCTCGACGCGGCTGGGCGGCTCGCCCATCTGGGCCAGGACGTCGGCCTCGATCAGCGAGACGAACCCGGCCTCCGCGCACGCCTCGTTGCCCTCCAGCAGGCGCCGGGCGCGCTCCAGCCAGCCGATGGCCACGGCGTGCTCACCGCGATAGTCCATGTAGTTGCCGGCCAGCCAGGCCGCGGCGCGGGCGGCGGAGCAGTCGTCGCCCGCGGCGCGGTGTGCGCGGTACGCCTTCTCGCGCGCCTCGAAGTCCAGCTCCTCGTCGCACAGCCACCACGCGGCCCACGCCAGCCCGTCCCACGCCTGGCCGCTGCGCTCGGTCTCGAGCGCCGCCTGGAAGCTGTCGCGCGCGGCCGTCCAGTCGCCGCGCCGGAGCGCGCGCGAGCCATCAGCCAGCGCTTCGCTGGTCACCTGGGCCACGGACCCATTCTTCCACGCGTCCCGCCACCCGGCCAGCGGCGCGCCTGGCAGAGTGCATCCATCCTCCGCCTGATCTCCTACGCCTACTGGACGGCCATCGTCCTGACGGCCCCGCTGTTCTTCCTGGTCGCCGTGGTCATCTGGCTGGTCACGCTGCCGTTCGACCGCCGCAAGGTCGTGCTGCACCTGTACTCGTGTGCGTGGGCGGTGTTCTTCGTGGCGCTGAACCCGCTGTGGCGCCTGAACGTGACCCGGCGCGACCTGCTGCCGTGGAAGGGACCGGCGGTGATCGTGGCCAACCACGCGTCGCTGGTGGACATCCTCGTGCTGTTCGACCTGTTCCGCCCGTTCAAGTGGGTGTCGAAGATCGAGAACTTCAAGATCCCGTTCGTGGGCTGGAACATGCGCCTGAACGGCTACGTGCCGCTGCTGCGCGGCGACCGGGAGTCGGTGATCAGCATGCTGGCGCGCTGCTCGACCCTGCTGGGCAAGGGCAACCCGGTGCTGTTCTTCCCCGAGGGCACGCGCAGCAAGGACGGCCAGATGCGCGCGTTCAAGGACGGGGCCTTCGAGCTGGCGCGCGAGCACGACGTGCCGCTGATCCCGATCGCCGTGCACGGCACCTCGCGGGCCCTGCCCAAGCACGGCATGGTGCTGCGCGAGCACGTGGACGCCCACGTGGACATCCTGGAGCCGATGGACCCGGCCGCCTTCGGGTCGGTGGCCGAGCTGCGCGACGCCGCGCGCGAGCGGATCGGCATCGCGCTGGCCGAGCGCGACGAGGACCACTCGTGACCGACCTCACCGCCCTGCTCGAGCAGCTGCGCGGCTGCCGCTGGGTCGACCTGACCCACCCGTTCGCCCCCGGCACGCCGCGCTACCACGAGTTCCCCGACGAAGAGCGCCGCAAGCTCTTCGACTACCCCGACGGGTTCCTGGTCCACGAGTACCGGCACATCGGCCAGTGGGGCACGCACGTGGACCCGCCGTCGCACTTCATCGCGGGCGGGCGCTCGCTGGACCAGCTGCCGGTGACCGAGATGATCCTGCCGCTGGCCGTCCTGGACGCCCGGGCGCACGTGGAGGCCGACCCGGACTTCGCCGCCGGCGCCGAGCTGGTGGAGGCGCACGAGCGCGAGCACGGGCCGGTGCCCGAGCGCGCGTTCGTGGCGCTGCGCACCGCCTGGAGCGAGCGCTGGCCCGACCAGGACGCGGTGAGCAACGGCGGCCACACGCCCGGCTGGCACGTGAGCGCGCTGGAGCTGCTGGTCGAGCGGCGCGGCATCGCGGCGATCGGTCACGAGACCACCGACACCGACCCGTCGGCCACCATCGCCGGCGGCTCGATCCCGGCCGAGACGTACATCCTGGAGCGCGACCGCTGGCAGATCGAGGCGCTGGCCGGCCTGGACGGGGTGCCGGAGCGCGGCGCTCTGATGGTGGCGGCGTGGCCCAAGCCGGCGGGCGGCTCGGGCTTCCCGGCCCGCTGCTTCGCGATCGTCCCATAACAGATCGTCCGACACCGGACTAGTGCTGGTAGCCTTGGAGCGTGGCCACCACCCTCGAAGCCCCCACCCAGGCCCCGCCGGACGCCGACGAGCTGACCGGCAACCTGGGCTGGCTGCTTGCCCAGGCCAGCCACGCGCTCTCGACCGAGATGACCGCGGCGTTCGAGGCCCAGGGCGGCACCCCGCGCGGTCACTGCGTGCTGGCCACCGCCCGCACGGGTGAGTTCACCCAGAAGGAGCTGGCCGATCGTGTGGGCCTGGACAAGACCACGATGGTCGTGACCATCGACGCGCTCGAGGCCGCCGGCCTGGCCGAGCGCGTGCCCTCCCCCCAGGACCGCCGCGCCCGGGTGATCAGGGTCACCGACGCGGGCGAGCAGGCGGTGGCCGAGGGCGAGAAGGTGGTCCAGCGGATCCAGGAGGACATCCTGGCCGCGCTGCCGGCGAAGAAGCGTGGTGCGCTGATGGACGCGCTGGCCACGCTGGTCTGCGGGCCACTGTCGGCGCCCGCCGCGTGCGACCGCACGCCCCGCCGCAAGGCCTGAGCGGCCCCTCCGCGCGGCCGGAGTACGGGTAGCCCCACGTACGGGTAACCCCCCAATCCGTCCGAATGAGATAGTCCGCTGCGGATCTATCTGCTAGCGTCGCCGGCTCGACGGACTTACACATCGTAAGGAGCTGCGCATGACCGCCACACTGACCGCCCCACCCGAGACCGAGACCAAGCCCCGCACCCAGCGCGAACGCATGCTGGCCCTGTACGTGCTGTGCACGGGGATGCTGATGATCATCCTCGACGGGACGATCGTGAACGTGGCGCTGCCCTCGATCCAGTCGGACCTGAGCTTCTCCCAGACCGACCTGGCGTGGGTCGTGAACGCCTACCTGATCCCGTTCGGCGGACTGCTGCTGCTGGCCGGGCGGCTGGGAGACCTGATCGGGCGCAAGCGCATGTTCACGTCGGGACTGATCCTGTTCGTGGCGGCGTCAGCCTTGTGCGGTCTGGCCTCCAGCCAGGAGATGCTGGTGGGCGCCCGCTTCCTCCAGGGCGTCGGCGGGGCACTGACCTCCGCGGTGATCCTGGGCATGATCGTGACCATGTTCCCCGAGCAGCGGGAACAGGCGAAGGCGATCGGCGTGTACAGCTTCGTGGCGTCGGCGGGGGCGTCCCTCGGCCTGCTTCTGGGCGGCGTGCTGACCGAGGCGATCAGCTGGCACTGGATCTTTTTCGTGAACCTGCCAATCGGGCTGGCCGCGTTCTTCGCCGCCAGGCGGCTGATCGACAACGACGAGGGCATCGGCCTCTCGCGCGGGGCCGACGTGCCCGGCGCGGTGCTGGTCACCAGCTCCCTGATGCTGGGCGTGTACACCATCGTCGGCATCCCCGAGGAGGGCTGGAGCTCGCTGCAGACGCTGGGCCTCGGCGCGGTCTCGGCGGTGCTGATGGCGGCGTTCGTGGCCCGCCAGCACACCGCGGCCACGCCGCTGGTGCCGCTGCGGATCTTCCGCTCGCGCAACGTGACCGGGGCCAACGTGGTCCAGGTGCTGATGGTGGCCGGCCTGTTCGGCATGTTCTTCCTTGGCGCTCTGTACCTGCAGGGCATCCAGGGCTACTCGCCGATCGAGGTCGGCCTGGCCTACCTGCCGGTGGCGCTGCTGATCGGGGCCGTGTCGCTGCGGATCGCGGACAAGGTCATCCTGCGCTTCGGCGCGCGGCGGGTGCTGATCACCGGCCTGACCTCGGTGCTGGCCGGCCTGCTGCTGTTCACCCGCGCTCCGCTGGAGGCCACGTACGTGACCGACATCCTGCCCACGATGGTCCTGTTCGGCGTGGGCGCCGGCCTGTCGTTCCCCGCCATGGTCTCGCTGGCCATGTCGGGCGCCACCCAGGAGGACGCTGGGCTGGCCTCGGGCCTGGTGAACACCACCCAGCAGGTGGGCGGCGCGCTGGGCCTGGCCGTGTTGGCCACGCTGTCGACCACCCGCACGGAGGGCGCGCTGGAGGACGGCGCGTCGCGGGCGGCCGCGCTGGTGGACGGCTACCAGCTGGCGTTCTTCGTCGGCGCCGGCTTCGCCGCCGCGGCCATTGCGCTCGCCGTGACGGTGCTGGAGCCCACGCCCGAGCTCGAGATCGAGGAGCTGCCCGATGTCGAGCTCGAAGAGGGCGTCGAGCTCGGCTACCGCGACGCCGCCTAGAAACCGCCGGACCAACGTCGGGCCGGGCGCGGGAACGCGCTCGGCCCGGCCCCGGCGGCCCGGTAGGCTCGCCGCGTGACCGAGCTCCCCGACTCCGCCCGCTGCGTGGTCATCGGCGGCGGGGTGGGCGGAACCAGCATCGCCTACCACCTCGGTCGCGCCGGCTGGGACGACGTGGTCCTGGTCGAGCAGCACGAGCTGAGCGACGGCACCACCTGGCACTCGGCCGGGTTCGTGGGCCAGCTGCGCTCGACCATCAGCCAGACGCGGATGATCATGTACTCGACCGAGCTGTACGCGCGGCTGGGCGAGGAGACCGGGCGTGATCCCGGCTGGCGCGGGGTCGGCGGCATCCGCGTGGCCACCACGCCGGAGCGTCAGGCCGAGCTGGAGCGCGCGGCCGGCAGCGCGACCACCTACGGCCTGGAGCTGGACCTGCTGTCGCCGGCCGAGACCGCGGAGCGGCTGGGCATGTTGAACGTGGACGATCTGACCGGCTCCGCCTGGATGCCCGGCGACGGCTACGTGGACCCGGAGCTGCTGGCGCTGGCGCTGGCCGACGGGGCCCGCCGCGAGGGCGTGGCGGTGCACACGGGCACGGCCGTGACCGGCATCGACGTCGCCGGCGGCCGCGTGACCGGCGTGCAGACCGATCGCGGCGCGATCGCCGCCGAGGTCGTGGTGGTGGCCGCGGGCGCGGCGACCGGCGTGGTGGGCGCGATGGCCGGGGCGTCGATCCCGATCGTGCCCATGCGCCACCAGTACGTGGTCACCGAGCCGCTGGCCGAGGAGGTCGAGGGAATCCCCACCGTGCGCGACCCCGACCACATCATGTACTTCCGCCCGCACGACTCGGGCGGGCTGCTGGTGGGGGGCTACTCGCGCGAGCCGGTGACCTGGGACACGGAGGCGCCGCTGGCCGAGCCGCGCACGACGTTCGACGCGGACATGGAGCGGTTCGCCGAGTCGTGGGAGGGCGCGCGCACGCGCGTACCCGCACTGCGCGACGTGGAGGTGGCCAAGGTGGTGAACGCGCCCGAGGCGTTCACCCCGGACGGCGACTTCATCCTGGGCGAGACCGACGTCGGCGGCCTGTGGACCGCCGCCGGCTTCTGCGTGCACGGGCTGGCCGGAGCAGGCGGCGTGGGCAAGGTCATGGCCGAATGGATCACCGACGGCCGGCCCGAGTACGACATGTGGTCGATGGACATCCGCCGGTTCGGCGCCCACTACGCCAGCCGCTCCTACTCGCGCGTGCGCGCGCTGAGCGCCTACTCGCGCTACTACGACATCGTCTACCCGCACCAGGAGTTCGACGCCGGCCGGCCGCTGCGCCTGTCCCCCGCCTACCGCCGCCTGGACGCCCTGGACGCGGAGTGGGGCGAGAAGGCCGGCTGGGAGCGCGTGAACTGGATCGGCGCCAACGCGGCGGCGGGCGACGAGTCGCTGCGCCCGCGCGGCTGGGCGGGCGAGTTCTGGTCGCCGGCCATCGGCGCCGAGTGCCTGGCCACCCGCGACGCCGCGGCGCTGTTCGACCAGTCCTCGTTCGCCAAGCTCGACGTGCGCGGGCCGGGCGCTGCGGCGGCGCTGTCGCGTCTGTGCGCCAACGATGTGGCCGGCGACGTGGGCCGCGCGGTGTACACGCAGCTGCTGAACGACGGCGGCGGCATCGAAGCTGACCTGACCGTGACGCGCACGGGCGAGGAGTCGTTCCGGGTCGTGACCGGCACCGCCTTCGGCCGCCACGACCTGCACTGGATCCGCCGGCACCTGCGCGGCGACGGGTCGGTCACCGCCGAGGACGTGACCGGCTCGCGCTGCTGTTACTGCCTCTGGGGCCCGGCGGCACGCGAGATCCTGGGGTCGCTGACCGACGACGACCTATCGTTCAAGTTCCTGCGCGCGCGAGAGATCACCGTGGGGCCCGTGCCCGTGTTCGCCCAGAGGATCACGTTCGTGGGCGAGCTGGGCTGGGAGCTGTACGCCTCGGCCGAGTACGGCCAGGCGCTGTGGGACGCGGTGTGGCAGGCCGGGCGCGAGCACAGCCTGCGTGCCGGCGGCTACCGGGCCATCGACTCGATGCGCCTGGAGAAGGGCTACCGCGTGTGGGGCCTGGACATCACGCCCGAGACCACGCCCGACGAGGCGGGGCTGTCGTTCGCGGTGGCCATGGACAAGGAGGGCGGGTTCGCCGGCCGCGACGCGCTGGCCGCGGCGCGCCAGGCCGGCGGCTCCGGCCAGGCGCTGCGCTGCCTGGTGCTGGACGACCCGCGGTCGGTGTGCCTGGGCAACGAGCCCGTGCGGGTGGACGGGACGCCGGTGGGGCGCGTGACCTCGGGCGGCTACGGCCACCGGATCGAGCGCAGCATCGCCTACGCGTACCTGCCGTCGGACGTGGACGTGGGCGCGCGGGTGGACCTGGGCGTGTTCGGCCAGTGGGTCGGCGCCGAGGTCACGGCCGAACCGCTGTACGACCCCGGGTACGAGCGCGTCCGCGGCTAGTCGCCGCCGAGCTCCGCGCGCGTCGGCGGATCGGCGCCGGCGCGGGTGCAGGTGACGGCGGCCACCCGGGCGGCGAAGCCGGCGGCCCCGGGGATATCGGCCCCGTCCCGGCGGGCGACCAGGAACGCGCCGGCGAAGGCGTCGCCCGCGCCGATGGTGTCCACCACCTCGACCCGCGGGGCGGGGATTTCCACCTCGGTCTCCGTGGTGACCACCGCGGCCCCGCCGGCCCCGCGCGTGAGGAGCGTGGTGGGAGCGCCCAGGGCGCGAGCGGCCTCCACGGGATCGGTGCCGGGCGCGATCCAGGCCAGGTCGTCGTCGCTGGCCTTGAGCACGTCGGTGCGGGCCAGCAGGCGGGTCAGGCGGGCGCGGTAGGCGGCCTCGTCGCGGATGGCTGCGGGGCGCACGTTGGCGTCCAGCAGCACGGGCACGTCCACGTGTCCGACGAGCGCCTCGACGGCCGTGGCCAGCGGCTCCACGACCAGGCCCAGCGTGCCCACCATGAGGGCCTCCGTAGAGCCCGGCAGGGTGGCGAGCGCCACGTCGGGCGTCAGCCCCGCGGCGGCGGTGCCCTCCGTGTAGAAGCGGTAGGTCGCCGCGCCCTCGGCCGACAGCTCGGCTACGGCGACGGTGGTCGGGGCATCGGTGCGCAGGGCCTCGCCGAGGGTCACGCCATCGGCCTCCAGCTCGCCTGCCAGGCGCCGGCCGAAGCGGTCGCGGGAGATGCGCCCGAGGAAGGCGGCGGGCGTGCCCAGCCGCCCGATCGTGCGCGCGGCATTGAACGGGCCGCCGCCCGGATGGGCGCCCACCGACCCGTCCGCGTGGAGTACGAGGTCGAACAGGGCCTCGCCGGCGACGACGATCGTCATGGCGCCGATGATCCCATCGAGGACCGAATCTGCCGCGCACCGTCCACGGCCTCACTAATCTGGATCGATTGATGTCCGAGGAGCCGCCTGACACCGAGGTCACACCCGAGCGGGGGCGCGTGTGGATGCTCGCGGAGCGGGGGCGCGAGCGGGAGCTGGTGTTCGCGTTCGCGTTCGACGAGGAGCTGAACGACGCGGTCAAGCAGCTGCCGCGGCGCTGGTTCGACTGGCGCCGCAAGCACTGGCGCGTGCCGGCCGATCCGCGCGCGGCGAAGGAGATCGAGGAGCTGCTGGCCC
>DASQLM010000008.1:0-6632 GCA_035630015.1 Thermoleophilaceae bacterium | reverse complement strand
CATCCGCCGCAAGAGCGCCCTGCGGGCGTATCTGCGCTACGCGGGCGTCGTGGCCAAGGCCAAGCGCAAGCGCTAGCGCCGGCACTAGCCCGTCAGACGCCCGCCGGCTGGCGCTCGCGCTCTTCGACCTTGCCGGCGCGGTCCTCGTGGCCGCCCTCGAGCGACACGTTGGGCAGCGCCCGGTCCAGCCAGTCGGGGATCCACCAGGCCTTGTCGCCCAGCAGCGCCATCAGCGCGGGGGAGACCACCATCCGCACGATCAGCACGTCGATCAGGATGGCCGCGCCCAGGCCGACGCCGAACATCTTCACGATGGTGTCGTCGCCGGTGGCGAAGCCCAGGAACACCGAGGCCATGATCAGCCCGGCGGTGAGGATGACCTTGGCGATCCGCGACAGCCCGTGGGCCACGCTCTCCTTGGGCGAGTCGCCCTCGAAGTACGCCTCCCGGATCCGCGACAGCAGGAAGACGTTGTAGTCCATCGACAGCCCGAACAGGATGGCGAACATCATCAGCGGGATGAACGAGACGATCGGCGTGCCCTCGGCGGCGCCCAGCAGCGACGCGCCCCAGCCCCACTGGAACACCGCGACCACCACGCCGTAGGCGGCGCCGATCGACAGCAGGTTGAACACCGCGGAGGCCAGCGGCACCCAGATCGAGCGGAAGACCGCGATCAGGAGCAGGATCGACAGGCCGATCACGATGCCGATGAACAGCGGCAGCCGGCTCGAGATCTTGTCCGAGAAGTCCTCGAACGAGGCCGTCAGGCCGCCCACGTACACGTTCAGGTCGCCGTCGCGGGTGGCGGCGGGGATCGTGCGGTCACGGAGGCGGTCCACCAGCGCGGACGTGGCCTTGTCCTGCGGCGAGGTCCGGGGGATCACGGACACGATGGCCGCGTCACCCGTGCGGTTCGGCTGGGGCGGGGCCACCTGGGCCACGCCCTTGGTGCCGCGGAGCTCGCGCGTAAGGCCCGTGAGCTCGGCGCGGTCGAGCGTGCCGCCGTCCTTGCTCCCCACGGCCAGCAGCAGCGGCCCGTTGGAGCCCGGGCCAAAGCCCTTGCTGAGCTGGTCGTAGGCCACCCGCTGGGTCTTCTCGGCCGGCTGGTTGCCGTCGTCGGGCTGGCCCAGGCGCAGGTCGGTCACGGGGATGGTCAGGATCAGCAGCACCACGCCGCCGGCGATCACCGGGATCCACGGGCGCCGGGTCAGCCGCCGGCCCCAGCGGGCGAACCCGGGCGATGCCGCCACGTGCTTGGGGTCCTTGGGCTTCAGCCACCGGGCCAGCGCGCCGGCGAAGATCGGCAGGACGGTGATCGAGGAGATCACGACCATGGCCACGGCGATGGCCGAGCCCACGCCCATCTTGCCCACCAGCGGGATGCCCACGGCCAGCAGGCCGGCGATGGCCACCATCACGATCAGGCCCGCGGCCACGACCGAGGTGCCGGACGTGGCGTTGGCCCGGGCGGCGGCCTCCGGTGGCGTGTCGCCCGCCGCGAGCTGCTCGCGGAAGCGGCTGAAGATGACCAGCGCGTAGTCGATGCCGGCGCCAAGGCCCAGCATCACCGCGATCGTGGTGGCGAAGTCGGGGATGCCGATCGGCTTGGACACCGCGGCCAGGATCAGCTGGCTGATGAACACGCCCACCAGCGCGCCGATCAGGGTCACGAACATCGCGGCCAGCGACCGGAAGAGGATCGTCAGCAGGATGATGGCGATGCCCACGCCGATCAGCTCGCCGACCGGGGCCTCCTGCTGGGAGGCCAGGTCCACTGTCTCGCCGCGCAGGGCCACGGACAGGCCGTCGCCCTCGGCGGTGCGGGCCGCCGTCTCCAGCTCCTTGCCGTCCTCGGGCTCCAGCTCGGTCGACTGGCGGTCGTACTGGACCGTGGACAGGGCGGTGCGCCCGTCCTCCGACACGCGCAGGCCGCGGTCGAGCTGGGCGGCCGAGCCGATCACGTGGGGCAGGGCGGCGATCTTCTGCGACGCCCCGGCGATGGTCTCGCGCTGGGCGGCGCCGATGCGCCCGTCCTCGACGCTGTAGACCACCTGGCTCTGCGCCCCGGCCGCGGCCGGGAACTTGCTCTCCAGCAGGTCCTGGGCCTTCTGCGACTCGGTGCCCGGGATGGCGAAGTCCTGGGCGGCCTTGCCACTCTGGGAGCCCACTGCGACGCCGACGAGGGCGATGACGACGACGAGGCCGATCAGGCCCCGCTTCCAGTGAGCTGTGAGCGAGCGGGCCACGGAGGCCAGGAGGGAAGACATTCCTCGAACGTACTACGACTGCAATTTTGCGTCAACTGTAAGTTTGCGCACACTGCAACTATGTGTATGGTTGGGACATGGCAGTCGACGAGGTGGGCCTGAGGGAGCGCAAGAAGGAGCGCACACGCCAGACGCTGGCGGATGTGGCGGCGGAGTTGTTCGACCGCCAGGGCTTCCAGGACACGACGATCAAGCAGATCGCCGACGCGGCCGACGTCTCGCCGCGGACCGTCTCGGCCTACTTCCCGTGCAAGGAGGAGCTGGTCTTCTGCGACCACGGGGACATGTTCGACCAGCTCGAGCAGCGCCTGGACGACCGGCCCGCGGGCACGAAGACCGTCGAGACGCTGCGGGCGTGGCTGATGGAGATGCTCGAGACCGTGGACGTGGACCTCGAGCAGTCACGGCGCACGCGGGAGCTGATCGAGTCCGATCCGGCGCTGCGGACGTATGAGCGCGGCCTGCAGGAGCGGGCCGAGCAGATGGTGGCCAGGGCCGTCGCCGTCGACCTGGGCGTGTCCTCCGACGAGCTGGTGCCGCACATGGTCGGGGCCGCCACCATCGCCGCGCTCGACGCGATGGGCCGGCGAGCCAAGGACCCGGACGCGGGCGACTTCCAGGCCACCGCGCTCCCGGTGATCGACGACGCGATGACGTTCATCGGCGCCGGCGTGCAGGCGCTGGCCGACCGCTAGCGCCGGTCAGTGCCCGGGGGCGGGGGCCAGCTCGTCGCGGCGCGCGGCCCGGCTCGCGTTCAGCGGCACGGGCTGCGGCGACGCCCCGCGGCGGGCGGCAACGAGCTGGACGGCGGAGCGCTTGCGGCCCCACTTGATCGCGGCGGGGCCCACGGGCAGCAGCGCCTGCCAGGTGACCGGGTTCATCCGCCCGCTGGCCGGGAGGCCGCGGGAGAGCTGGAAGGCACGCACGGCCTTCTCGGTCCCGCTGCCGTAGTTGCCGTTCACCACCCTCAGCAGCCGGGCCTTCATCAGGTGCTGCTGGAGCCAGACCACCAGGTCGGAGCGGTAGCCGCGCTTGAGCACGGGGAACGTGTCGCGCCGCACCGGCGTGCCGATGGGCGAGAACGGCGAGCCCAGCGCCGTCCACTGGCGGGCGCCCGAGAACTGCCACACCCACCAGGACAGGCCCCTGGCGCCGTAGGTCCCCGCCAGCAGGCGGAAGCGCCGCACATCGGCCGCGCGCGGGTTCGAATAGGTCTGGCCCAGCGGGTAGATCGGGCGCCCGTAGACCTTGTTGTAGGTCCAGGTGTTGCGGTAGATCGTGTCCACCGAGGTCCCGATCGTCTTCCAGTACATCTGCGGCAGGTTGGCCTGCGCGCCGTTCGGGCCCAGGAAGACGGAGTACGGGAACCCGGGGTGGTAGTGCACGTACGGGAAGCTGGTCAGGGCGACCTCGTAGTCCGGCCCGACCTTCCGGCGTAGCCGCTTCATGTAGGTCTGGGCCGAGACGTACTTGCCCTCGTAGTGGCCCTCGGCGTCGATGACCGTGCAGTCCGCGCCGGCGCGCTTGGCCTCGGCCGCGCGATCGGCCTCCGACTTGGGGTTCTTGCCGTAGACGAACTGCCAGGCGCACACCTTCAGCCCGCGGGCCTTGAGCGCGCTCACCAGGGGCCGGTTGAACTGGGTCCAGCGCGACCGTCCGTCGGCGGACTTGATGTAGACGGTCTTGACGTTGTTGCGCGCGGCCTTGGCCGCGATGCCGTTCACGGTGCCGCCGCTGGACTTGCTGACGTACCAGATCCACATGCCGTCCCCGTCCACCGCGGCGGCGGAGGCGGAGGCGGGCGCGGCGAGCCCGCACAGGGTCAGGGCGCTCAGCGCCAGGGTCGTGGCCAGTCGTCTGCTCATGCGGCGATACCAGGGGTAACAGGCGCCTCGCGGCAGGGTTGCGCCCTGCAGGATCCGTTGCAGCGGGCGCGCGGGCAGCGGTTCGTGCAGACCGGTCAGTCGCGCCGGACCAGCAGCGACATGGAGACCACCACGCAGACCACGCAGCCGATGAACGCCATGTACAGACCCCAGTCCGGCCCCACGAACGAGTCGTCCACCAGCTCGCGGAAGTCGCTGGCCACCGCGGCGGCGGCGAACGCGCCCAGCCCGGCGGCGACCAGCGGCAGCCACGAGTCGCGGCCCCGGCGCACGTGGACGACCAGCAGCACGCCGATGGCCAGGGCGGCCAGGATCACGATGATGCCGTTGCGGTCCGTGCCGTAGTCGGTCACCAGGATCGCCTTGCCCCAGGGTCCCAGCGAGCCCAGCACCATCAGCACCAGCCCGGCGGTGAGACCCCAGGTGGTGCGGGAGGTGTTGGCCAGCACGCGGTTCAGCAGCGGCTCGCGCTCGCCCTCGGGCGTCCGCTCCCGCTCGGGCACCGGCCCCGGTTCGGGCTCGGGTTCCGGTTCGGGTTGGAGCCAGGGGTCGTCCTCGGGCTCCAGCCACGGATCGGGCTCCGGGGCCGGCTCGGGCTCGGGGAGCGGCTCGGGCGCGGCCGGCGGCTCGGGCTCCGCCTCGGACCACAGCCGCCGGCGCCGCCGTCCCAGCCGCGGTCGCCTGCGCGGCGCGGGTTCCGGCTCGGGCGCGGGGTCGGCCTCGTACTCGTACTCGGGTTCCGGCTCGTATACGGGTTCCGGTTCGTATTCGAGCTCCGGCAGGGGCTCGGGCTCCGGTTCTGGTTCCGGCTCGGGCTCCGGTTCCGGTTCGGGTTCTGGTTCTGGCTCGGGCTCGGGCTCGGGTTCGGGTTCGGGCTCGGGCTCCGGGTCGCGATCCCACGGCTTGCGCCAGGGATCCCGCGCGGGTGCCCTACGGGCCGGCGGCGGCTCGGGCTCGGGCTCGGGCTCCGGCTCCGGCTCGGGAACGGGCTCCGGCTCGGGCTCCGGCTCGGGCGGCGGTGGCGGTGGCGGTTCCGGCTCGATCACCGCCGGCTCGGCCGGCGCCGGATCGACGCTCAGCAGGACCTTCTCCCGGCGCGAGGCGCGGGCCAGCGGCGGCTCGACCCTCACGCCCACCCGCGCGAGCGCCGCGGCCACGCGGCGCCGGTCGCGGGCGCCCATCCGGTCGATGCCCCAGGTCTGCTCGAAGGCCTCGATTCCCACCCGGGTCGAGCCGTTCTGCTCCAGCCAGTCGCGGATGATCTGCTCCGGTGGGCGGGCGGCCATCGGGGTGGAGCGTACGGGGGACGACGGTTTTTCGCGCCGGACGGCCGGAGGATGCGTGCTCTACGTTCTACCGGTGAGCGGGAACGGCGACAGGGCGATCGAGGTCGAGGGCCTGGTCAAGCAGTTCAAGAAGGGGCCGCTGGCGGTGGACGGCATCGACCTCCACGTGGACCCGGGTGAGATCTACGGCTTCCTGGGCCCCAACGGCGCCGGCAAGTCGACCACCGTACTGATGCTGACCACGCTCCTGCCGCCCACGGGCGGCACGGCGCGGGTGGCCGGCTTCGACGTGGCCTCCGAGGGCGCGCGCGTGCGCGAGCACATCGGAGCCGCGCTGCAGGAGGCCGCCCTGGACCCCTACCTGACGGCGCGGGAGCACATGCGCCTGCAGACCGCGCTGCACGGCCTGCCGCGCGCGGAGCGCACGCGCCGCGGCGACGAGCTGATCGAGCGCGTGGGCCTGTCCGAGGCCGCGGACCGCAAGGTCGGCGGGTACTCCGGCGGCATGCGGCGGCGCCTGGACCTGGCGCTGGCGCTGGTGCACGGCCCGCGGATCCTGTTCCTGGACGAGCCCACCACCGGCCTGGACCCCCAGAGCCGCACGGCCCTGTGGGAGGAGGTCGAGCGCCTGTCCACCGACGACGGCGTGACGGTCTTCCTGACCACGCAGTACCTCGAGGAGGCCGATCAGCTGGCCGACCGCGTGGGGATCATCGACGACGGCCACATCGTGGCCGAGGGCACCCCGGCGGCGCTGAAGGCCGAGATCGCCTCGCCGTCGGTCGAGGCCATCCCCGCCGACCCGCGCCGCTGCGAGGACGTGACGCGCATCCTGGCGCCGTTCGGCGACGGGGAGGAGCCCCACCGCGCCGGCGACGGCATCGCCGTCCGCCTGGCCGGCGGCGAGTCCGAGCTGGCCGCCGTGGTCCGCGCCCTGGATGCGGAGAACGTTGAGATCTCGCACCTGCAGCTGCACGCGCCGTCGCTGGACGACGTGTTCCTGGCCAAGACCGGCCGCACGCTGGAGGGCGCCGGGGAGGACGAGGACACGGCCGAGGCGCCCGTCGCCCAGTGAGCCGGGCCACGCGCATCCAGATCGCGGCATTGGCGCGGCGCTCGTTCGTGCGCACGCTGCGCCAGCCGGCGCAGTTCGTGCCCACCGTGATCTTCCCGCTGTTCCTGGTGGCCGT
>DASQLM010000007.1:0-2821 GCA_035630015.1 Thermoleophilaceae bacterium | reverse complement strand
GCCGGGCCGCGAAGAACGCCCGCAGCATGTCGCCGGCCTCGCCGGCCAGCAGGCCGCCGGCCACGTCGGGGCGGTGGTTGAGCGCGGGCTGGGCCAGCACGTTCAGCACGCTGCCGGCCGCGCCGGTCTTCGGGTCCTCGGCGGCGAACACCACGCGCGGCACCCGCGCCAGGACGATGGCGCCGGCGCACATCGCGCACGGTTCCAGGGTCACGTACAGGATCGTGTCCTCCAGGCGCCAGGACCCCAGCCGCGCCGACGCCTCGCGCAGCGCCAGGATCTCGGCGTGGGCCGTGGGATCACCACGCAGCTCGCGCTCGTTGCGGGCCGCGGCCACCACCTCCCCGGCGGCAACCACCACGCAGCCCACGGGGACGTCGTCGTGGTCCAGCGCCCGCTCGGCCTCCCGCAGGGCCAGGCGCATGAAGTACTCGTCGCGCGGGAAGAAGGACCCGGTCATCCCCCCGCCACCAGCGTGCGGCCGGCGCGCCGCCCGGCGGCCCGGGCCAGCGCGGTCAGGCCCGTGCGCCCGGCCACGCGCATGCCGGCCGCGCCCAGCGACAGCGGCGAGAAGCCCGCGGGCAGCGCGCCCGCGTCCATGAGCTCGCGGTACCACTCGACCGTGTCGCGGACGGTCGACTCCAGCGACCGGCTGCGGTAGCCCAGCTCCCCGCGCGCCTTGCGCGACGAGTAGCTCCAGTTCAGGCCCATCAGCAGGATGCCCTCGGAGGCGATCGGCGTGGGCAGGCGCAGGGCCTCGGCCCTCTCGGCCATCGGCCCGAGCAGGGGCGGCAGCACCGCGACCGGGTGATGCACGCCCGAGAGCTCGGCCACCAGCTCGATCAGCCCGACCCAGGTGCCGTCGTGGCCGCCGAGCACGTAGCGCTCCCCCGGCCGGCCGCGCTCGGCGGCCCGCAGGTGGCCGCGCGCCACATCGCGCACGTCGCAGAAGTCCGAGCGCCCGTCCACCACGGCGGGCAGCCGCCCGCGCAGGTAGTTGCCGATCACGCGCGTGGACGTCTCGCCCGGCTGGCTGCGGTCGACGGGCACGCCGAGCACGTACGAGGGGTTGACCACCACGACGTCGACCCCCAGCCGCGCGCCCGCCCCCAGCGCCTCCAGCTCGCCCTCGTGCTTGCTGTCGGGATACACCAGCCCCAGCGAGCCTCCCCGGAAGGGGTCGTCCTCGGTGCCGATGTCGTCCGGGGCCACCGGCCCCAGGCCGGCGACGCTGGAGGTCAGGACCACGCGCTCCACGTCCTCGGCCGCCGCGGCCTCGACCGCGCGCCGGGGGCCCAGGGCGTTGACCTGCCAGGCGCGGTCGGCGGGCCGCGAGCCGACGAAGCCCGCCACGTGGAAGAGCTGGTCGCAGCCTCTGACCGCACGGCGCATGGCGGCGCGGTCGAACAGATCGGCCTTCACCGCCTCCGCGTCGAGCCCCTCGAGGCGATTGAGGCGGCGCTCATCCCGGTAGACCACCCGTACGTCCCGGCCGGCCTCGAGCAGCTCGCGCACGACGTGGCCGCCGACGAAACCCGTCCCCCCTGTGACACAAACCCTCATAGCGTGGGCGCGCCGAGCCGATGGAGGCTCAACAACTTCCTGGTGTATGGGGTGTTCCTGGCCTCGTACACTCGCTGTGGCACCGTAAACCATGAGATTGACCCGACCTCCACGCACGGCCACCGCCGTCCTGGCCGCCACGGCGGTCTGCCTCGGCGCGGGCGGGGCCACCGCATCCGCGGCGCCGTACGTGCCCGGCGAGGTGATCGTGAAGTACAAGAACGACGCCGTGACCGGCGGCGCGGTAGGTCCCGCGCCGGCGTCCCGGCGGGTCCCGGTCGGCCAGGGCTCATCGGTGCAGGCCACGGTCAGCAAGCTGCGGCGCGACCCGCGGGTGGAGTACGCGGTGCCCAACTACAAGGCGCGCATCGCCGGCCTGGTTCCCAACGACCCCGGCTTCCGGGCCCAGTGGAACCTGCAGGGCGGCTTCGGCATCAACATGCCCGACGCCTGGGACCTGGCCAAGGCACGCAAGGCCCCCGGCGGGCGCGGCGTGGTTGTGGCCGTGCTGGACACGGGCGTGGCCTACCAGCGCTTCCGCCGCTACCGGCGGGCCCCGGACCTGAACCGGTTCGTGCGCGGCTACGACTACGTGGACGGCGACCGCCACCCCAACGACGAGAACGGCCACGGCACCCACGTGTCCGGCACGATCGCCCAGAGCACCGGCAACCGCACCGGTGCGGCCGGCATCGCCTACCAGGCGCGGATCATGCCCGTGCGGGTGCTGGACGCCGAGGGCGCGGGCGACACCTTCGCCATCGCGCGCGGCATCCGCTACGCGGTCCGGCACAAGGCCAAGATCATCAACATGAGCCTGGAGTTCGACGCCTCGGTGCGCGCGTCGCAGATACCCGACCTGGTCTCGGCCATGCGCTACGCACGCCGCAAGGGCGTGCTGATCGTTGCCGCCGCCGGCAACCAGGCCGACAGCCAGGTGGCCTACCCCGCTCGGGCCCGTGATGCGCTGGCGGTGTCGGCGACCACGATCCGCGGCTGTCTGGCCGAGTACTCGAACGTGGGCGCCGACGTGGACATGAGCGCCCCGGGCGGCGGCCGCGACGCGGTGCTGTCCGACAACACGTACGACGCCAACACCTGCAAGCCCGAGCTTTCGGGCCAGTTCATCTACCAGCAGACGTTCACCTCCGGGGTACGCAGCTTCGGCCTGCCGCGCGGCTACGAGGGCACCTCGATGGCCGCCCCGCACGTGTCCGGCGTGGCCGCCCTGCTGGTGGCCACCAAGCGCCTGGGCCGC
>DASQLM010000006.1:0-11753 GCA_035630015.1 Thermoleophilaceae bacterium | reverse complement strand
CGGCGGACCCACGCATGGAGAAATTCATCATCGAAGGCGGCCAGCCGCTGTCGGGCACCGTGGTGCCCGCGGGCAACAAGAACGCCGCCCTGCCCGCGCTCGCGGCCACGCTCCTCACCGAGGAGGAGGTCGTGCTGCGCAACGTGCCGCGGATCCGCGACGTGGAGGCCATGCTGGCCCTGCTGCGCAGCGTGGGGGCCAGCGCCGAGTGGCGGGGCGACAACGTCGTAGCCGTGTGCGCCGCCGACGCGAAGGCGGGCGAACTGGACACCGGCCTGACCGAGCGCATCCGCGCCTCCTTCCTGCTGGCGGGCCCGCTGCTGGCCCGCTTCGGCAGCGCGCTGATGCCGCCGCCCGGCGGCGACGTGATCGGCCGCCGCCGGCTGGACCCGCACCTGGACGCGTTCCGGGCGCTGGGGGCGAACGTCGAGGGGCGCAAGTCCTACGCCCTCACCGCGCCCGAGGGCGGGCTGCGGGCCTGTGACTTCTTCATGGACGAGCCGTCGGTCATGGCCACCGAGAACGCGCTGATGGCCGCCGCGCTGACCCCCGGCTCGACCGTCATCCACAACGCCGCCTCCGAGCCGCACGTGCAGGACCTGGCTCGGCTGCTGCTGGCCATGGGCGCCCGGATCGAGGGCATCGGCTCCAACGTGCTGATCGTGCACGGCCAGGAGAGCCTGGGCGGCGCCGACTACGCCATCGGCCCCGACTACATCGAGATCGCCAGCTTCATCGCGCTGGCCGCCTGCACCGGCGGCGAGATGCGCATCAAGGACGTGGTTGCGGACGACCTGCGCATGACCCGCCTGGGCTTCACCAGGCTCGGCTGCGCGATCGAGTACGACGGCAACGACATCATCGTGCCCGGCAACCAGGAGCTGCGGGTCAAGGACGACGAGGGCGACCACATCTCCAAGATCGAGGACGGGCCCTGGCCCGCCTTCCCGGCCGACCTGACCAGCATCGCGCTGGCGCTGGCCACCCAGTCCGACGGCATGGTGCTTATCCACGAGAAGATGTTCGAGAACCGGCTGTTCTTCGTGGACAAGCTCGTATCCATGGGCGCTCGGGTACTGCTCTGCGATCCGCACCGCGCGGTCGTGAGCGGCCCGAGCCGGCTTCACGGTGAGCGCATGGAGAGCCCGGACATCCGGGCGGGAATGGCAATGCTCATCGCGGCGCTGTGCGCCGAGGGGCGGTCGGAGATCGGCAACATCCGCCAGATCGACCGTGGCTACGAGCGCATCGACGAGCGGCTGCGCGGGCTGGGTGCCCACATCGAGCGCGTGCCCGCCCAGGGCGCCCGCGCGCCCGAGCAGCTGCCGGCCTAGGGCCGGGGGAGGCGCCCCGTGATCCATCCGATACCGCCGGGCACACGCGACGTGCTGCCGGACGAGATGCGCGAGCAGCGCGCGATCACCGACGGCCTGCACGCCACGTTCGCCGCCGCCGGGTACGGCGAGGTGTGGACGCCCACGCTGGAGTACGAGGAGGTGCTGGGCACGAGCGCGGGAGCGTCGGGCTACCGCCTGTTCGACGACCAGGGCGACGTGCTGGCGCTGCGCTCGGACATGACGCTTCCGATCGCCCGCCTGGCCGCCACCCGCTATCCGGACGCCGAGCCGCCGCTGCGCCTGTGCTACTTCGGTCACGCCTACCGCGCGGCGCGCCGGGGCAGCGGCCAGGCCACCGAGTTCCTGCAGGCCGGCGTCGAACTGCTGGGCGTCGCGGGCCCTGAGGGTGAGGCCGAGGTGATCTCCGTGCTGCTGGAGGGCCTGGACGCGGCCGGCCTGGCGCGCCACCGCGTCGGCCTGGGCGACAGCGCCCTCTACCGCGAGCTGCTGGCCAACCTCGAGGTGCCCGCCGAGCACCACGCCGACCTGCTGGCCCGGCTGGCGGGCAAGGACCTGGTGGGGCTGGAGATGCGCGTCAGCCAGCTGGGCCTGCCCGACTCCGCCGGCCGGCTGCTCTCCCGCCTGCCCGAGCTGCGTGGCGGGCCGGAGATGCTGGAGCGCGCGCACGAGGTGGCCGGGCCGGCGCTGGACGGCCTGGCGCGGCTGTACGCGACGCTCGAGGACAAGGGTGTGGCCGACCGCGTGATCCTGGACCTGGGGCTGGTGCGCCACATGACCTACTACACGGGCGCCGTGTACGAGGTGTACGACCCCGCCGTGGGCTTCACGCTGGGCGGGGGCGGGCGCTACGACGAGCTGGTCGGCCGTTTCGGCTCCCCGCGGGCGGCCTGCGGCTTCGCCCTGGACGTCCAGCGCGTGCACGTGGCGCGGGCGGCGGAGGAGGGGCTGAGATGAGTGCCGGATTGACCGTCGCGGTCCCCCGCGGCGCCCTGATGGGCGGCACGCTGGACCTGCTGGACACGCTTGGCATCGACACGGCCGAGGTGCGCTCGAACGACCGCAAGCTGTTGTTCGAGGACGCCGGCATCGTGACCATGCGGCCCTCGGACGTGCCCACCTACGTGGCCCAGGGGGCCGCCGACATCGGCATCACCGGCAAGGACGTGCTGCTCGAGCAGCCCGACCGGGTGGTCTACGAACTGCTGGACCTGGGCTTCGGCCGCTGCGACATGGTCGTGGCCGCCCGGCGCGGGGACGACGCGATGGACGAGGCGCTGCGCCGCCTCGGGCGCGTGCGCGTGGCCACCAAGTACCCGCGGATCGCCAGCGCCCACTTCGCCGAGACCGGCCGCCAGGTGGAGCTCGTGGAGGTCAAGGGCTCGGTGGAGCTGGCGCCGCTCACCGGCATGGTCGACGGCATCGTGGACCTGACGGCCACGGGCACGACGCTGCGCGAGAACGACCTGGAGGTCCTGGAGGAGATCACGGTGTGCACGGCCCGCCTGATCGCCAACCCCGTGGCCCACAAGCTCAAGGCGGAGGCCATGGACGAGCTGGTGGCCCGGATCAGGGAGTCGCAGTCGTGACCGTGGTGCGCGACACGCCCGCCCGGCCGTCCGAGCCCGACGCGGACGTGGCCGCCGACGTCCGCGAGATCGTGGACGCGGTCCGCCGCGGCGACGGTCTGGCGGTGATCGAGCGCCTGGACGGGATCGCGCTGGACTCGCCCGCCGAGCTGCGCGTGGGCGCGGGCGAGCTGGAGGCCGCGTTGGACGGCCTGGACGCCGACGTGCGGGCCGGCCTCGAGCTGGCCGCGGAGAACGTGGGTGCGCTGGTGCAGGCACAGCTGCGTGAGCCGGTCGAGGCCACCCTGGCCCAGGGCCAGCAGATCCGGGTCGACGAGCTTCCCCTGGCCCGCGCGGGCGTGTACGCGCCCGGGGGCCGTGCCGCCTACCCGTCCACCGTGGTCATGTGCGCGGTCACCGCCCGGGCCGCGGGCGTGGGCCAGATCGTGGTCTGCACCCCGCCCGGTCCCGGCGGACGCGCCCACGAGGTCGTGCTGGCCGCCTGCGCGCTGTGCGGCGTCGACGAGGTCTACCGCGTGGGCGGTGCCCAGGCGGTGGCGGCCATGGCCTACGGCCTCGGCCCGCTGGAGCCCGTCGACGTGATCGCGGGCCCGGGCAACGCGTACGTGACCGAGGCCAAGCGCCAGGTGTCCGGCGACGTGGGCATCGACGGCCTGGCCGGGCCCAGCGAGCTGGTGGTGGTGGCCTCCGAGGGCGCCGACGCGGACCTGGTGGCGCTGGACCTGCTGGCCCAGGCCGAGCACGGCCCCGACGGGCTGCTGGCCGTGACCGCGCCCGACGCCGGGTTCCTGGACGCTGTGACCGCCGCGTTCGAGCGCGGTGGGACCGACGCCACGCTCTACACCGTGGAGATGCCGCCGGCCGAAGGCCTGGCCCTGTCCGAGCGGCTGGCGCCCGAGCACCTGGAGCTGGTGGGCGCGGAGGCGGAGGCCCTGGCCGGAGAGGTGCGGCGCGCCGGCTGCCTGTTCGTGGGCAACCAGGCCGCGACGGCCTTCGGCGACTACGTGGCGGGCAGCAACCACGTGCTGCCCACCGGCGGAGCCGCCCGGTTCCAGTCCGCGCTGTCGGCGTCCACGTTCCGGCGCCGCATGGCGCGTGTCACATTCCCCGGTGACTCCGCCGCGAAGCTGGCCCCCGCCGGGGCGGCGATCGCCCGCGCGGAGGGCTTTCCCGTCCACGCCGAGTCCATGGAGCGAAGGGCATGACCCGCAGCGCGCAGATCACCCGCACCACGGGTGAGACCGACATCGACCTGACCCTCGACCTGGACGGCGACGGTGCCGGCAGCCGCGACACCGGGGTCGGGTTCTTCGACCACATGCTGGACGCGGTCGCGCGCCACGGCGGCCTGGACCTCGACGTGAAGGTCGAGGGCGACCTGCAGACCGGCCCGCACCACACGGTGGAGGACACCGGCATCGTGCTGGGCCGCGCGCTGGACGAGGCGCTGGGCGACCGTGCGGGGATCCGCCGCTACGGCTCCGCGGTGGTGCCCATGGACGAGGCGCGCGCGTCGTGCGCGCTCGACGTGTCCGGCCGCGCCTTCCTGGTCTTCGACGCCGACCTGCCCGCCGAGGCGGTGGCGGACTTCGACTCCGACCTGCTGGAGGAGTTCCTGCGGGCGGTCGCGGGCGCGGCGAAGCTGACCGTGCACGTGACGGTGGAGCGGGGGACGAACACGCACCACATGGTCGAGGCGGCCTTCAAGGCGTTCGCGCGGGCGCTGCGCGAGGCCGTGTCGATCGACCCGGGACAGACCGGTATCCCGTCGACCAAGGGCCTGCTGTGATAGCGATCCTGGACTACGGCATGGGCAACCTGCGCTCGGTCGAGAAGGCCTTCGCGCACGTCGGTGTAGATGCCGTGCGTACGCGCGATCACGACGTGGTCCGCCGGGCCTCGGGCGTGGCGCTGCCCGGGGTGGGGGCGATGCCGCGGGCCATGGAGCTGGTGCGGTCGCTGGCATTCGACGAGCTGGTGCGCGAGCGCGCCGCGGCCGGGGTGCCGGTGATCGGCATCTGCATGGGCATGCAGCTCCTGTTCGAGCGCACCACCGAGCACGGCGGGGCCGAGGGCATCGGCCTGCTGGAGGGCCCGGTCGAGGCGCTGGACGCTCCGGGGCTGACCGTCCCGCACATCGGCTGGAGCCCGGTGTACTGGCGGCGCGACTCGGCGCTGACCGCGGGCCTGTCCGACCCCTGCGCCTTCTACCACGTGCACTCGTTCGCGGCCCGGCCCGCCCACGCCGAGGACGTGCTCGGCGCCGCCACCTACGGAGCCGAGTTCGCCTCGGTCGTGGAGCGCGGCAACGTGTTCGGCGCGCAGTTCCACCCGGAGAAGTCCGGGCCCGACGGGCTCGCGCTGCTGCGCAACTTCGCGGGGCTGGCCTCCGCGGTGCCCGCATGATCCTGCTGCCCGCGGTGGACATCCGCGACGGCAAGGCGGTGCGCCTGCGCCAGGGCCGGTTCGAGGACGAGACCGTCTACGCCGACGACCCGCTGGAGGCCGCGCGCTCCTTCGTGGAAGCCGGCGCGCGCTACCTGCACGTGGTCGACCTGGACGGCGCGCGCGAGGGCGAGCCCGCCAACCTGCACCACCTGGAGCGCATCACCACCGAGCTGGGCGTGCCCGTGCAGTACGGCGGCGGCCTGCGCTCGCTGACCTCGCTGCGCAAGGCACTGGCCGCCGGGGCGGAGCGCGTGGTGGTGGGCACCGCCGCCTACACCGACGCCGACTTCCTGGCCGAGGCCCTGGCCACCTGGGGCGTGCGCGTGCTCGTGGGCGTGGACGTGCGCGGCGGACGGGTGTCCGTGGCCGGCTGGACCCGCGAGACGCAGATGCTGCCCGAGCAGCTGATCCAGCGCCTGCAGGCCCAGGGCGCCCAGCGGTTCGTGTACACCAACGCCGACCGCGACGGGATGCTGGAGGGCGTGGACGCCGATGAGGTCAGGCGCATCTCCGGCGCCGTGCGCGGCCAGCTGATCTGGTCGGGAGGTGTTGGAAGCGTCGAGGACATGCGCACGCTGCGTGACCTGCGGCTGGTCAACCTGACCGGCGTGATCTCCGGCAAGGCCCTGTACGAAAACCGCTTCACGGTCGCCGAGGCGCAGGGCGAGCTCGACAAGCCGCCGGCCTGATGGGCCTGCTCAAGCGCGTCATCCCCTGCCTGGACGTGGACAAGGGCCGCGTGGTCAAGGGCACGAACTTCGTGGACATCCGCGACGCCGGCGACCCGGTGGAGCTGGCGGCGCGCTACCAGGACGAGGGCGCCGACGAGATCGTGTTCCTGGACATCACGGCGTCGCACGAACGGCGCGAGACGGTGGCCGAGCTGGCGCGGCGGGTGGCCGACGAGGTGTTCATCCCGTTCACCATCGGCGGCGGGATCCGCTCGCCGGAGGACGCCCAGACCGTGCTGGACGCCGGCTGCGACAAGGTGTCGGTCAACTCGGCCGCCGTGGCGCGGCCCGAGCTGCTGACCGACATGGCGTCGGTCTTCGGTTCGCAGTGCGTGGTGCTGGCCGTGGACGCCCGCCGGCGCGCCGACGGGAGCGGCTACGAGGTGGTGGTCCAGGGCGGGCGCGCCGAGACCGGCCGCGAGGCCGTGGACTGGGTACGCGAGGGGGTCGAGCGCGGCGCCGGCGAGATCCTGCTGACCAGCATGGACCGCGACGGCACCGAGGACGGCTACGAGCTGGAGCTGACCCGGCGGGTGGCGGACGCCGTTCCCGTGCCGGTGATCGCCTCCGGCGGCGCCGGCCGGCTGGAGCACCTGGTGGACGCGGTCGACCTTGGTCACGCCGACGCTGTGCTGTGCGCCTCGATCTTCCATTACGGCCAGTACACGGTCGGCGAGGCCAAGCAGGCGATGCGCTCGGCAGGCATCGCCGTCCGCCACTAGCGTCGCCACACTGTGTCCGTGGACACCGACGACCTCCGCGAGCGGCTCCGCGCCGTGCCCGGCGTCGAGCCGCTGCTGCCCGCGCTCGAGGGCCTTCCGGCCGCCTACCTGGTCGGTGGCGCGGCCCGCGACCTGGTGCGCGGGCAGCGCTCGCTCGACCTGGACGTGGCCATCGAGGGCGACGGCGTGCTGGCGGCACAGGAGATCGCCAGGCGGCTGGGCGGCACCACCACCCGCCACGAGCGCTTCGGCACGGCCACGGTGGCCACCGAGCGCCTGCGCGTGGACCTGGCCTCCACCCGGACCGAGGTCTACGAGGGGCCCGGCACGCTGCCCAAGGTGCGCTGGGCGCCCCTGAGGGACGACCTCGCGCGCCGGGACTTCAGCGTGAACGCGATGGCCATCGGCCTCAAGGGCGACGAGCTCGGCCGCCTGCACGATCCCCAGAAGGGCCTGCCGGACCTGCGCGAGGGCGTGCTCCGCGTCATGCACCAGCAGAGCTTCGTCGACGATCCCACGCGCCTGCTGCGCGGGGCGCGCTACTCCGCGCGGCTGGACTTCCCCCTGGAGCTGGAGACCGAACGGCTGGCCCTGAGCGCGGTGGAGGACGGCGCGCTGCTCACGGTGTCGGGCTCGCGCATCCGCCAGGAGCTGCTGCTGGTGCTGGCCGAGCCCGACGCCGGCAAGGCCGTGGAGCGGCTGGTGGCCCTGGGCATCCCGCGCGCGCTCCACCCCGAGCTGGACCCCGACCCGGAGCTGGTGGCGGGCGCCGAGCTTGGCGCCATGGAGACCGACGCCGACCGCGTGCTGGCGGGCTTCGCGGCCCTGGTCAGCGCGGACCCGCTGTCGCTGCGCACATGGCTGGGGCGGCTGCAGCTGCCCGCCCCGGAGCGGGACCGGATCGCGGCCGCCGCGGAGTCCGCGCCCCGGATCGCCGACGCGCTGCGGCTGCGCGACCAGCGCCCGGCCTCCCAGCTTGCTCGCCTGCTGGCCGACGAGCCGCCGGAAGCGCTGGCCCTGGCGCTGGCCCTGGGCGCCCCGCCCGCGAGCATCCTGGAGTGGTCGCGCCGCCTGCGCCACGTGCGGCTGGAGATCACCGGGGACGACCTGGTGCGCGCCGGCGTGCCCGAGTCGGAGGCCATCGGCCGGGCCCTGGAGGGCACCCTGGCCCGCAAGCTGGACGGCGAGGTCGACGGCCGCGAGCAGGAGCTGGCCGCCGCCCTGGAGATAGCAGGGGTAGATGTGAGGCCGGAGGCCGAGCAGCTTCCTCAGGACGCGGGTCGGGACGACCCGCGGAGGTGACCCCTTGAGCGACGAGGTGATCGAGGTCGAGCTGCCGGGCGCGCGCGTGGTCTTCTCCACCCGGCTGGGCGGCGTCAGCGAGGGGCCGTACGCGACGCTGAACCTGGGCATCCTGACCGACGACGATCGCGACCGGGTGCTGGCCAACCGCGATCACCTGACCGGCCTGCTGGGGCTGAGGGAGGTGGCCATGGGCCTGCAGGTGCACGGCACCGACATGGCCACCTGGGACGGTCCCTCGACCGCGCTGATCGAGGTGGACGGCCACGTGACCGACCGGCCCGGCCTGGCACTGCTGGTGCTGACCGCCGACTGCCTGCCGGTGGCGCTTGCCGCCCCGGGCCGGGTGGCGATGTTGCACTGCGGCTGGCGCGGCATCGCCGGGGGCATCATCGCGAAGGGGGTGGGGGCGTTCGACGAGCCGCCCGTGGCGGTGGTCGGACCGGGGATCGGGCAGGCCCACTTCGAGGTCGGTCCCGAGGTGCTTGAGGCGTTCGCCGACGTGCCCGACGCCGCCGACGGGCGCATGCTGGACCTGCGGGCGGTGGCGGAGGCGCGGCTGCGCGCGGCCGGCGTGCAGGATGTGCGCCACGTGGACCACTGCACCTACGAGCGCGACGACCTGTTCTTCTCCCACCGCCGGGACCGTGGGGTCACGGGCCGCCAGGCGGGCATCGCATGGCTGACGTGAGGCGGACGTTCACCGGCCTGGAACCGGACGCTGTGCGCGCCAACCTGGACCGCGTGCGCGAGCGGGCCGGCGCCGAGGTGGCCGTCCTGGCCGCCGTCAAGTACGTGCCCTCCGAGGAGCTGCCGGCGCTGGCCGAGGCCGGCATCGAGCTGGTGGGCGAGAACCGCGCGCAGGAGCTGGTGGACAAGCGCGCCGCGCACGCGGACCTGTTCACCTGGGACTTCATCGGCCAGCTCCAGAGCCGCAAGGTCAAGGAGGTGGCCCCCGAGGTGCGCCTGATCCACTCGGTGGCCTCGGACTCGGTGCTGCGCAAGCTCGAGGCCAACCCGGCGCCGGAGGTGCTGATCCAGGTCAACGTGGCCGGGGAGGAGGGCAAGGAGGGCATCCTGCCCGCGGACCTGGGGGACTTCATCGCGCGCTGCCCGGTGCGCGTGACCGGCCTGTCGACCATGCCGCCGTTCGCCGAGGACGCCGAGGACAACCGCCGCCACTTCGCCCGCCTGGCCGAGCTGGCCGGCGAGCACGGGCTGGAGCGGCTCTCGATGGGCACGACCCAGGACTACTGGGTGGCCGCCCAGGAGGGCGCGACCATCATCCGGGTGGGCACGGCGCTCTACGCGTAGTCGGGGGGCGTGCCACGGGCATTTCTCCGAAGGGCGACAAGGAGCACCCTTCGGAGAAATGCCCGCGTCACGCCCAGTCAGCGCCTGGGCTACCCGCCGGCAAATGTCACGGGTGATCGAGGAACGCCGCGATCGCTTTCGAGAGCCGTGCTCCCTGCCAGGCCAGCGGCGGCTGGCCTTCGTCCTCGACCACCAGCTCGGCGCGGGGGAGGCGGTCGGCGTATTCGCGGGCGACTGCGAGCGGGTGCTCGGGGTCGGCGTCGTCGCGACTGCCCACGACCAGCACAGGCAGGTCGACCGACTCCAGCTGGTCCAATCCGTCGAATGCCGCCGAGCGCGGGACCTGGCGCAACGCCTCGGCCACCGCCTCCGGGTGCTGGTGGCGCTCGGCGCGCTGGCGGACCGCCGTGCGGGCGCCGTCGCGGAGGCGCTCGGGCAGCGCGTCCACGCCGGTCAGCTCGACGAACCGGTCGATGTCGCCCGCTTCGATCGCGTCGGCGCGTGCGTCCCAGCCCTCCAGCGAGGACGCGCCGGTGCGCGCCTCGCCGTCGTAGGCCGGGGTGATCTGCACCAGCGCCTCCAACCGCTCGGGCCGGGCGAGCGCGAAGGCCATGGCGGTGGCGGCGCCCATCGAGCTGCCCGCCAGCACGCAGCGGTCGATGCCGCGCTCGTCCAGCACGCCCTCGAGGTCGGCGACCAGCTCGGGGTAGCCGTAGAGGTCGTCGGGGGCGGGGGAGGACTCGCCGTGGCCGCGGGCGTCGTAGCCGATCACCAGCCGGCCGCCCTTGCGGGCCAGCATCCGTGAGCCCTGGAGCACGTAGCGGCGCGTGGCCGTCAGGCCGTGCAGGCAGACCAGCGGCGGTCCCTCGCCCTCCTGGGACCCCGCCAGCGACAGCCCGGGTGTGGGCGTGCAGATGAAGGGCTGAAGCTCCGAGATCTGGATAATGTGACAACACGCAGGGATTCAGGCTGTCTGCGCGAAAACCTCAACCCGATGGCGATCAGCGATACATGGCACAGAGCGCTCGTCTACTTCGGGTTGGCCGAGGAGGAGGATCCGCGCTACGAGGCCGTCCCTGACCGGGATCGCGAGCGGGATCGTGAACGCGCCCGCGAGCGCCCACCGGACCCGTACGAGCCCGAGGCCGAGTTGGAGGACCGCTACCGCGAGCGGCCGAACGTGCGCAGGCTGCAGCGGCGCCGGCGCGACGAGTTCGACGACATCTTCGCCGACGAGAACCCGCGTGAGACGGGCCGCGAGACGCGCGTGCTGCGCTCCGTCGGCGGCAACGGCGGCTCCACCGCCGTGGACCAGGTCCACCTCGTCGTGCCAAAGGCGTTCAACGACGCCCAGGAGATCGCCAACCAGTTCAAGGACTCGATCCCGGTGATCCTGAACCTGCAGGGCATCGACGCCGACCTGTCCAAGCGCCTGATCGACTTCTCGTCCGGCCTCACCTACGCCCTGGACGGTGGCATGCAGCGGATCGCCGACAAGGTGTTCCTGCTGACGCCCCGCAACGTCGAGGTGTCCGCCGAAGAGCGCGCTCGTCTGATCGAGAAGGGCTTCTTCAACCAGAGCTAGCCCTGCCGTCCTGACGGTCGGCATGCCGTACTAGGTAACTTCCGCCGGGTGAAGCTGGGATTCATCGGGGCGGGCAGCATGGCGACGGGATTGGCCCGCGGCCTCGGCGAGCCCGCGCTGGTGTTCGACCCCGACGCCGAACGCGCCGAGCGGCTGGCCGCCGAGATCGGCGGCGAGGTGGCCGGCTCGAACGCGGACCTGGCCGAGCAGGCCGACTTGGTGGTGCTGAGCCACAAGCCGGACAAGCTGGACGAGGTCGCCGACCAGGTCGACGGGGCCGCGGATGCCCTGGCGTCGATCGTGGCCGCCACCCGCGTGGAACAGCTCGAGGCCGCCTACCCCGGTGTGCCCGTCTACCGGCTGATCCCCAACATCCCGGTGGAGGTCGGGCGAGGCGTGTTCGGCTACGCCCGCGGCAGCCACGCGGCCGACGGCCCCGAGGAGGAGCTGCTGCGCATGCTCGGCCGCTGCGGCACCGTGATGGAGCTGGACGAGCCGCTGATGGAGCCGGCGATGGCCGTGATGAGCTGCGGGCCCGCGTTCATGGCCCTGGTGGTGCAGTCGCTTGCGGACGCCGGCGAGCGCCACGGCCTGGACACCCAGACGGCCGCCCGCCTGGTCGTCGAGACCATGGCCGGCACGGCGGCCTACCTGGACGCCAACGACCTGGACGCCGCCGAGCTGCGCCACCGCGTGGCCACCCCCGG
>DASQLM010000005.1:0-4128 GCA_035630015.1 Thermoleophilaceae bacterium | reverse complement strand
CTAAGGCGATTGACTCGTCAGTCAACAATCCTAGTTGACCGGCCAGTCAACCGCGACACCGGCGTAGCGGCGCCGCCCGTCCAGTTACAGTGCGCCGCGTGCGCGCACGTACCTACGCGGCCCTGGCCCTGACGGCCGCCGCCGGGCTCTCCGGCTGCAGCCTGGGCGGCGAATCCGACCGCCCGCCCCAGCTGGGCACGAAGTCCGACGACAAGGAGGCCGCGGTCAAGCTCGGCTTCCCGTCCTCGGCCACCAAGAACACCGTACGCGTGGGTGGCGCCGACGCCACCGCCGATGCCGCCGGCGTGGCCAGCGCCGTGTTCCCCGCCACCGCCAACTCCAACCGCCCCACCGCCGTGGTGCTGGTGGACAAGGACGACTGGCAGGCCGGCGTGACGGCGGCGGTGCTGGCCTCCCGCCCGATCGGCGCGCCGATCCTGATCTCCGACGGCGACGACCTGCCCGCGGTCACCGAGGACACGCTGAAGCGGCTCAAGCCCACCGGATCCGACCTGTCCAAGGACGCGCAGGTCATCCGCATCGGCGACAAGCCCGCCCGGCCCGAGGGCTTCAAGACCGCGGTGCTGGAGGGCAAGGACCCCTACGACCGCGCCGCCGCCATCGACCGCTTCTTCTCCGCCGCGCGCGGCAAGCCCAGCGCGGACGTGGTTGTCGCATCGGGCGAGAAGGCCGAGTTCGCCATGCCCGCCGCCGCCTGGGCCGCGCGCTCGGGCGACTCCGTGCTGCTGACCAAGCGCGACTCGGTGCCCCCGGCCACCGTCAAGGCCCTCAAGGCCCACCAGGACGCCAACATCTACGTGCTCGGCCCGCCGTCGGCCATCTCGCCCAAGGTGATCACGCAGCTCAAGAAGCTGGGCAAGGTGGTCCGGATCCAGGGCCGCAACCCCGTGACCAACGCCATCGCCTTCGCCCGCTACCAGAAGGGCGGGTTCGGCTGGGGCGTGGTCGTGCCGGGCTACAACTTCACCGTCGCCGGCACCTCGCGGCCGCTGAACGCCGCGGCGTCGGCCGCCCTGGCCACCCGCGGCGTGTTCGCCCCGCTGCTGCTGACCGACGACGCCAAGGATCTGCCCAAGGCGCTGGAGGAGTACCTGCTCAGCGTGCAGCCCGGCTACGAGGACGACCCCGGCCAGGCGGTCTACAACCGCGTCTGGCTGCTGGGCGACGACAAGCAGATCTCCGTGCCGGAGCAGGCCCGGATCGACCAGATCACCGAGCTGATCCCGGTCCAAGCGAACGCGCCGTAGCGCGGTAGGGTCCGTCCAATGAGTGAGTTCGAGCAGCCCGGCCGCCTCGAGCGCGAGCCCACCGTCGAGGACGTGCGCCAGCTGATGGGCGCGTCCACCCCGCACTTCGCCACGCACCTGCGCAACCGGATCGGCTCGCTGATCGCCGGGCTGCCCCCGGAGCACCCGGCACGCGTGCTCGGTGAGCGCGAGATCGTCCGGCTGGACGACGTGGCCCTGGGCTCCGAGCGGCGGGGCACCGCCGGCCACGGCGAGCCCGGCATGCCCAGCCTGCGCGGCGGCGAGGTGCCCGAGTCGGGCACCGACACCGGCGCCGCCTGAGGCGGTGGCGGCCGTGGGCCAGGGCACCGGCGAGGCGATCGACCGCGCGAGGGCGCTGGTCGCGGACGAGGCGAGCGACTCGCTGGAGCTGCGCGATGGCTATCTGGACGTGGTCGGGGGCTGGCTGCCGGAATCGACCGGCTCGGTGCAGGACATCATGCTCACCGGCGCCCTGCCCAAGGTCTACGAGCGCTGGTGGCGGCCGGCGTGGGGCCGGATCGCCAAGGGGGTGCGCGGGCCCAGCATGGAGGAGGAGCACCTGATCGCCCGCCGGCTGATGGAGCTCCACCCCGGCGACGGCGTGCTGGACGTGGCGTGCGGTACCGGCAACTTCACACGCCGCTTCGCCCGCGCCGTCGGCCCGCAGGGCCTGGCCGTTGGCGTGGACCTCTCGGAGACGATGCTGGCCCGGGCCGTGCGCGACACGCGCTCCGCCGGCCTGGACCACCAGGCGGCCTACATGCGCGCGGAGGCCGAGCGGCTGCCGTTCGTGGACCACGCGTTCGACGCCGCGTGCTGCTTCGCCGGCCTGAACCTGATGGCCGACCCGCACGCCGCCATCGCCGAGATGGCCCGGGTGCTGGTCCCCGGCGGCCGGATCGCCCTGTTCACCAGCGCCCTCTTCCGCACCCCCGGCCTGCGCCTGTGGCAGTCACTGGCCACGATCCCCTCCGGGATGACGATGTTCGACCAGGACGAGCTGACCGGCGCGCTGGAGGCCAACGGCTTCGAGGACGTGCGCCTGCTGCTCAGCGGCACCACCCAGTTCGTGGGCGGCGTGCTCGCGTCCTAGCCCGGCCGTTAGTCTCGGCGCATGGACCTGAGGGATCGCCGTGAGGCGCTCGTCCGCGAGCACATGGAGTCGGAGAACCACCACGACTTCGAGACCACCCTCGGCACCTTCGAGCACCCCCGCTACGAGATCGTCCCCACCGGCGACGTCTTCGACGGCGCCGAGGCGGTCCAGCAGTACTTCGACGACACGCGGACCGCGTTCCCCGACCAGCGCAACGAGGTGATCGCCCTCCACCACGCCGACGACGGCGTGATCGTCGAGTTCGAACTCAAGGGCACGCACGAGGGCCCCCTGCGCGGGATCCCGCCGACGGGCAAGGAGTTCACCTGCCGCACCGCCGCCTTCTTCCTGTTCGAGGAGGAGAAGCTCGTCTGCGAGCGGGTCTACTTCGACGCGGCCACCATCATGGCCCAGCTGGGGCTGATCCAGCCCGCGCCCAGCCTGCAGGGCGGCGAGTGAGCGCGCAGGACCACAAGGCCCTGATCGAGCGCTTCTACGAGGCGTTCGGCCGCAAGGACGGCCACGCCATGGAGGAGTGCTACGCGTCCGACGTGCGCTTCTCCGACCCGGTGTTCCCCGATCTGCGCGGGCCTCGCGCCGGGGCGATGTGGCAGATGCTCACCGAGGCTCCGGGCGATCTGCGCATCGAGCTGCTGGAGCACGACGCCGGCGAGGACACCGGCAGCGCGCACTGGCGCGCGCACTACGTGTTCAGCCAGACCGGCCGTCCGGTGGTCAACGAGGTCAAGGCCTCGTTCCGGTTCCGGGACGGGCTGATCACCGAGCACCACGACGACTTCAACTTCCACCGCTGGTCACGCCAGGCCCTGGGCCTGCCGGGGCTCCTGCTGGGCTGGACGCCGATGCTCAAGGGCGCCGTCCGGCGCAAGGCCGCGGACCGGCTCGAGGAGCACACCGGCGTGAGCGCGGAAGACCGCTACTAGCCGGCGGCCGCCGGCTGGCCCTTTGCGCTGACCGTGGTCACGGGCAGCCCCAGCCCGGCGACCTTGCTGGGCAGGTCCAGCTTCAGCCAGCGCGAGACCCTGGTGGGCAGCGTCGAGATGATGATCTCGTCGAAGCCGTGCACGTTCAGGGCGTCCTCGACCGCGGCCAGCGGCTCGGGCGCCCCGACCAGCGAGCCCACCCGACCGCCCGAGGCCTCCTCCAGCAGCGGTACCGCCAGCTCGATGACCGCGTCGGCCTCGGTGCTCTCCTGGTCCTCGGGGTCCACGAGCTGGTGCAGCCCGTGCGCGGACGCCGGCACCAGCAGCGTGAACTCGGCCGGCCCCTCGCCGGCCCGCCGGCGGACCGCCTCGATCAGCGCGGGTGTGGCCGCCGTCTTGTTGGCCACCACCAGGACACGTGCGGACGCCATGTGACGATTGTGCCAAGCGCCGGGCCACGCGGCAAGTGGACCCCGGGCGACACCGATACCCGAGCGAGACTCGACTGGTACTGACGGCGGGGGTAGTGCGTGGGACGCTCGGCCGAGATTGTCGAGCGGCGGTCTTCCATCCGGCCGCCGGGCTTGGAGGTCACCATGTTCAACACCTCGCGCTTCCCGTGGAAGCGCACGGCCGGACTGATCGCGGTCGGCGCGGCGGTCGGTTTCCTGGCCGATGGCACCCTGGTGGGTGCCCAGAGCGGCGGCGGAACCATCTACGCGTGCGTCTTCGACAACGCGACCGGGCCGAACACGCGGATCGTCCCGGAGGCCGACCTGCCCTGCCCGGAGCGCTCGGA
>DASQLM010000004.1:0-3545 GCA_035630015.1 Thermoleophilaceae bacterium | reverse complement strand
GTGAAGCGCTCGTAGTGGCCCAGGTCCAGGTCGGTCTCGGCGCCGTCCTCGGTGACGAACACCTCGCCGTGCTGGAACGGGCTCATCGTGCCCGGGTCGACGTTGATGTAAGGGTCGAACTTCTGGATGGCCACGGACAGGCCGCGCGCCACGAGCAGCTGGCCGATGGAGGCCGCCGCGATCCCCTTCCCGAGCGAAGACACCACTCCCCCGGTTACGAAGATGAAGCGTGTGCGGGAGGTGCTGCTCACTGGGAAATCACTGTACCTGCCCCCGAGGACGAATCACGCCGCCGCCAGCAGCTCTTCCGCGTGTTTGCGGGCTCCGTCGTCCTCGGAGTCCGCTCCGAGCATGCGGCAGAGTTCCTCGACGACCGCCGGCTCGCGCAGCTGCTCGACGCTGGCGGTGGCCACCTCGCCCTCCGGGCTCTTCTCGATCCGGAAGTGGCGCTCGGCCAGCGCGGCGATCTGCGGCAGGTGGGTGATGCACAGCACCTGGCGGTCCTCGCTGAGCGCGCGCAGGCGCTCCCCAACGGCCCGCGCGGTCTGCCCGCCGACCCCCGAGTCGACCTCGTCGAACACCAGCGTGCCCGCCGACCCGGCCCCGGCCGCGGTCATGAGCGCGAGCATCACGCGCGACAGCTCGCCGCCGGAGGCGGTCTCACGCAGCGGCGAGGCGGGCACGCCCGGGTTGGCGGCCAGTAGGAAGTCGACGCGCTCGGCGCCCGAGGGCCCCACGTCCTCGCGCGGCTCGAGCACGATCTCGAACGCGGCGCCGGCCATGGACAGCGCGTCGAGCTCGCCCACGACCCGCTCCGCAAGCCGCGGCGCGGCCTCGGCCCGGGCGGCGGTGAGCTCCGCGGCCAGCGCGGTGCGCCGGCTCTCGGCCTCCGCCGCGGCGGCGGCGGCGCGCTCGGTGGCCACCTCCGCGTCGGCCAACCGGTCGCGGTCCGCGCGGCAGCGCTCCGCGTGCTCGATCACGGCGGCCACCGAGCCGCCGTGCTTTCGCTTCAGCCGGTCGTAGCCGTCCAGCCGCTCCTCGATCTCGTTGAGGCGCCCGGGGTCGGCGTCCAGGCCCTCCAGGTAGCCCCGCAGCTCGACCCCCAGGTCCTCGGCCTCGATCCGCAGCGCCCGCAGCCGCTCGGTCAGCGCATCCATCGCGGGGTCGGCTCCGTCAACGGCCGCGGCGAGCCGCTCCGCCTCGGCCAGCAGCGTGGCGGCGCCGGCGGCGTCCGGATCGTCGGGCGCCACGGCCTCCGACCCCGCCGCCGCGGCGGCGCGCAGGCCGTCGACCTCGCGCAACCGTCCGCGCTCGGCGGTCAGGGCGTCCTCGTCCTCCTGGCTGGGATCCAGGGACTCGATCTCGTCGATCTCGAACGCCAGCAGGTCCAGATCGCGGTCACGGGTGCCGGCCCGCTCGCGCAGCTCCTGGAGCTCGCGCGCGGTCGCGCGTACCCGCGCGTGGGCCTCCGCCACGCGGTCGCGCAGCGCGAGGTGGTCGGGCCCGCAGAACGCGTCGAGCAGCTCCAGCTGCGCGGAGGCGACGGTCAGGCGGCGGTGCTCGTGCTGGCCGAAGAACGCCAGCAGGCGCCCGCCCAGCTCGCGCAGGTCGGCCGCGGTGGCCGAGCGCCCCTGGACGTAGGCGCGGCTGCGACCCTCCGCGCTGACGCGGCGGGCCAGCACGACCTCGCCGTCGTGGTCGCCGAGCCGCTCGGCCAGGTCCTCGAGCTCGGGCCGCTCCAGCAGCCCGGCGGGCAGGTCGAACACGCCCTCGACGTAGGCCTCGGACGCACCGGGCCTGACGATGCCGGCGCGCGGCTTGCCGCCCAGCAGCAGGTCGAGCGCATGGGCCAGCACGGTCTTGCCGGCGCCCGTCTCGCCGGTGATGGCGTTGAGCCCACCCTCGGGCCGCAATTCGGCCCGCTCGATGAGCAGCAGGTTCTCGATCCGCAGTTCCGTGAGCACGCTGCAGGTGTACCGCGGTCCGCGGACAGAACGTACGTTCGTGTGCGGGTCGCTAGTAGCTCAGGCGGCCGAACTTCTCCCGCAGGCGGTCGTAGAAGCTCGTGCCCGCGGCCTGTGCGAGCAGGGCCTGGTCGTCGTGGAAGCGGATCTCGAGGCTCTCCTTCGGCTCCAGCGACCGCACCCGGCGGCCGTCGGTGGTCACGTCGACCGGGTCGTCCGAGGAGCGGTTGACCACCTCGAGCACGTCGTCCGGCGCGACCACCAGCGCCCGGGCGGTGAGCGTGTGCGGCGCGATGAACGAGACCACGTAGCCCTCCACCCCCCAGGCCAGCACCGGGCCGCCGTTGGCCAGGTTGTAGCCGGTGGACCCCGCCGGGGTGGCCACCACGAGTCCGTCGCAGCGCACCTGGCCCAGCTCCTGGCCCTGGACGGAGTAGGCCAGCTCCGCCACCCGCAGGTCCTGGCGGCGGTGGAAGGAGATGTCGTTGACGGCCACCTGCTGCTCGCCGTCGCCGGCGCTCAGCACCGGCAGGGGCAGGACCTCGTACTCGCCCCGCAGCGCGCGCCGGAGCGCTTCGTCCAGGTCGGTGCTCTCGACCGTGGACAGGAAGCCGACGGCGCCGAAGTTGATGGCGAACACGGGCACGTCGCGGCCCGCGAACCGGCGCATCGTGGTCAGGATCGTGCCGTCGCCCCCGAACACCAGCGCCAGGTCGGCGGTCAGCGGGTCGGCATCGAAGGTGGCCCCCGGCAGGTCCTCGAACCCGTGCTTGTCGACCTCCTCGCTGGGCACCAGCAGCTCGACCCCGGACTCCGCGGCCAGCTCCGCCAGCCGGCGCACGGCGGCCGCGGTCTTCTCGGGGTTGCGCCGCGTGAACACCGCCACCGACTTCGGCGCGCTCACGGCTCGGCCCTCAGGACGGCGGTGTCCAGGTCGGCCGCGCCGCCCGGGCGGCCCGACTCGGCCAGCCAGACGAAGCTCTCGCGGTTGCCCTTGGGGCCGGGCAGACCCGAGGAGGCGAAGCCCATGACGGTCGCCCCCAGCTCCTGCGCGGCCCGGCCCACGGACACCAGCGCGCTGCGGCGCAGCGCCGGATCGCGCACCACGCCGCCCTTGCCGACCTTGTCCCTGCCGACCTCGAACTGGGGCTTGACCATCGTCAGGCAGTCGAACTCGGGCGTCGCCGCGGCCATCAGGGCGGGCAGCACCTTGTGCAGCGAGATGAACGACAGGTCGGCCACGATCAGGTCGGGCGCGAACGGCAGCGCGGCCGGGTCCAGGGCCTTGACGTTGGTGCGCTCCAGGACGGTGACGCGCTCGTCCTGGCGCATGGACCAGTGCAGCTCGCCGTAGGCCACGTCGGCCGCGATCACGGCCGCCGCTCCGCGCTGCAGCAGGCAATCGGTGAAGCCGCCCGTGGAGGCGCCGGCGTCCAGCGCGTGGCGGCCGGTCACGTCCAGGCCGAAGGCGTCGAGCGCGTTGGCCAGCTTCACGCCCCCGCGGGAGACGAACTGGGGCCGCTCGGCCAGCTGCACCGCCACGTCGTCGGCCACCATCCGCCCCGGCTTGTCGGCCACCTG
>DASQLM010000003.1:0-10343 GCA_035630015.1 Thermoleophilaceae bacterium | reverse complement strand
GAGGTGGCCGACGAGTGCATCCAGATCCACGGCGGCGCGGGCTACATGCGCGAGTACGGCGTCGAGCGGGTGTGGCGCGACATGCGCCTGAACCGGATCGGCGCCGGCACCGACGAGATCATGCTGGACGTGATCGGGCGCAGCTACGGGCTCTAGGGCTCAGCCCTCAGGCGCTCCGCCGAACCCGATCTCGTTGCCGTCGGCGTCGCGGTAGGTGATCTTGCGCACGCCGTTGGAGTAGGTCTCGCGCTCGGCCGGCTCGAGGCCGCGTGCGGCGATGGCGTCGACGGTCGCGTCCAGGTCGCCCACGAACAGCGTGTGCACCGCGTGTCCGGCACGCCCGGCGTCCTCGACGATGTAGAGGTAGCGGTGCTCGCCCACCTCCCAGACGGCCTCGGTGTGGTGCGGGAGGAAGGACGGCTCGGAGCCGAGCAGCCGCTCGTACCAGGGGCGCGCCGCCGTGAAGTCCCCCACGGGGATGCCGGCGAAGAGGTCCGGTTCCGAGGCGCTCACGCCTCGTGGCCCGGGTCGATCCGCTTGGCCCGGTGGAAGCTGAACTCCGGCCCGGTCTCGCCGTGGCTGGCCACCTCGGGCTCCAGCAGGTGGCCGACGTGGTCGCCCAGGTCGAGGCGCTCCAGCACGCGGCCCACGAACCAGTTCCGGCACTCGTCCAGGATCGGCAGCCCGTGCGGGCCGGGACGCCACGCGCAATCGGCGAACTTGTCGTGGTCGTCGCCGGTGGTGCCCCCGAACAGCTCGGCCAGCGGGTCCGCGCTCGCGGGCACGAAGTGCACCGCCAGGTGGTCCAGGCGCGCGGCCAGGCGGGTGGTGCGGTTCTTCTCCGACAGGCAGACCAGGAACCGCGACGGGTCGATGCTCGTCTGGCCGGCAAAGCCGACCAGGCAGCCCTGACGCTCGTCCCCGTCGGTGGCGGTCACGATGAACATCGAGTAGTCGAGCTCGCCCATGAGCCCGTCGAAGGAGCCGCCGTCGTCCACGGCCCGGACGCTACCGGGGCGCCCGGGCCGTGGGGCGGCAACCGCCTCAGCCCTGCTTGGCCAGCAGCTCGTCCAGCCGCTGGAAAGTCTCGTTCATGCCCCACTCCATGCCCGAGCCCAGCATGCCGTCGCGCTCCTCGGTGGTGTGGAAGACCGAGACCGTGGTGACCTTGGTGCGGCCGTCGCCCAGGTCTTCGAACGTGGCGGTCTCGACCGACACGTGGCCGGCCATGCCCTCCCACTCGAAGGTCTGGACGATCCGCTCGGGGGCGGTGACCTCGCGGTAGGCACCCTGGAAGCCGATGGCGTTGCCCTCGTCGTCCTTGTGCACGAACCGCCAGCGGCCGCCGGTGCGCGGCTCCATGTAGTCGACCTCGGTGGTGTACTGCCGCGGGCCCCACCACTCGGGGATCAGCTCCGGGTCGGTGTAGACCGCGAACACGCGCTCGCGGGGGGCGTCGAACTCGCGCTCGACGCGGATCTCGCGCTCGCTCGGGGTGGTGACCGTGGCCTGTCGTGTCTCCTGCTCAACCATCGTCCTGCTCCTTCGTCCGTTCCAGCAGTTCCCCGAGGCGGTCGAGGCGGCCCTCCAGCATCTGCCGGTACATGGCCGTCCAGGCCTCGACCTCGTCGAGCTGACGTTCGGCGAGCTCGCAGTTGCGCGCTCGCCCGACCTTCGTGGTGACCACCAGGCCGGCTTCCTCGAGCACGCGCACGTGCTTCTTCATGCCCGGGAGCGAGATGCCCGCGGGCTCGGCCAGCTCGGTGATCGTCGCGGTGCCCCGCCCGAGCCGCTCGATCACGGCCCTGCGCGTGGGATCCGCGAGGGCCGCGAAGGTGCGGTCGATGGGAGCATACTGAACCATATGGTTCAGTATTACACAGAGGCGCGGCGCCGTCTAGGGTCGGCGCATGAAGCAACTGGCCGACGGCGTGTGGCAGCTCTCGGGGTTCCCCGCCGGCAACATCAACAAGTACCTCGTTCAGGACGTGCTGATCGATTCGGGGACCCGCCTGGACCAAGGCCGGGTGCTGCGCGACTTGAAGGGCCGCGACGTCTCCGCCCATGCCCTGACGCACGCCCACTTCGACCACTACGGGTCCAGCGCCGGCGTGTGCGAGCAGCTCGGCGTTCCGCTGTGGTGCGGCGCCGCCGACGTCGAGGCGGTCGAGGCCGGGAAGATGGTGGCCAGGGGCGGGCGCATGGTCCCGGCGGCCAAGGCGTGCCGCGTCGATCGCAAGCTGGCCGAGGGCGACGAGGTGGCGGGCTTCACCGTGTTGGACACGCCCGGCCACTCCCCCGGCCACGTGGCGTTCTGGCGCGAGTCCGACGGGGTGCTGATCTGCGGCGACGTGTTCTGGGGCTACAACCCCTTCCTGATGCGCGGCGGGCCGCGCCGGCCCCCGAAGCTGCTCAACCCCGACGACGCGCTGAACCAGGCGTCCGCGCGGCGCCTGGCCGAGCTCCGGCCCGCGCTCACGTGCTTCGGGCACGGCCCGCCCGTACGGGACGCCTCCGTGCTGGTCGCGGCCGCCGGCTGACTCAGCGGCAGCCGCGGCGCCGCGTGGTGACCGGGAACGGCATGTCGGCCGCCACCGCGGTCTCCACGTAGTCGTTCTCGAGCTTGTCGCCCGACAACGGAGCCAGCCGCTTCTGGACCGCGCGCAGCGCGGCGCGTGAGCGATCACCCACCACCCACGGCGCGATGGCCAGGAACTGGCGCTTGGGGCCGGCCTCGTCGGTCAGGTCGGGCCGGTCCTCGCCGGCGATCCAGGTGCGATCGCCGATGTAGTGGCAGCCGGGCCCGCGCGCCAGGCCGCGCTGGGTGATGGCGGTCTGGCCGTCGAAGGTCAGGTCGCCGACGTTGCCGGTGAGCATGGGCGTTGCGTTGTAGGCGAAGCGCACCGACGGATCGGCCACCGCGCGCCAGGTGGACGTCATCCACGACAGCGGCTGCCACTTCTGGATGCCGTCCCCGTCGGGGCCGGTCCAGTCGCCCGGGTTGGCGTCGGCCTGGACCACCACGTTGGCGCCCAGCCGGTTCAGGCAGCGCATGTAGTACTCGGTCACGTTCGAGCACGGATCCGTGCCGGCCGGCGGGCTGCCGTAGCGGAAAGCGGGCAGGCTGGTGGCGAAGCCCAGCTTCGCCCTGGTGCCGGGCACCCGGTAGGGCCTCAGGTTGCGCCGCGCGGCGGCTCCGGAGTTGGGCCCGGGCGCCAGGCCGATGGCCTGCTCGATGCCGGTCAGCGGCACCTTCCGGTTGCGGGCAACCACGTTGCGCATCACGTCGGGGCCACCGCGGCGCACGTTGCGCGGGCCCCAGGTGAACACCTCGTTGTAGACCTTGCCGCTGGTGACCTGGTAGACGGACCTCGGGTTCGTGCCCGGCGCGCGCAGCGCGCGGACCGCGGCCTTCGCCGTGGTCTGGCGGAAGGGCGCCTGCATGTTGCCGGCCACGATGTAGAGGTCGTGCCTGCGCGCAGCGTCCGAGAACGCGCGCATGAACGTGCGGGCGATGGTGTCGGTGGCCAGCGCGAACGGCGTCGAGGGCTTGTCGAGTCCCTTCAGGCGCGAGCCGTAGAAGCGCCGCTCGCGCGCGTAGGCGGTGCCCAGCTCGCCCAGCAGGTTCAGCGTCCGGCAGGGGAACGCCTGGCCGCGGCACTTGGCGTCGCTGCCCGGGTTGGCGGCGATCCGGCGGGCGCGGGCACCGCGCGCGCCGGACGCCCCGCTGAGCAGCCCGGCGTTCTCGTCGAAGAGCACGACGTCGGGCCGGCTCTTGGCCCGGTGCGGCAGCACCCGCTCGCGCAGCAGGCACTCGACCTTGAGCGCGAAGCTGTCCATGGTCCGCACCTGGTTCGCGTCCAGCTTGACCTGCATGGCGAACACGCGTGGGGCGCCCTTGCGCGCTGCGGTGGCGACCTTGGTGGCCACCGTGCGGTCGGCGCGCAGCGACTGGCACTGGCGCTTGGTGGGCGTCACGGCCGCCGAGGCGGGTGTCGCCGCCGCGAGCGACGCGACGAGGAGGAGCGACACCAGCGTGGTCCGCCTGAGCACGCGGCCACCCTACAGCTAGACGCTCGGGTCCGGGCCCTCCGCCATCTGCAGCGACGTCTCCTGAGAGCGCGCGACCTTGCGCACCACGTGGTTCTCCAGGAACAGCGTGTCGCTGCCCGTCATCAGGAACGTCTCGAGCGCCTCGGCGGGAGTGTTCACGATCGACTGGCCCTTGATGTTGAAGCTGGTGTTCAGGACCATCTCCCGCCCGGTCTGGCGGCCGACCGCTTGGAGCAGCGCGTGGAAATCGGGGTTGCCGCCCTGCGACACGGTCTGGACGCGCGCCGACCCGTCCGCGTGGGTGATGGCCGGCAGCCCGTCGCGGTGCTCCGGGCGCACGTCCACGTTCACGATCATGTAGGGGAGCTCTGTCCCCGGGGCGGCCTCGAACCAGCGGTCGATCTCCTCGATCGACACGGCGGGCGCGAACGGGCGGAAGGCCTCGCGCATCTTGACCATCGCGTTCACGCGGTCGCGCATCTCGGGCCGTCCCGGGTCGGCCAGGATGCTGCGGTGGCCGAGCGCGCGCGGCCCGAACTCCATCCGGCCCCGGTACCAGCACACGACCTCACCCGCCGCGATCAGCCGCGCGGCCTCGGCCGCGCACGCCTCCAGCGACTCCAGCCGGGTCGCCTCGACCCCGTCGGGAAGGTCCGCCAGCGCGGACTCGACGCTCTCCTGCGAGTGGACGGGGCCGTAGAAGGGCACCGGCGAGCGGCGGTTGACCACCACTCCCCCCTCGGCGGAGCGCTGCAGCGCCGCGCCGAGCGCCGCGCCGTCGTCGGCCGCCGCGGGCTGGACGTAGATCTCGTCGAACAGCCCGGCCTCCAGCAGCCTGCCGTTGGCCGTGGTGTTCAGCGCCACGCCGCCCGCGAGCGCCAGCCGGCGCATGCCGAGCTGGCGTCCGAAATGCCCGCACAGGTGGAGCATCGCCCGGTCGAGCGTCGCCTGCAGCCCGGCCGCGACGTCGCGGTGGTCGTCCAGGATCTCGGAGTCGGGCTCGCGCGCCGCGACCAGGTGCTCGGACAGGTGCCGGCGCACGCCGCCCTGGACCTCGACGTCGTCGCGGTCCCCGTTCAGGCCGAGCGCCGGGATGACCCAGTCACCGCCGTCGCCTAGCTGGACCGTCTCGTCGAAGAACCCCCGGAAGCGCTCGGGGTCGCCGTAGGGCGCGAGCCCCATGATCTTGTACTCGTCCGAGTTGAAGTCGAACCCGAGGTGCAGCGTGACCGTGGAGTAGAGAAGCCCGAGGGAGTTGGTCGCGGCGATGCGGTGCACCGGCTCGAGCTCGCCGCCACTTGCGCGGTAGACGGTGGCGCTGTGCGCCTCCGACATGCCGTCGATGACGACCACCAGGCACTCGTCCCAGCCCGAGGTGTAGTACGCCGATGCGGCGTGCGCCAGGTGGTGGTCGACGTGCCCGATCTTGCCCGGATCGAGCCCCGGGAGCGCCGCCTTGACGCGCTCCGCGAACACCTCGCGGGAGAGCGCCTCGCGGTAGAGCTCCTTGGACACGGGATCGAGCGCATAGGCGGGCCAGTAGGGGCCGTAGTCGAACGCCTGCACGACCGCATCCACGTCCCCCACCTCGGCACCCGCGGTCTCCAGGCATGACTGGATCGCGCCGACGGGAAACTCCCCCGTGTGCTTGCGCCGGCTGATGCGTTCCTCGGCCACGGCTGCCACGCATTCGCCGTCGGCCACCAGCGCCGCCGCCGAGTCGAAACCCTGCGAGATCCTGTACTCGCGCTCCTCCAGGCCAGGCCACCGCGCCCGCTTGAAGTCGACGGTCCCGTCGATCCCGCTCAATCCGATTACCAGCACCCGAGCCCCTTCCAGAACCCATGGAAACAGTCGGGCCAGCGTAACCCAGAACACGAGAATCAGACGAGTAACGTGGGGAGCGTGGCGTTCGCGAACACCACACCGCTACGCGAGGAGATCGACCGGATAGTGCCCTCCCGGCCCTTCCGCCTGGACTTCTGGGACGGCAGCTCGCTCCCCGCCACCGAGAACGGCGCCGGCCCCACCTTCACGGTGCGCTCGCCCAAGGCGGTGGCGCAGGCGCTGGCCGCCCCGGGCCAGCTGGGCCTGGGACGCGCCTACGTGACCGGCGACCTGGACGTGGACGACATCGACGCCGTGTCCGACATGCTGCGCGGCTGGTCGCCGCCGCCGATCGAGAGCGCCGACAAGCTGAAGCTGATGAGGGGCGCGGTCCGCGCCGCGGGCCTGACCCTGCCCCCGCGCCCGCCCGCCGCCGAGTTCAAGCCCAAGGGCCGGCGCCATACGCGCACCCGCGACCAGCGCGCGGTGCGCCACCACTACGACGTCTCCAACGACTACTTCCGGCTGTTCCTGGACGAGTCGATGACCTACAGCTGCGCGATCTTCTCCCGCGGGGCCACCACGCTGGAGGAGGCGCAGGTGGCCAAGCTCGACCTGGTCTGCACCAAGCTGGACCTCAAGCCGGGCATGCGGATCGTGGACATCGGCAGCGGCTGGGGCGCGTTCGCCATCCACGCCGCGAGGAACTACGGCGTGCACGTGACAGGGATCACCGTGTCGCAGAACCAGGCCGACGGCGCCACCCGGAACGCCGAGCGCGCGGGCGTGGGCGACAAGGTCGACTTCCGCGTGCAGGACTACCGCGACCTGTCCGGCGAGACGTTCGACGCCGTGGCCAGCATCGGCATGGTCGAGCACGTGGGCGAGGAGCGCATCGACGGGTACACGCGCAAGCTGGCCTCGCTGGTAGGGCCCGGCGGCCAGGTGCTGAACCACGGCATCGCCCGGCTGCGCCACAGCGACCCGGACGCCGGCGACTTCTCCGAGCGATACGTGTTCCCCGACGCCGACCCGATCCACGTGTCGCGCATCATCGACTCGTTCGAGCGCGCGGGCATGCCGCTGCAGCACGCCGAGGACTTCCGCATGGACTACGCCGAGACGCTTCGGCACTGGGCCGAGCGCTTCGACTCCAACCTGGCGGAGGCGGAGCGGCTGGGCGGCGCCGAGCGCGCCCGGGTATGGCGGCTGTACCTGCGCGTGGCGCGCAACGGCTTCGAGTCCGGCTTCATGGGCCTCTACCAGGTGCGCGTGCGCAAGCCGGGCTGAGATGATGCGCGCCCGATGAGCGCGCGCGAGTTCACCAAGGGCGTCCCGGCCGCCGCGCCCACGCGGCCGATCCCGCCGTTCACCGAGGAGCACGGCGAGCTGCGCGAGTCGATCCGCCGGTTCGTGGCCAAGGAGCTGCGCCCGCACGCGAACGAGTGGGAGCGGGCCGAGTGGTTCCCGGACGAGGTGTTCGGCAAGCTGGCGGCCAACGGCTTCCTGGGACTGAAGTACCCGGAGGCCTACGGCGGCGAGGGCGGCGACCACCTGCACGACGCGGTGTTCACCGAGGAGCTGGCGGGCTGTGGCTCGGGCGGCGTCGCGGCGGGCATCGGCGCCCACATCGGGATCGCCACCCCACCGCTGTTCAAGTTCGGCACCGAGGAGCAGAAGCAGCGCTTCCTGGTGCCCGCCATCAAGGGCGAGCGGATCGCCGCGCTGGGCATCACCGAGCCCGACGCGGGCTCGGACGTGGCCGGCATCAAGACCCGCGCCGAGAAGGTGGACGGCGGCTACGTGGTCAACGGCTCGAAGACGTTCATCACCAACGGCGTGCGCGCGGACTTCGTGGTCACCGCCGTGAAGACCACGGCCGAGGGCGGCCACTCGGGGCTGTCGTTCCTGCTCATGGAGAGCGACATGGAGGGCTTCAGCGTCTCCAAGAAGCTGGAGAAGATGGGCTGGCGCGCCTCGGACACGGCCGAACTGGCCTTCTCCGGCGTGTTCGTGCCGGACCAGAACCTGCTGGGCGAGGAGAACAAGGGCTTCTACCTGATCATGGCCAACTTCCAGTGGGAGCGGCTGCTGATGGCCCTGGGCGCGGTGGGGTCGATGGAGCGGGTGATCGACGCCACCGTGGCCTACGCGCTGGAGCGCAACGCCTTCGGGCGCCAGATCGGCCACTTCCAGGCCATCCGCCACAAGCTGGCCGAGATGGCCCTGAAGCTGGAGACCGGGCGCTCGCTGACCTACCACGCCCTGCGCCTGTTCCACGACGGCCAGGACGCCATCAAGGAGGTCACGATGGCCAAGCTGGCCACCCAGCGCGCGGCCTTCGAGGTGGCCGACGACGCGCTGCAGATCCACGGCGGCGCCGGCTACATGGAGGAGTACGAGATCGAGCGCGTGGCCCGCGACCTGCGCCTGGGCCCGATCGGCGGCGGCACGGACGAGGTCATGAAGGAGATCCTCGGGAAGCAGCTCGGGCTTTAGCCCGCCGCTCTGCTGCCGACACAGAGCGGATGCGCCGGATCCTGCTCGCCCTGACCGTGACCGCCGTGGCGGCCTGTGCGCCCGCCGCGCAGGCGGCCACCGTGACCACCGGCGGCGGCACGCTGCGCGTGACCGCCCCGCCCGGCGAGGTCAACGCCCTCGAGATCTCGACGGGCGTGCTCGGGACGCTGACGATCCGGGACACCGGCACCCACCCCGTGCCCGCGGGCACCTGCACCCCCACCCTCGAACCGGGCGCCGTCAGCTGCCCGGCGGCGGGCCTCACACGCGTGGACGCCGACCTGGGCGATCAGGACGACTCGCTCTCCCTGTACGCGCCGCTGCCCGGCCTCGTGCGCGGCGGCCCGGGCGACGACCAGCTCTACGGCGGCGCCCTCAAGGACACCCTGGACGGCGGCAGCGGCGCCGACACCGCCGACGGCGGGCGGGGCAACGACCGCGTGGTCATGCGCGACCGCAAGACCGACGCCGTGGCCTGCGGCGAGGGACGCGACCGCGCCCGCGCGGAGGTGCTGGACGAGCTGGACGTGTCCTGCGAGATCGTGGACTACGCGCCCGCCGGGCGCATCGGCTCGCTGCGCGCGCGGACCGGCGGCGGGCGGTTCGTGGCCGTGCCCGGCCAGTACGGCACCCGCGTGGACCGGCGGATCCTGCCCGCCGTGCTGTACCTGGTCCGCCGCTACCACCTGCGCCTGGGCGACGGCTACAAGGTGGGCGGCAACCACAAGGCGAAGGGCGAGCACCCGCTGGGCCTGGGCCTGGACATCTACCCGGGCGCCGGCGGCAGCTGGCGCCAGGTCGACAAGCTGGCGAAGTGGGCCGAGCCGCGCCAGAACCGCCCCCGGCCCCCGTTCCGCTGGGTGGGCTACAACGGCGACTACAACCACGGCCGAGGCAACCACCTACACCTGTCGTGGATGCACTCTCCCGGACGCGCCGGCAGGCCGGTGCGCTCCGTGTGGACCTGGGCCGTCAGGCGCTGACGAGCGTCAGCCGCAGACCCAGTCGCCCTTGACCTCGACGGCGAACGGCATGATCGTCGGCACCGGCGGCGGCGCCAGGCTCGCGTTCACGAACCCGCCGACGGCGTCGCGGTAGAACACGCCGGACGAAGCGGTGACATCGGCGGGCTGACCCGACTCGTAGGCCAGCTCGCTGCCACGGTTGCGGTAGACGGCGACCACCGTGCGCACGCCCCTGGCCTCGCGGAGGCCGAAGCCCTCCTCACGGGACTGCTGGATGCTCAGCTGCAGGTCGGTGCCCGGGTCGTAGATCGAGATCCCGGACGAGTTGCAGCGCGCCGGCCGTGTCCACGTGGCCGACACCTCGCCTGAGAGCCGGACGTTGCTCTTGGCCGTCTTGACCTTGAGGTCCTTCTTGACCTTCTTCGGGGCCTTGGAGGCCGCCACCGGCTTCCACTTCTTGCCGCCCTTCTTGAGGACCACGGGGACCGGCGGCGCGAACACCACGCTGGTCTTGACATTGGTGCGGTAGGCGACCGACGCGTACGCGCTCCTGACGGTGGACACGCGAATCCGGCGGATCGTCGTGGCCGCGGCGGACCGGCCCTTCAGGAAGCCCTTCTTGATGGCTTTCGATTCCGCCTTCGTGGGCGCGCGCGAGGCCTCGGCCGGCGCGACCACGGTCAGCGCGATGAGCAGAAGCCCTGAGAACAACACTCGACGAGCCATGCGCGTTCTTATACACCGCCGAATAGTCTCCCGCGAGTTCTTCGAGCCTGACCCTAAGGAGAGATCAACGTGGGAGTACTGGACGGCAAGTCCGCCATCGTCACCGGATCCGCGCGCGGCATCGGCCGCGCCACCGCCGAGCTGCTGGCCGAGCAGGGCGCGCAGGTGCTGATCAACGACCTGGACGGCGACGTGGCCGAGCAGGCGGCGGGCGAGATCCAGGGCGAGACCGCGGTGTTCAGCGGCGACCTG
>DASQLM010000002.1:0-14595 GCA_035630015.1 Thermoleophilaceae bacterium | reverse complement strand
GCCACCGGCCGCGATCAGGTCCTTGACCACCTCCTGCTGGCCGTAGACGGTGATGGCGCGGCCGCCCGTCAGGGCGGCCATGTCGATCCGGTGGCCGCGGCCGCCGAAGCGCAGCTCGATGCCCTCGTGCACCAGGCCCTCGCGGTGCATCCGCTCGCCTACCCCGAGCGCGTCCAGGAGATCGACCGTGTTCTGCTCCAGCACACCCGCCCGCACGCGCTGCTCCACGTACTCGCGACTGCGGGCCTCCAGCACGACGCAGTCGATGCCCGCCCGCGCCAGCAGGTGCGACAGCACCAGGCCGGCCGGGCCGGCACCCACGATGGCCACCTCTGCGCGGATCCGCTGCATCCCGGGTCATGTGTTCCCCCACCCGGCGATCTCAAGCGTGGCCGGGTTGACAGCCGTGGTCGAGGCGAGGAATCTGCGGCCATGCGGCTGGTGACGGCTCCCGGACCCGCCGACACCCTCCTGGACGCCCTGTTGCGCGCCGACGCGGCCGACGCCGCGGACGCGATCGAGGACGCCCTGGACCACGGGGTGGACCCGATCGGGATCCTGGACGACGTCATGACGCCGGCCATGCACGCGGTCGGGCGCCAGTGGGCCAACGGGAGCATCGGCATCGCGGAGGAACACGTGGCGACGTCGGTGGCCACCCGGATGCTGACGCGGCTGGCCCCGCTCCTGATCACCGCTCCCCCGCGCTCGGGACCGCGCGCGCTGCTGGCCTGCGCTCAGGGCGAGCGCCACGTGCTGGGCCTGCAGATGGCCTGCGACGTGCTGGACGGCGCGGGCTACGCCGTCAAGTTCTCCGGCCCCGACCTGCCGGCCCAGGCGCTGCTGGCCTTCGCCGAGCGCGACCGCCCCGCGCTGGTGGCCATCTCGTGCACCGGCTCCTGGGCCCCGGCCGCCGACATCCGCACGGCCATCTCGCAGCTGACCGGCTCCCGCCCCGAGCTCGGCGTGATACTCGGCGGCGCCGGCTGGTTCGGGTTCACGCCCCCCGAGGGGGGCCGCGTCGAGCACGTAGGGAACATGCGCGGCCTCTTGCCCGTGGCCGCGCGCCTGACGGCGCACGTGGCCTAGGCAGACTCGCCCACCGCCCGCTCGGCCGCGTCGAAGCCGATCTTGGAGTGGGTGCCGTCGCAGAACGGCTTGGTCGTGGAGCCGCCGCAGCGGCAGAGCACGATCGGGCGGCCGTCGTCGGGCAGCTCGAAACGGTTGCCCTCGGCGTCGATCAGCGTGATCGGGCCGGTGACCTTGTAGGGCCCGTTCTCGCGCACCTTGATCTCCACATCGGGCATCTGCGGCTCCTTCATCGGGTGAGGCGCTGAATCTAGGCGGTAATCTGGCGTCGGTGGCTGCTGATTCTCAGCTGCTGGAGCGCACGGACGAGCTCGGGGCGATTCGGCGGGTGCTCGGCGACGCCTCGGGCGGGCGGGGCGGAATCGTCCTGATCGAGGGCGCCGCGGGGGTCGGGAAGACCTCGCTGGTGTCGGCCGGCCGCGCGCTCGCCGGAGGCGATGGCGTGCGCGTGCTGTGGGCCCGCGGCCGCGAGCTGGAGCGCGAGTTCGGCTTCGGCGTCGTGCGCCAGCTGTTCGAGGACCTGCCCCGCGACACGGAGTGGGACCGCCTGGTGGCGGGTGATGCGCGCGCCGCGCTGCAGACTCTCGACCCGACCGGCAACGGCAGTCCCGAGGACGCCCAGGCCGGCCCCGCCGTGCTGCACGCCATCCACCGCCTGGTGGTGAACCTGGCCGCCGCCGGGCCACTGCTGCTGGCCGTGGACGATGCGCACTGGGCCGATGCATCGTCGTTGCGCGCCCTGAGCTATCTGGCCGGCCGGATCTCGTCCGTGCCCGTAGCGCTCACGGTGGCCATGCGGCCCGCCGAGCCGGGTGCGCCGGAGGACCTGCTGGAGGCGCTCGGGGGCGAGCCGGGGATCGTGCGGCTCTCACTCCGGCCGCTGGGCGAGGCTGCGGTGACCGAGCTGGTGCGGCGCCGGTTGCCCGAGGCCGATGACGCCACCTGCCGGGCATGCGCGGAGGTGACCGCGGGCAACCCGTTCTACGTGACCGAGCTGCTGCGCGCGGCCGACAACGGCGACGGGGTCGAGGCCGTCCGCGCCGCCTCGATGCCCTCGCTGAGCGACCGGATCGGCCGGCGCGTGGCCCGGGTCAGCGAGGGGGCGCCCGCCCTGGCGGCCGCCATGGCGGTGATCGGCGACGGCGGGGCCCTGTCGACCGCGGCACGGCTGGCGGGGCTCGACGGCGTGGACGCGGGACGGATCGCCAAGCGGCTGGAGCGGATCGAGGTACTGGCCGGCGACGACCCGTTCGTGTTCGTGCACCCGCTGGTGCGCCGCTCCACCTATGACGCGCTGTCGATGGCCGAACGCGAGGACCTCCACCATCGGGCCGCCGCGCTGCTGCGCGAGGACGGCGCGACGACCGAGGCCGTGGGCGCGCACCTGGCCGCGCTACGGCCGGCGGGGAACGACAGCGTGGCCACGGGCCTGATGGACGCGGCGCGGGAGGCGATGGCGCGGGCCGCGCCCGACGAGGCGATCAAGTGGCTGCGGCGGGCGCTGGAGGAGAACGCGGCGCAGCCGCCGCGGGCGGAGATCCTGTCGCTGCTGGGAATGACCGAGGTGATCATGTGGGACGCCGAGGCAGTCCCCCACCTGCGCGAAGCCGTGGCGCTGACCGGCGACACGGCGCTGCGCGCGAAGTCGAGCCTGGCGCTCAGCGAGGTGCTCTTCCTGACCGGCGGGTGGATCGAGGCGGTGGAGGTGATCGACTCCGCGCTGCGCAGCCTGGGCGATCACGAGTCGGACGCCGTGGCGGGCCTGACCGCGATCGGCCTGATGGTCAACGGCTACGCGCCCATGCCGATCGCCGCCCTGCGGACCGACGACCAGACGCTGGAACGCCTGATCGGCGGCTCCAGCTGGGAGTCCCACGCCCTGGCGGGGGTGCTGGCCGCGATGACCGCCCATCGCGGCGGCGACCCCGACCGCGTCAGGGAGCTGGTCGAGATCGCGATCGCGGACGGCGGCCTCCTTGACGTCGGCGGCCGCGAGACCTGGGCGGTGGCCCATGTGCTGATCGCCCTGGCCGAGATCGACGAGTACCAGTGGGGCATGGCGATCGGCGAGAGCGTCGTTGCCGCCGCCCGTCAGACCGGGATGGTGAACCTGATCCAGACCGCGGACTCGCACCGTGCCTGGCTGCTGGCCCGCCGCGGCGAGCTCGCGCAGGCGGAGGCGGCCGCCAGGCCGGCCCTGGAGCTGAGCCGGCAGACCACCGCACCCACCGTGGTGGCCAGCCTGATGCTCTACCTGCAGGACCTGCTGCTGGAGAGCCCGACCATGCAGGACTGGGTGGCAGTGCTCGACGAGATGGAGATCGAGTCCCAGGGGCTGAACGGCACGTTCATGGAGGCCATGCTCCACATCGCCCGCGGGCGGGTGCGGGCCGCCCGCGGCGACCGCCACCGTGCGCTGGCCGACCTGCGGCGGGCGCTGGAGATCGGCCGCTCGCTGGACCTCGGCCCGGCCGTGGCACCGCTGCGATCGCTCGTGGCGTTGGCCCTGGGACCGGACGACCGCGACGAGGCCCTGGCCCTGGTGGCCGAGGAGCTCGAGCTGGCCCGGGCCTCACGGCTCGACCGGCCGCTGGGCCTGGCCCTCCGGGCCGCCGGGATGCTGGAGGGCGGAGAGCGCGGCATCGAGCTGATCGCCGAGTCGGTGGCCCCGCTGGAGCGCGCGGGAGCGCGGCTCGAGCTGGCCCGCTCACTCGTCGAGCTGGGCGCTGCGCTGCGGCGCGCGGGGCGTCGCTCGGAGGCCCGCGCCAAGCTGACCGCCGGGCTGCAGACCGCGAAGGAGTGCCGAGCGGTCCCGCTGGCCGAGCGGGCCGAGGAGGAGCTGCGCGTGACCGGCGGGCGCCCACGGCGCGGAGCCACCAGCGGGCCGGAGGCGCTGACCGCCAGCGAGATGCGGGTCGCGCGCCTGGCGGCCGCCGGGGCCACGACCCCGGCGATCGCCGAGGAGCTCGTGGTCAGCCAAAAGACCGTCGAGACGCACCTGACGCACGCCTACGCCAAGCTCGGGCTGTCGGGTGCGGGCGCCCGGAGCCGGCTGGCCGACGCGCTGAACGGGACCGACCCGGCGGCCTAGCGCCGCTTCTTGCGCGACTTCGCCTTCTTGGTCTTGGCCTTCGCCTTGGCCGCCTTGCCCATGCGGCCCTTGGCGTTGCGGCCGGTGACCGAGACGGTGACCTTCGCCTTGGGACCCACGCGCCGGAGGCGCAGGGTCCGCTTGGTCACCAGGCGGGCGACGCGGCGGCCGCCATCACCCTTGACCTTGACCTTGACCAGATAGGCGGTGGCGCCGCGCGCCCGCCGCCAGCGAACCGTGACCGTGCGCCCCTTCCGCCCGGCCCGCAGGCCGCGGACCCGGGCCGGAACCGCCGGCCCTGGCGCGCGATAGGTGCCCACTCGCGTCTGGGCCACCGGGAGCCCGGCCTGCTCGGCGTGGGCCTCGATCGCCCGCCGGCCACCGCGTCCGTCGGCCACCCGGAACCGGATCGTGCCGCGCTTCTTCGTGATCGTCCCGATCTGGCGCCCGCCCTTGCCCATGCGCTCGTACAGCCTGATGGCCAGGCCCTTGCGCGCTGTGGCGGTGTAGCGCAGGGTGCGCTTGCGGCCCTTGCCGGTCACCTTGATCCGCACCGTGGGCTTGGGCAGCTCGCGCGCCATGTTCACGGTGCCGATCGAGCCCGCCTGGGCCTCCTCGATCCGCCAGCGGCCGGCCGCCGGCCGCCGGATGCCGACGATGGTGCGGAAGAAGGTCTTGGTGTACACGGCCGGCGCGCCCTTGGGCGCGGCGTTCGCGGGCGCCGGCGCGATCCTCTGGCCGGTGGGCGAGACCAGCGTGAAGCCTGGAGCGCGTTGCACCCCGATCGCCGTGACCGACACTCCCGTAAGGCCCTTGGGCACGTCGAAGCCGGGGGTGGTGGCCTGCGCCACGCGGGCCTGCTGGCCGGCCGGCTTGGGCTGCGGGATGCCCTTCTGCTGGTAGAACTGCTTGAGCTTCTCGGGGCTGTTCCTGAGCTCTTCGAGCACGAACGCCGGGACCTCCGGCTCGCCGGGGCAGCTGAACACATACGGCGTGAAGTCGCGCTCGGCAAAGACGTACTTGAACCCGCCGATCGGGGACTGGCAGCCGTAGATGGCCTCGTTGGAGAAGCCGGCCTTCGTGCCCACGGTGACCGTGATGGGGTCCTCCCCGACCACGACCTTGGCGTCGATGTTGGCGGCGAACTTGCCTGTGTCCGCCGACACGAAGCCGTCGAACTTGCCCGAGCCCCTGACCAGCGGGACCTTGAACTGCGCCTGCCCGGCGGCGGTGAAGTTCCCGTCCAGGTCGGCCGTGACCTGCGCGGAGGCCAGTGGGATGGTCCCGCCCAGGGAGGCGTCGCCCTTGATGATGAACGCGAAGGGCTGCGGCCGCCACCTCGCCGTCAGGGAGCCCCTGACGTTCACCACGTAGGTGCTTGGCGGTGACACCGGTTGCACGCCGAACAGCACGCCCGCCTCGGCAAAGGACTCCGCATCGGTCAATTTCAGCCGGCCGAAGAAGTTGTTGATGAAGACGTCAGGGGCCACTTTGATCCCCGGGAAGACCACCGGGGTCACGGTGATCTGCCCGTCGGTGAACGCGCCCTTGTCGAACTGCACGGCCACCCGGATGCCGACCTGGAACAGGTTCAGCTCGGCGGTGCCCTTCCACTGGTCGGTCGACCCCGTCCACGACACGTCCAGGTCAGCCAGGTTCAGCGGCCCGATGGCCACCTTCGGCAACCGGAAGTGCATCGAGTCGACGCGTAGATCGTTCTTGTTGTCGGCCCGCAGCGTCACGCCGGCCGTGATGTTCAGCATGGACTTGGGGAGCCCGATCTCCATCGGGATCTCCACCGAGTTCTCCTTGAGGATCACGTCGAACGAGCCCGTGACCGGGAAGCCCTTGATGTTGATCCCGCCCGGGGCGAACGTGGCGAGCTTGGTGCCCGAGGCGCCGGTGGGCAGCTCCAGGTGCAGCGGGCCACGGAAGAGCACGATCGGCGACGCGCCACCCTTGACCCGTATCTGCACGGTGACCTTCCCGGGCTTGCCCGAGGCCGTCACCGTGTCGATCGCCTTCTTGCCCTTCGTGTCGATCCGGATCTTCACGCCCGGGTCGGGCACGATCTCCAGGCCGTTGAGCTTGAGCGTGCCGTCGCTGACCTTGACGCCCTTCTCGCCGGGCACGGGCGAGAAGCAGCCGTTGTCGCCACCCAGGATCTCGACCGCGCGGAACGCGATCCGCTCGCACGCGGTGGTCACGTTGGGATCGGCGCCGCCGCCGGGCTGGCCCCCTATGCCCGCCTTGCCGTTCTTCCGCTGCGTGCCGAACGGCCCGGCGAACACGGTCCCGTAGCCCTGGCTGCTGCCGCCGGCGACGTAGGTGGCGAACCCGCCGCCGTCGTCGGTGGCGCCCAGGTCGACTTGGTCGAGCCCCTGCTGGGCCTGGGCCAGGATGCGCTCGGAGCTGAACTGGCCGCCGGTGCTGGAGCTGCGCTCGAGCAGCTGGGGGACCTTGGCGACGCGGTCCACCCATGCCACTCGGAGCTTGCCGCCGGGGTCCACGATCGTGTCGCGCGCGCCGACGGCGCCCGTCTTGAGGACGGTCGCCTTGCCGGGAACGATGTCGTTGAGCTTGCGTACGTTCAGCGAGTTGCGCGAGGCGCTGCCCGCCGTGGCCAGGAAGGCGCCGCTCGGGCCGGCGGCCAGCTGCGGGTCGAAACCGCTGGTCCGGGTCTCGTTCCACGTCCTGGGGTCGGCGGGCGAACCGGCCCCGGTCCAGCGCCTGATGAACGTGTTGCCCGCCTGGTCGGCGAACGCGGTCATCGGCCTGCCCCCCGCCGTCGCCAGCGTGCCCGAGTACGCCCGGTCGATGCCGCCCAGGAGAGCCGACTGACCGCTGTAGACGCCAGGCGAGAGGGCCTGGAAGACCGTGCCCTCCGAACGGGTGTCGGAGATCAGGCCGATCTGCGGCGAGCCCGTGGGCCCGGTGAACACCGTGGCTCCGCCGGAGGGCTCCGCGTCACCGGCCAGCGTGCCGCCCGTGATGGTGTTGCCCCCGTTGTCGGACACCCACAGGTAGGTGCTGCGCGAACTGGCCGTGCCGTCGGGCTTGCGCGTGACGTTCGGGTAGCGGTGGGTGATGAAGGCCAGCCCCTCGTTGCCGACGGCGAGGATGCGTGGCCCGCCCAGGTCCTCGTTGAAGCCGGGGTCGTTGCCCTCCTGGTTCTGCACCGGCACGAGCGCCTGCGTGTTCAGCGGGTTGTCGCACGACTTCGACCCGCGCTTGAGGCGGCAGTAGCGCAGCACGTCCGGCCCGTCGCCGCCGTTCTGGTTCCAGACGATGTGCGCGGTGCCGGCCGCGTCCACGACCGAGTCGGGATCACGGGCGTTGACCCCCAGCGCCACCGGCGGGCGGGGCGGCGCCGGCGCGACCTTCGGCGCCTTGCACACACCCACGTAGCCCGGGGTGCGGTTGCCGCTGCAGGGCTTCTTGGCCCTCTTCTTCTTCTTGGCCTTGGCCGCCTCAGCCGGCGATGTCGCGAGGGTGGCCGGAACCGCCACGGCGGCGGCCAGCATCGCGACGGCAACGACGACTAGTGCGACAACCCTGCGGGACGCGAACTGCACCAGGCCATCTTGCTTCAGTTGGCGTGCGCTCGCAAACGCGCGCGCCAAAGTTCAGGGGGTTCCCCCGAGGCCGGGACAAGGCCGCGAGGTCAGCAGACCAGGCCGCCGGGCCCCGGCGTCAGGGTGAGCGCCCGACTGCTGCTCGAGTTGACGAGCGGCGTGAAGCCCACGCTGATCCGGTGCCGGATGCGCTTGCCCACACGGATCCTCTTGATCACCACGCTGCCGCCCGCGGGGCCACGGCCGCCGAAGGTGGTGGAGAAAGTGCCGCTGCCGGAGACCTTGATGAACGTGGCGCCGCTGCTGTAGGGGACGGTGTAAGACCCCGGGCCCCTTGCGCGCGCGATCCGCAGCGAGAACCGGAAGCCGCTTCCGCTGCCGCGGGCGGTGAACGTCTTGCCGCTGAAGCCGCACGAGCCCGACGAGATCCTGCCCACGCGCCGGGGCGCGTTCTCCGCGCCGGTGAGCAGGTCGAGGTTGATGCCCCCCGCACCGCCCTTGCCCTTGCCGTCCTCGCCGTCGTCCTTGGCCTTCTCCTTCTTGCACTTCTTCTCGAACGTCTCGGCCGTGACCTGCACCTGGCCGGCCCCCTGGTCGTTGGCGAAGCCGATCAACAGGTTCGACTTGGGAAGCTTCTGGAACCGCTCCGGGTCGCCCGGGCACTCACAGCCCTGGGGGCGCATGCAGAAGGTCATCTCCTCGGTCAGCGTACGGTTGAGACCGTCGCCGGCTCTCACGGCTCCCCTGGTGCCTTCGCCGCCGTTGATCTGCAGGATGTCGGCGTTCCGGGGCTGGATCAGGAACGACTCCCCGCCTCGCCTCTGCACCCTTCGGATGAGCGGCGGGCCGTCGGCCGTGACCGGAAGCCCGATTATGGGCAGGTTCGACGGCGCCCCCGCGCCCACCAGGTTCCACCTGGCGCCGAACTGCGGCGTCTTGGCCAGCGAGGTGCCCCAGTCGTCGCGGAACGAGCCGTCCACCCCGGCGGTCGCCCTCGCGTACGCGGCGCCCGAGCCCCCGGCCGCTACGACCGGGCCGATCAGCGAGTACACGTTGGCGCCCTTCTGGGCGAGCAGCGACCAGAAGCCGACGGCGTCGTAGGTGTGCGTGAACAGGTCGAGGTCCGAGCTCGTGCGTAGCCACGCGCTCCACCAGTTGGGGTCGGGGACCGTCCCGATCCACTCCTGGATCAGGTTGTAGGCCACGTACTCCGCGGTGCCGTCCGATACCCACTGCGGCATCGCCCGCATGCTGCCGCCGAGGAACTCGAACTGCGCGCAGTGGGTCAGCTCGTGGAGGATCACCTGACGGCGGTAGGGCAATCCCGCGGCCTTGGCCGGATCGAACAGATTGATCTTGCACGCATTGCCCTGACCGGTCAGCCACTGGGGCCAGGCGTTGGCCACGTCACCACCGGGCGGCGAGGCTCCTTCGATGGACACCGTGACCGGATGCCGGACCAGGACGCCCTTGGCCTGGAGGCGGGGAATGGCGTCACGGATGATTGCCGTGAAGTCCGCCACGAGCTGGTCGTTGCCCTGGGCCGCCTTGGCCCGAGGGGCCAGCGGCTTCGACGCGGCGGCCGGCGGGGGCAGGACGGTGCCGGTGGCGGGATCCACGTTGACCGTGCCGACGAACAGGTCGGGGCGGGTGACCTCGTCGAGCACGGCGCGCTGGTCGGCGCGCAGGCGCGAGCGGTAGTGGTAGAGCCACATCAACGTGCTCGTGCCCGAGCCCGTCCGGCCGATGGCGCCCTTTTTGGGGTTCACGCCCGGGAGGTCGGCGACCACGCGGTCGAACAGGTCCTTGGCCTGCGCGAACGTAGGCTGGCCCGACGACGGCAGGGCGAGCAGGCGGCCCTGTCGCAGCGCCGCCGGCGTGGCGCGCTTGATCACCCGCTTGCGCCCGCGCTTGACGCAGTCGAGCTTGACCCGCAGGTAGTCGCGACGGAAGCGCTTGTCGCACTTGGCGTTCAGCCGCAGGCAGACGCGCTTGCCGTTCACGGAGGCGCGCTTGACGCACCTGGCCTTCTTCTTCTTTTTCTTCTTCTGGGCGGTGACAGCGCCCGCCCGGTCGGCGGCGGCGGCCATGGTGACGACCGAACCGAACACGGCGACCGCCGTGATGAGCGCTGTCAGGACGAGGACGAGCCGTGCAACCCGCACACAGCAACGTTAAGGGCGGGCTCCCCCGAGCGCTAGTTCTCGTCGCCCGCGGCGGGCTCGGGCGGTGCGTCCGGCACGTCCGGCAGCACCGGCGGCTCGTCCGGCAGCGTCGGGTCGGCGGCGTCGTCGCCGCCGGCGTCCTCGAGGTCCGTCGCCGCCTCGTCCGACCCGCCCTCGGCGCCGACACCCACCGCCTCACGCTTGCGCGCGGGCTTGGTGATCTTGATGTCGACCTCCTTCTCGGGATCGTCGGAGTGGTCGCGATCGACCTCCACCGTCGAGCCCTCGGGCAGGTTCTGGGCCAGCACCTCGTCGGCGAGCGGGTCCTCGATGTAGCGCTGGATGGCACGGCGCAGCGGACGGGCGCCCATCGACGGGTCCCAGCCCTTCTCGACCAGCAGGTCGGCCGCCTCGTCGGACAGGTTCAGCGACAGCTCCCGCTCGGCCAGCGATGCGCGCACCCGCTTGAGCAGCAGGTCCACGATCTCGCGGATCTCCGGCTTGGTGAGCTTGTGGAAGACGATGACCTCGTCGATGCGGTTCAGGAACTCGGGCCTGAAGACCTTCTTCAGGTCGCCCATGATCCGCGTCTTCATGTCGTCGTAGGTGACGCCGCCCTCGTCGTCGCTGATCGTGAACCCGACGCCGGTGTTCTTCGCGATCTCCGAGGCCCCGATGTTCGAGGTCATGATGATGATCGCGTTGCGGAAATCGACCTTGCGGCCCTGGCTGTCCGTGAGCCATCCGTCCTCCAGGATCTGGAGCAGGATGTTGAACACGTCCGGGTGAGCCTTCTCGATCTCGTCCAGCAGCAGAACGCTGTAGGGCTTGCGGCGCACGGCCTCGGTGAGCTGGCCGCCCTCGTCGTAGCCGATGTAGCCGGGGGGCGATCCGACCAGCCGGGACACGGAGTGCTTCTCCATGTACTCCGACATGTCGATGCGGATCATGGCCTCCTCGTCGCCGAAGAGGAACTCGGCCAGCGTGCGGCCCAGCTCGGTCTTGCCCACGCCCGACGGGCCCAGGAAGATGAACGAGCCGGTCGGCCGCTTGGGGTCCTTGAGGCCGGCGCGGGAGCGCCGGATGGCCTTGGACACCGCCTCGATCGCGGCCTGCTGGCCGATGACCCGCTTGTGCAGCTCCTCCTCCATGCGGACGAGCTTCTGCGTCTCGGCCTCGGTGAGCTTGAACACCGGGATGCCGGTCCACATGGAGACGATGTCGGCGATCTCCTCCTCGCCGATCTCGGGGCGCTCGCCGGACTCGCCGGAGCGCCACTGCTCCTCGAGGTCGCGCTTCTTGTTGGTCAGCTGGCGCTCGGAGTCGCGCAGGTTCGCGGCCTTCTCGAACTCCTGCGCCTCGATCGCGGCCTCCTTGTCGCGCCGCGTGGTCTCGATCTCGTCCTCGAGCTCCTTGTACACGGGCGGGGCCGTCATCGACTTGATGCGCGCCCGTGAGGCGGCCTCGTCGATGAGATCGATGGCCTTGTCCGGCAGGAACCGGTCCGAGATGTAACGGTCGGCCAGCTCGGCCGCCGCCTCCAGCGCCTCGTCGGTGATGCCGACGCGGTGGTGGGTCTCGTAGCGGTCGCGCAGGCCCTTGAGCACCTGCACGGTCTCCTCCGTGGAGGGCTGGTCGACCTTGATCTGCTGGAAGCGGCGCTCCAGCGCGGAGTCGCGCTCCAGGTACTTGCGGTACTCGTCGAGCGTGGTGGCGCCGATGGTCTGCAGCTCGCCGCGGGCGAGCGCCGGCTTGAGGATCGACGCTGCGTCGATCGCGCCCTCGGCCGCGCCCGCTCCGACGAGGTTGTGCAGCTCGTCGATGAACAGGATGATGTCGCCGCGCTGGGTGATCTCCTTCATCACCTTCTTCAGGCGCTCCTCGAACTCTCCGCGGTACTTCGAGCCCGCCACCAGGGCGGCCAGGTCGAGCGTGTAGATCTGCTTGTTCTTCAGCAGCTCCGGCACCTCGCCGCTGGTGATGCGCTGGGCGAGGCCCTCGACGACGGCGGTCTTGCCGACGCCCGGCTCGCCGATCAGCACGGGGTTGTTCTTCGTGCGGCGCGAGAGGATCTGCATGATCCGCTCGATCTCGGTCTCGCGGCCGACGACGGGGTCCAGCTTGCCCTCGGAGGCGAGCTTGGTGAGGTTGCGGCCGAACTGGTCGAGCAGCTTCGAGGACTTCTTGCCCTCGCCCTGCTGCCCCTGACCCTGGCCCTGGCGGCGGCCGCCGGGACCCGACAGCATCCGGATGACCTCGTTGCGGATCTTCTCGGAGTCCGCGTCGAAGTCGAGCAGGATGCGGGCGGCGACGCCCTCGTTCTCGCGGACCAGGCCGAGCAGGATGTGCTCGGTGCCGATGTAGTTGTGGCCAAGGGAGAGCGCCTCGCGCAGCGCGAGCTCGAGCACCTTCTTGGCGCGTGGCGTGAAGGGGATCTGCCCGGAGGTGACCTCTTCGCCCGACCCGACTATGCGTACGACTTGGGCGCGCACGCGCTCCACGGTGATGTCCAGCGACTCGAGGACGCGCGCAGCAAGGCCCTCCTCCTCACGGAGAAGTCCGAGCAGGATGTGCTCGGTGCCGATGTAGTTGTGCTTGAGAATCCGGGCCTCCTCTTGAGCGAGGACGACCACCTGACGGGCGCGTTCTGTGAAGCGCTCAAACACTCAAAAAATCCTTCTCGGTCGGGTTCTGACGGGGAGGGCCCTGTCTACGAACTACGTACCCGGTCGATCGGCAGATTCGCCTCCCGGGATGAGTGTCCTGGCGTGACCCGCGCCGTGAATCGAGTCTAACAACGCATGTCGGTTGCCTTGCCGGTCCCAGAGAGTGCAAAAACACCGCTCAGAGCGGGGCGCAGAGGCACAACTTCGCCGTTCGCGCCAGGTTGGCGGCCGCCCGGGCGGCGCTAGGAGCGCATCGCCGGGAAGAGGACGACCTCGCGGATCGAGTCCTTCCCACTCAGCAACATGACCAGCCGGTCGATCCCGATCCCGATCCCCCCGGTCGGAGGCATCCCGTGCTCCAGGGCCCGCACGTAGTCCTCGTCGTAGGGCTGTGACTCGTCGTCGGCTTCCTCGCGCTGGGCCTCGAAGCGGGCCCGCTGCTCGTCGGGATCGTTCAGCTCGCTGAAGGCATTGGCGAACTCGATCCCGCCGGCGAAGCACTCGAACCGCTCGACCAGCCCCGGCTCGGAGCGGTGGTCCTTCGCGAAGGGCGACAGCTCCTTGGGGTAGTCGAGGATGAAGGTCGGCTGCATGAGCTTGGGCTCCACGTGCTTGGAGAGCAGGTCGTCGACCCGTTTGGCCCACGTGCCCTCGCCCGGCAGCTCGTCGGTGGCGATGTCGATGCCCGACTCCTCCTTGATGGCATCGCGCAGGGTGACCCGGCGCCAGGGGGTGGAGAAGTCGAGCTCGCCGTCGTAGCCGACCTCGCCGGCCACGTACGAGACGAGCTCCTCGAGCTCCTGTGCGATCTGCGTGTAGTCGGCGTGGGCCTCGTACCACTCGAGCATCGTGAACTCGGGGTTGTGCTTGTGCGACACCCCTTCGTTGCGGAAGTCCTTGCCGATCTCGTAGACCTTCTCCAGGCCGCCGACGATCAGGCGCTTGAGGTACAGCTCGTCGGCGATGCGCAGGTAGAGGTCGCGGTCCAGCACGTTGTGGTGGGTGACGAAGGGGCGGGCCAGCGCGCCGCCGTACAGCGGCTGAAGGATGGGCGTCTCGACCTCGAGGAACCCGCGCTCGTCCAGCCAGCGGCGCACCGCGCTGACGATCCGCGAGCGCAGGATGAACAGCTCTCGCGACTCCTCGTTGGCGATCAGGTCCAGCTCGCGGTGGCGGTAGCGGGTCTCCACGTCTTCGAGCCCGTGGAACTTCTCGGGCGGGGCACGGAGAGACTTCGCCAGCAGGGTCCAATCGGTGGCCCTCAGGGTCAGCTCGCCGCGACGGGACTTGAAGGCGGTGCCGTCCACGCCGATCAGGTCGCCGAGGTCGCACTCGGTCAGGCGCTCGAAGGACTCCTCGCCCAGCACGTCGCGCTTGGCGTGCACCTGGAGGCGGCCGGAGCGGTCGACCACGTCGAGGAAGGCGGCGCCCCCGTGGCCGCGGCGGGCCGCCAGGCGGCCGGCGATGCGGTAGGCGTCGTCGGTCTCCTCCCCGTCCTCGAGGCCGCTGTGTGCTTCGTGAACTGCGCCGGCGGGGGAAACGCCCTCGTAGGCGTGCGGGAAGGGATCGATGCCCTGCTCGCGCAGGCGCTCCAGCTTTGCGCGGCGGTCGTCGTCAGGCCCGGCCATGGGCCGGGAGACTAAGCCGCTTCGATCTTGGTGATCTTGAGCTGGCGGGCCGGGCCGCGGGGCACCGGCACCTTCACCGTCTCGCCGCGCTTGTGGCCCAGAAGGGCCTTGCCCACCGGGGACTCGTTGGAGAGCTTCTGCTCGGAGGGGTTGGCCTCCGAGGAGCCGACGATGCGGTACTTGACCGACTTGTCGGTCTTCTGGTCCTTGACGTGCACGGTGGAGCCGACGCTGACCACGTCGGTCGAGACGTTGTCCTCGTCGATGATCCGCGCGCTGCGCAGCCGCTCTTCGATCTCGGCGATCTGCTTCTCGAGCATCATCTGCTCGTTCTTGGCGTCGTCGTACTCCGAGTTCTCGGAGATGTCGCCGAACTCCCGC
>DASQLM010000001.1:0-4434 GCA_035630015.1 Thermoleophilaceae bacterium | reverse complement strand
GAGGTCCAGCTGGGCCTGCTGCCCGGCGGCGGCGGCGTGGTGCGCACCACGCGCCTGCTGGGCATCACCAACGCGCTGATGCAGTGGCTGCTGCAGGGCAAGCGCTACCGCCCGGCGCAGGCGAAGGAGTTCGGCCTGCTGGACGAGCTGGTCGAGAGCCCGGACGACCTGGTGCCCGCGGCCAAGAAGTGGATCGCGGACAACCCCGAGGCCGTGCAGCCCTACGACGAGAAGGGCTACAAGATCCCGGGCGGTACGCCGTCCAATCCCAAGCTGGCAATGAACCTGCCGGCCTACCCGGCCAACCTGCGCAAGCAGATCAAGGGCGCCAACTACCCCGCGCCGCACCACATCATGTCGGCGTCGGTCGAGGGCGCACAGGTGGACTTCGACTCGGCCATCGAGATCGAGGGCCGCTACTTCACCGACCTGGTCACCGGCCAGGTGTCGAAGAACATGATCCAGGCGTTCTTCTTCGACCTCCAGCAGGTCAACGGAGACCGCGACCGGCCGTCCGACATCCCGCCGTTCGCCTCCAAGAAGGTCGTGGTGCTGGGCGCGGGCATGATGGGCGCCGGCATCGCCTACCAGTGCGCCAAGTCGGGCATCGAGGTCGTCCTGAAGGACGTGGACCAGGCCGCCGCCGAGCGCGGCAAGGGCTACTCCGAGGGCCTCGTGGCCAAGGGCGTGGAGCGCGGCAAGGTCACCCAGGAGAAGGGCGACGCGCTGCTGGCGCGGATCACGCCCTCGGTGGACCCGGCCGACGCCGACGGCGCCGACCTGGTGATCGAGGCCGTGTTCGAGGACCCGAAGGTCAAGGCGCAGGTGTTCGCCGAGATCGAGCCGCATCTGGCCGACGACGCGCTGCTGTGCTCGAACACCTCGACCCTGCCGATCACCGAACTGGCCGAGGGCGTCTCGCGTCCCGACGACTTCATCGGGCTGCACTTCTTCTCCCCCGTGGACAAGATGCCGCTGGTCGAGATCATCAAGGGCGAGAAGACCAGCGACGAGACCGTGTTCCGGGCGCTCGACGTGGTCAAGCAGATCAAGAAGACGCCGATCGTGGTCAACGACTCGCGCGGCTTCTTCACCTCGCGCGTGATCGGCACGTTCATCAACGAGGCGATCGGCATGCTCACCGAGGGCGTGCCGGCCCCGTCGATCGAGCAGGCGTCGTCGCAGGCGGGCTACCCCGCGCCGGTGCTGCAGCTCTCCGACGAGCTGAACCTCAAGCTGATGCGCAAGATCCGCGTGGCGGCCGAGGAGGCCGGCGCCGGTGGCGGCAGCGGGTGGGAGGACCACCCCTCGATCGGCGTGATCGACCGGATGCTGGACGAGTTCGACCGCCCCGGCAAGCTCGAGGGTCGCGGGTTCTACGCCTACGACGAGGAGGGCAAGCGCTCCGGGCTGTGGGACGGCCTGGCGGACGCGTTCGGCGGCCAGAACCACGACGTGCCCTTCAAGGACCTCCAGGAGCGGATGCTGTTCATCGAGTCGCTGGAGACCGTGCGCTGCCTGGACGAGGGCGTGATCGAGACCATCGCCGACGCCAACATCGGGTCGATCTTCGGCATCGGCTTCCCGGGCTGGTCCGGCGGCGTGCTCCAGTACATCAACGGCTACGAGGGCGGCGTTGCCGGCTTCGTGGAGCGGGCGCGCGAGCTGGCCGGCACCTACGGCGAGCGCTTCGAGCCGCCGGCGTCGCTGGTGGCCAAGGCCGAGGCCGGCGAGCAGTACAAGGACGGCTCCGCGGTGGCGGCGGCTGTCTAGGCATCGAGTTACGAGTTCCGTCCCAGGCTGGGACGGAACTCGTAACTCGTCGCCAGTTCGACGACCACTTCGGCCGCGCAGGCGTCCGGATCGACGAGGTCGTCGTCGCAGAAGCGCATCGTCTCGATGCCGGCGGCGCGCCTGAGGGCGCGGTCGCGCTGGCGGTCGGAGCGATAGCTGGCGGTGCGGTCGTGCGTGCTCCGCGGGTCGAGTTCGACGGCCAGGCGCTCGTACCGCCACAGGAAGTCGGGGTAGGCGTACTCGCCGTCTCCGAGCGCGATCGGAGGGTTGCACTCCGGCTCGCGTGCCCCCGCGGCGCGTAGGGCCACGAGCAGGTTGTCCTCGTAGCCGGATGCGGTTGCGCCGCGGGCGCCGGCGGCGTCGCCGATGGCGGCGAGGAGGGTGGCGGCGCCGCGGTGCCCAGGCACGTGGCACAACAGATCGCGGACTGCATGCAGGTCGAAGCTGCCGTTCCACTCCGCCTTCTGAATCAGCCGCTCGGTCCCCCTGCGGCCGACGACCGCCGCACAATCCAGCAGCGTCCGGGCGACCGAGGTCACCGGGATCCCATCCACGACATCGATGTCGCGGGGCCTCAGTCGCCCGGCGGAGTGGGTGACGAGACCACCCTCGCCGCGCCCTGTTGGTGAGGGAACCGCCAGATCGATGAGCACCCGTCCGTCGTGTTGGAGGTTCTGGATCCCGGCTCCGGTGAGGTGGCATGCGCACGCGCGCGGACCGCAGCTCAGCACCGCCGCCGCCACGGGGCCGAGCGGCGGCAGCGTCGGCGCCAGGGCGAAGACGCCTCGCCGCACGCGGAACAGCCGACTGCGGCCCACTCGTGACCTGACACCGCTGGCGCTGAGGCCGACCGTCTCGAGTTGCTCGCCGCTCACCACGCCGTGCTGCTCCTCGGTGACCGCGGCGATCCTGGCGTCCAACGTGGCGCCGGACGACACGCGGATGGTCGACCGTCCCAGCGTCACGACTTCCGTCTCATCCTGGGACGCTTCTACGAACACGCTTCGAGCTTGCCGGCGCCCGCGTGACGGCAGGGTGGCGACGGTGACGTCTCTGTGACGATGGCGCGCGCCCCGTGCTCGCCCTCGCCCTCAAGCTCACCCTCGCTCCGGCCCTGGTCGCGATCGCCACCAAGGTCGCGGGCCGGCTGGGGCACCGGGCCGGCGGGCTGGTGGGCGGCCTGCCCGTGGTTGCCGGCCCGATCCTGCTGATCTACGCCGTCGAGCAGGGCCAGGCGTTCGCCGACGAGGCGGCCGCCGGGGCCGTGCTGGGCATCGTCTCGCTTGTGGGCTTCTGCCTGGCCTATGCGCTCGCGGCCCGGCGGCACGGGACCGCGGTGGCGCTGGCGGCGGGCTGGGCCGCGTTCGGCGCCGGCACCGCGGCTTTCGCCATGGTCGAGCCACCGCTGGCGGTCAGCACTGCGCTGTCACTGACCGCGGTGGCGGTGGGCACCTTCGCGCTGCACCGGATGGCGCCGGACACCGCCGGCGTCGAGTCCGGTCCCGACCTGCTGGTCTGGCGGCTGGTGGTCACGGCCACGCTGGTGATCGCGCTGACGGCCGCCGCCGGGTCACTGTCGGCCCACCTGGCAGGGCTGCTGGCGCCCTTCCCGATCATCACCGCGGTACTGGCCGGCTTCACACAGGCGCACACCGGCGCCGGAGCGGCCATCGAGCTGCTGTCCGGCCTGAGCGGGGCGCTGGTGTGCTTCACGGTGTTCTTCGCCTTGCTGGCCGCGTCGATCGACGCTGTCGGGGTGGCGGCGGCGTTCGCCCTGGCCACCGCGGGCGCGCTGGCCTGCTGGGCGGTGCTGGTGGCCGTGGTCGCGCGCGTCAGCGGTGGCGCATGAGCGCACTGGCTGGCCCGCCGAGCCCGACGTGGTCGGCCTGCGACGCCAGCGCCCGCTCGGCCGGGTCCTCGTAGGCCCGCTCGACCGCCGCGTCCAGCAGCGCGAGCTGGGCGGCCACGGCCGGCCTGCGCTCCTCGGGCACCGCCGCGGCCAAGCCCTCGAGCAGCGCCCGCAGGCGCCGTGCCACCTGGTGCGAGGAGGCGCCGTAGTGGCGGATCTCGGTAAGCGACAGCTCCAGCAGGTCCTCCCAGCCGGGCGCGTGGTAGACGAGCCGCAGCGCCCCCGCCTGGTCGTGCACGTAGCCCGCGCCCAGGTGACGCTCGCCGAGCAGGTGCAGGATCGACTCCAGCGTGTCCAGCGCCTGGGTGCCTGTCGTGGGGTCGTTGGTGGCCGCCGAGAGCGACCGGATCGAGATGTCCACGATCGCCCGGATGGCGAACGCCGGGTCCTGGACGAGCGTGCGCTCGTCAGAGACGATCACCGCCCGCTCCACGTCGTCCGCCGAGACCTCACCCCCGCCCCGGACCCGCACCAGCGACGCGTCCCGCCGCAGGAACTCCCCGACGGCGGCGACCACCTCCAGCACCGCGCCGGCTTCCACCGCGATGGCCATCAGCCGCGGGCGGTCCAGCGCCGACACCACGCCCTCCCGCCCCTCGTGGGCGACCGTCGCGGTGACCGGAGCCGCTGCCGGGGATGGCGGCTCGGCGCCGGCGAAGGGGATCGGATACACCTCGTCGATAGCCCGCTCACACCCGCGCAGCAGCTGCTCGAACAGGCGCCGCGGGCGC